>NZ_JAUTAN010000001.1:2815974-3128860 GCF_030818655.1 Nocardioides zeae | reverse complement strand
CGCGCACCACCATCGACCTCGTCGGCCTGCGGCCCGGGGACCCGGTGGCGGCGCTCGTGCCGCTGTCGTCGGTCGCCGCCTTCTGCTTCGGCCTCTACCTGCCCGCGCTGCTCGGCGGCAGCCAGGTCTGCCTCGAGAAGTGGAACCCCGCCGAGGCGCTCGACCTCATGGAGTCGCGGCGCGTCGCGTGGACGATGCTCGTGCCGACCATGGCGCTGCAGCTCTCCCTCGTCCCCGGCAGCGAGGGCCGCCTGTCCTCCCTGCGGGCGATGACGGTCGGCGGCGGGCCGATGAACGCGGTCGCCCTCGAGCGTGCCGAGCGTGCCCTCGGCACCCGGTTCCTCCGCGTGTTCGGCATGTCCGAGTGCCTGGGCCACACGTCCCCCCGTCCCGACGACGACGCGTCCGTGCGCCTGGGGCGCGACGGTCGCCCCTTCCCGGGCACCGACGTGCGGGTGGTCGGCGAGGACGGTCGCCCCGTGGCGCCCGGCCGGGAGGGGCGGCTCCAGGTCAGCGGCCCGTCGCTGTTCCTCGGCTACGCGCGGGAGGGGCGGCCGCAGCGGCCCGACCTCACCGACGACGGGTTCCTGCCGACCGGCGACCTCGGGCGGATCGACGAGGGCGGCTTCCTCCAGGTGTCCGGCCGGGAGAAGCAGGTCATCATCCGCGGCGGCCGCAACATCGACGTGAACGAGGTCGAGGCGGCCCTGGCCGACCTGCCCCAGGTGGCCCAGGTCTGCGTGGTGCCCGTGCCGGACGAGCTGCTGGGGGAGCGCGTCGCCGCGCTGCTGGTCACGGTCGAGCCGATCGACCTCGCCGGCGTGCAGCGGGGGCTGGAGGCCGCCGGCTTCCCCAAGGCCAAGTGGCCGGAGGTCGTCCACGTCGTGCCCGACCTGCCGCAGAACCGCGTGGGCAAGCTCAACCGGTCGGAGGCGGTCGCGCTCGCTGCTCGTCTCGTGGCGGACCGAGCGGTATCCCCGTGAACCCGACTTCACTTCAGTACGCTGTGCGGACGTCGCCACCGGTCGAGGAAGGCCCACCATGACCAGCACCCGTGCAGCCGCCGCGTCCGACCGAGGGGTGGAGCCCGTCGTCCCGCGCCGCAAGGACGGGCCGCGCTCCAAGCGCGGCGTCATCCTGCAGGCCGCGGTCGACAGCTTCGGGCGGGACGGCTTCGAGCAGACCAAGTGGGCCTCGATCGCCGACCAGGTGGGCATCGGGCAGACCGCGCTCTACCACTACTTCGAGTCGAAGGTGCACTGCCTGCTCACCATCATGAGCGCCGAGCTGGAGCGCTCGCTGGAGCAGTTCCAGGAGGTCGTCGCGGACCAGCCGGACGACCTCGGCCGGCTCCGGGCGGCCGTCAGCAAGGCCTTCGACCTCACCGACCGGGAGACCCTCTCGGCGCGGATCCTGCTCGCCCACATGGACCTGCTCACCACGCAGCGCGCCTCGGAGCGCGAGGAGGCCGAGCGGCAGCGGGCCCGCATCCTCGTGCGGGCGATCGAGGACGAGTGGTCCCGCCTCATCGAGCAGGGCATGGAGTCCGGCGCCTTCGTCGCGCGCGACCCGCGCCAGACCGGCCTCGCCCTGCTCGCCCTCATCGTCAGCGTCTGGCGCTGGTACCGCCCCGGCGGTCGCCAGAGCCTCGGCGACATCGCGGAGTTCATCACCGGCGCCTGCGTGCGTCTGGTGGGCCCCGACCCCGACACCGACCAGGAGTGACCCCATGTACAACCTCGTCCTGATGGCCTCGAAGCCCGACGACTGGACCCACGAGCAGTTCATCGACTGGTGGCGTGGTGAGCACGCCGAGGTGACCTACGGCCTGCCGGGCCTGCGTCGCTGGCTCCACACCGACGTCCAGGGCGCGTTCGAGGAGCGCTCCGAGGGGTGGGACGGCGTCTCGATCCTCAGCTTCGACGACCGGGCCGCGCTCGAGGCCGCCCTCGCCAGTGACGAGTGGAAGGCCGCCGTCCGGCACGTCGGGAAGATGCGTGGGCGCCGGATCGCCGTCATGGGCGAGGAGCGCACCATGGTCGCCGCCGCGGACGCCACCGCCTGAGCCCCCGCCCTCCACCCCGTCCGCCCGCGCGGACGGGGTGCTTCGGCCTGCCCGGGCGCGCCTCGGAGCGCCCGGGAGCGCCCGGGAGCGCTCGGCGGACGCGGATCGCAGCGCATGTCCAGTCGGGTCGAACTAGTGATTGACGCCACAGCCCGGCCGCACTACCTTGAACCGATATCAGTTCAACTTCAGCTGGAGGAACGGCATGAGGACCACAGTGATCCGGACGGGCGTGGCGGTGTCGGCGTTGGCAGTCGTGCTCGCCGGGTGCGGCAGCGACAGCGGCGGCAGCGGGGGCGAGGCCGTCGAGGGCGACTGGGACGCCGTCGTCGCCGCGGCGAACGAGGAGGGCGAGGTGCTGCTCTACTCGAGCCAGAACCCGACGCGCCTCGAGGCCCTCGAGGTCGCCTTCGAGGACGCCTACCCCGACATCGACATGAAGTTCGTGCGCGGCACGGACGCCGAGATGAACCCCAAGGTCGAGGTCGAGAACCAGACCGGGCGCGGCACCGCGGACGTCCACATGGTCACCGACGCGGCCTGGATCACGACGGTGTCGGAGTCCGGTCAGTACTCGGTCGCCGACCTGCGCGGGCCCTCGTTCGACGAGGAGGCGTTCGACCGCGACGAGAACGTCATCGCGGACTCGTTCTTCCTCACCAGCGCGGCCGTCTTCGCCATGGGCTGGAACACCGACGCGGTGCCGGACGGCTTCGAGGAGCCGCAGGACATGCTCGACGAGCAGTACGCCGGGAAGATCGGCATCGTCAACCCGCAGGGCATCGCGGCGTACGTCGACTTCTACTCGTTCTACGAGGACAACTTCGGCCCCGACTTCGTCGAGCAGCTCGCCGAGCTCGAGCCGCGCATCTACCCGAGTGCACTGGGCATCGCCCAGGCGCTGACCTCCGGCGAGATCGTCGCCGCCCCGGGCGTGCAGCCGCTCGTGGCCGAGGTCGAGGCCGGCGCGCCGGTCGACTGGAAGCTGCCCGACCCGGCGTGGGGCACCCCCTGGTACTCCCACATCCTCAAGGTCGCGCCGCACCCCAACGCCGCCCAGGTGCTCGCCGACTTCATGGTCAGTGAGGACGGCCAGGCCGCGCTCAACGTCGGCTACGCCTCCGTCCTGGGCGAGGGCAACGGTGCGGTGGCGGACGCCGGCGCCATCGAGCTGCCCGACCCGGACGCGCTGACGCCCGAGCAGGTGCAGGCTTACCAGCAGGAGTGGGAGTCCCTCTTCCTGCCGTGAGCGACGGCGGCGACCGGCTCCGGCCGGTCGCCGCCCCGTCGCGTGTCCCACCGTTCCTCCCGATCCGCCCGCCCACCCGTCCGCTCGACCCGACAGCGAGGTGATCCGCCCATGACCGACGCCCGGCTCCCCGCCACGGCCGTCCTCGACGGCCGCACCGCGCTCGTCACCGGCGCGGCCAGCGGGATCGGCGCCGCCACCGCGCGGCTGCTCCACGCCCGCGGAGCCACGGTCGTCCTCGGCGACATCGACGTCGACGGGGCCGGCGCCCTGGCGGCCGCGCTGGGTGACGGAGCCTCCGCCGTCCGCCTCGACGTCGCCGACGAGGCGGCCTGGGACCAGCTGGTCGCGCGCTGGGCGCCCGACGGGCTCGACGTGCTCGTGCACTCCGCGGGGATCGCCCAGCGTGCGGAGCTCGCGTCCGCGACGCTGGACGACTTCCGCCGCATCGTCGACGTCAACCTCGTCGGCACGTTCCTCGCCCTGCGCGCCGCCGCGCGAGCGGTGGGCCGGGGCGGCGCCGTCGTCACCGTCTCCTCGCTGCGGGGCGTGCTGGCCACGACCGGCCTCGGTGCGTACGGCGCGTCGAAGTTCGGCGTGCGCGCGCTGACGCGCGTGGCGGCCCTCGAGCTGGCCGAGCGCGGCGTGCGTTGCAACTCGGTCTGCCCCGGCAGCATCGCCACCGACATCAGCAGCAGCAAGGGCTTCGACGTCGTCGACGTGGACGCCTACCTCCGCAGCATCCCGATGCAGCGCCAGGGGCACCCCGACGAGGTCGCCCGCGCCATCGGCTTCCTGGTCGGTGACGACGCGTCGTACGTCACCGGCACCGACCTCCTGGTGGACGGCGGCACCGCCGCCGGCCGCACCACGCCGCGGCTCGACCGCGACGAGACCCCCGACCAGCGGGCCGACCGCCCGACCCCGACGATGAGGTGACCCCCCGTGTCCGGATTCAACGTGCAGGGCCTGACGAAGCGCTTCGGCGCGACCACGGTCGTCGACGACCTCGACCTGAGCGTGGAGGACGGCGAGTTCGTCGTGCTCCTCGGGCCGAGCGGCTGCGGCAAGACGACGACGTTGCGCTGCCTCGCCGGCCTCGAGCGACCTGAGGCCGGTCACATCTCCTTCGGCGACCGCACCGTGTTCGACAGCGGCAAGCACGTCGACGTGTCCACCCACAAGCGCAACATCGGCATGGTGTTCCAGTCCTACGCGCTGTGGCCGCACCTGACGGTGCGCAAGAACATCGGCTACCCGCTCAAGGTGCGGGGGCGCAAGGACGCCCTCAAGGGCGGCGCCGTCGAGCGCGCCGCCGAGATGGTGGACACCCAGATGCTGCTCGACCGCTACCCGGCCCAGCTGAGCGGCGGGCAGCAGCAGCGCGTCGCGGTGGCCCGCGGCCTCGTCGCCGAGCCCGACCTGGTGCTCTTCGACGAGCCCCTCAGCAACCTCGACGCCCGCCTGCGCGACCAGGTGCGCACCCAGATCCACCAGCTGCACCAGCGCCTCGGCTTCAGCGCGGTCTTCGTGACCCACGACCAGTCCGAGGCGTTCGCGCTCGGCGACCGGCTGGCCATCATGAAGGCCGGCCGGCTCGAGCAGCTCGACACCCCCCAGCGGGTCTTCGACGAGCCCGGCTCGGAGTACGTCGCCGCCTTCATCGGCATGGGCAACCGTCTCGAGCTGACCCGCGGCGAGGCGGGCTGGACCACGGCGTCGGGCGAGGTCGTCGACCTCGGCGGCCGCACCCCGGAGCGGGGGGCGGGCGACCGTGTGGTGGCCCGTCTGCGCAAGCAGGACCTCCACCTCGTCCGGTCCGCCGAGCAGGCGCCCGCCCACCACGTCGTGCTGGGCGCCACGCTCGTCACGAAGGAGTTCGGTGGTCGCCACTACGACGTGCTCGTCGACGTCGCCGGCCAGCAGCTCAGCCTCGAGGCCGACACGCGGGAGCACGGTGCCTGGCTCCGCGACGCCGCCGAGGGTGCCCCGGTCCAGGTCGGCTTCGCGCCGTCCGACGTCCGCCTCTTCGCGCCCGACCTCGACGAGAGGCCGCAGACGGGCCTGGCGGTCGCGGGTACGGCCGGCAGCACGGGCGGCACCGGCACGACCGGCGGCCTGCGTGCCGTGACGACGGGAGTCTGAGCCATGTCGACCGCGACCGCACCCCCGCCCACCGCGTCCCGCCCGGCGCCCCCGCCGGTGCCGGGTCGCTTCCGCACCTCGATCGACCGGCTCACCGACCGTCGCGGCTGGGGAGCCCGCCTGGGCTACCTCGCCCTCATCCTGTTCCTCGGCTACCTCGTCGTGCTGCCGCTCTACCGGCTGCAGGCGCTCGCGTTCGAGGACGGCGCCCGCGGCTACGACGCTCAGTACTCGCGCCCCGACATCGGCTCCGTCATCTGGACGACGGTCAAGCTGGGCGGGATCTCGCTGGTCATCGCCATGGTGCTGGGCACGCTGCTGGCCTTCGCCGTGACGCGCCTGCCGGCGCGGTTCTCCTGGCTGCGCGTCATCCCCGTCCTGCCGATCGTGATGCCGGCCATCGCCAGCGTCAGCGGCTGGGCGTTCCTGCTGTCCCCGGGACCGGGCTACCTCAACGCCGCGTTCCGCACGCTCCCCTGGTGGGACCACCTCGAGTCGGGCCCGATCGACGTCTACACGCCGACGTGGATCATCCTGCTCACCGGCTTCGGCCTGACCTCGTTCGTCTACCTGTTCGTCAGCGCCGGCATGGCCGGCATCAGCGCCGAGCACCTCGAGGCGGCGCAGACGAGCGGCTCCTCGACGGTCGGCGTGTTCTTCCGGGTCGTGCTGCCGCTGCTGCGGCCGTCGCTCGTGTACGGCGGCGGTGTGGCCCTGCTGCTCGGCCTCGGCCAGTTCACGGGCCCGCTGCTGCTGGGGTCCAACACCGGCGTGAAGGTGCTGACCACCGAGATGTACCGCCGCGTCTCCGAGTCCCCGGCGGACTTCGCCGCGGCCGCGGCGGCCGGCTCCCCGCTCGTCATCCTGGGCCTCGTCGTCGTGCTCGGCCAGAAGGCGTTGCTCGGCAACCAGAGCCGCTTCGTCACCCACGGCGGCAAGGCGTTCCGCTCGGCCCCCGCCCGCTCCTGGTGGGCCGTCTCGACCGTCGTGATCTACGGCTTCGTCGCCCTGGTCGCGCCCCTGCTCGGCCTGATCGCGGTCGCGCTCTCGCCGTACTGGTCGGAGTCGATCCAGTGGAACGCGCTGACGCTCGACAACTTCCGCCAGCTGCTCAGCACCCCGGACGTCATCGACTCCGTCGTCACCAGCCTGGTGGCCTCGTCCCTGGCGGTCGCGATCTGCGTGCCCCTCGGGTTCGCCATGGCCAACCTGCTCGTGCGGGGCCGCCGCTACACCGTGCTGCGGCTGGCGGGCGACCTCATCACCGCGCTGCCGCTGGGCATCCCGGCCGTCATCTTCGGTGTCGGGTTCCTGCTGACCTACACGCAGCCGCCGTTCATCCTGTACGGCACGCGCACGGTCATCGTCCTCGTCTACGTGGTGCTGATGCTGCCGTTCGCCACCCGTCTGCAGATGACGGCCCTGCTGTCGCTGGGGGAGACGTACGCCGAGGCCTCGGCCACCAGCGGTGCGAGCTCGCTCGTGACGAACCTGCGGATCATCCTGCCGCTGATGCGTCCTGCGATCCTCAGCGCGGTCGCGCTCATGTTCATCCTGCTCACGCACGAGTTCGCGGCCTCGCTGCTCGTGCGGGCCCCCACGACGCAGGTGATGGGCACGCGCCTCTACGACCTCTGGGCCAACGGGTTCTACCCGCAGGTGGCGGCGATGGCGCTGCTCATGACGGTCGTGACCGGCCTCGGTGTCGGCGTCGCGATGCTCATCGGCGGGAAGAACGTGCTCGACAACCTCTGATCCCGCGCCACGCGAGTCGTGGCCCGCGCCACGCGAGTCGTGGCCCCAGCGCCACGGAAGACGGGGCGCTGGGGCCACGACCTCGTCGCGCGTCCCGCCGCCGGTGGCCGTTCAGCGCCCGGCCGCGGTCACCTCGGCCTGGTAGTCCCGCGCCGTCTCCACGAGGATCTCGGCGAACGCGATCTCGGTCGCGGTGCGCACCCGGTCGGGACGGTGCGCCACGAGGATGCGCCGCGGCGGTGCGGTGCTGCCCAGCGAGACGACCTCGACCCCGGGGTGCTTGTTGAGCACGGCCGTGCGTGGGGCCAGGGTGATGCCGAGCCCGACGCTCACCATCGCCTGGGCCTCCTGGTAGTCGTTCGCCTGGAACGAGATGCGCGGCGTGAACCCGGCGGCCAGGGCACTCCGCTCGAGCACCTCCACCACGGGGTGCCCGCCCGCGCGGATCACCCACTGCTCCTCGGCGAGGTCCGCCATCGCCACCCGCCGGCGCTGCGCCAGCGGGTGGTCGGTGGCCACCAGGAGCACCGTGGGATCGGAGAACAGCGAGGTCAGGGCCAACCGCTCGGGGTCCATCCGCTGCCACTCGTAGTCCCACAGCAGGGACAGCCCGATCTGACCCTCCTCGAGCTTGCGCACGAGCCCGTCCTCGCGGTCGCTGTGGATCGTCAGCTGGATCGCCGGGTAGTCGGTGCGGAACTGGCGCACCGCGAGCGGCAGGAAGGAGGCGCCCATGGTGGGGAAGGTGCCGAGGTCCAGCCGGCCGCGGCGCAGTCCCGCGATCTCGGCGAGGTCCGACTCGGCCGCAGCGAGCTGCCGCAGCACCTTCCGGGCGTGCCCGACGAGCACGAGCCCGGCCTCCGTCGGCTGCACGCCACGGGGGTGCCGCTCGAGCAGGGGCTGACCGACCTCGCGCTCGAGGCGGAGGATCTGCTGGGACACGGCCGAGGGCGTGTAGCTGAGCGCCGCGGCGGCCCGGGTCACCGATCCGCACTCCACGACGGCCGCCAGCACCTGCAACCTCTTCACGTCGTACACGGGATCTGCTTACAGGAACGCTACATACCTGTAAAGGGATCTGAAGAGGACCTAAATACTGGCCCGCGCCTCGGGGGCGCAGCCGCCGCCCCCTAATGCGTGAAGCATTGCTTCAACCTCATGTCCTAACTGGCGATTGTGCTTCATATGGGCGCCGTCACACGCTGGTCCCCCGGAGCACCACCAGGACGACGACGAGGACGGCGATGCGCGAGATCGAGGCAGTGTGGATGCGTGGCGGGACCAGCAAGTGCTGGGTGTTCCGGGACGCCGACCTGCGTCTGCCCGAGCTGTCGGTCGACGAGGTGCTCCTCCGGGCCTTCGGGAGCCCGGACCACCGTCAGGTGGACGGCGTCGGCGGAGGCACGTCGACGACGAGCAAGGCCGTCATCCTGGCGCCGTCCGAGCGACCCGGAGCCGACGTGGACTACACGTTCGCCCAGGTCGGCATCGACGAGGCGAAGGTCGACTGGGGCAGCAACTGCGGCAACTGCTCGGCCGTCGTCGCGGCGTACGCCGTGCGGGAGGGATGGGTGCGCGCCACGGACGGCGAGACGGTGGTCCGCGTCCACAACACCAACACGGGGCAGCTCATCCTGCAGCTCCTCGCGACCCCCGGCGGTGTCCTCGACGAGGAGGGCAGCACGGCGATCCCGGGCGTGCCCTTCCTCGGCGCGCCGGTCCGCATGGGCTTCGTCGACCCGGTCGGGCGCACCACCGGCGCGCTCCTGCCGAGCGGGAGCACGGCCGAGACGATCGAGGTCGACGGGACGGCGGCGCGGGTGACCCTGGTCGACGCCGGCGCGCCGGTGGTGGCCGTGCTCGCCTCCTCCGTCGGCCTCCGCGGCGACGAGCCGCCGGCGCGCATCGACGCCGACCGCGACCTGCTCGACCGCCTCGACCGCATCCGGCGCGAGGGTGCGGTGCGGATGGGTCTCGCCCCCACGCCGGCCGAGGCCGAGCGCGCCGTGCCCAAGCTCGCGCTGGTCAGCGCCGACCCGGACGGCGAGGCCGACGTGCGTCTGCGGATGCTGTCGATGGGCCAGGTCCACCCGGCGGCGCCCATCACGGGCAGCGTCGCGCTCACGTTCGCCGCGCGGACACCCGGAACGGTCGTGCACGACCTGCTGGCCGACGGTGCCGACGCCCCCGCGTCGCTGCGGCTGGCCACGCCCGCGGGGACGGTGGCCACCTTCTTCGAGGTGCGCGACGGTGCGCCCGTCGTGGGCGTCGTGCGCACCTACCGACGGCTCGCGAGCGGGGTCGTCCACCTCCCGCAGCTCTCCAGCCCCGACACCGCCGCCTAGCGCGAGCGCCGGCGGACCGCGCCGCCCCGTCACCACGGCCCCCGCCCGCCGGTGGGTCGACCACGCCCGCACGCAGGGCCCATTTCGTGATACGCCTCACACCAGCACCTGGAGGACAGCACCATGCCCGCACCCGATCCCGACGTCAGCAACGCCGCTGCGTCGACGTCTCCCGACGACCCGCCGCCGCCCCGACGCAGCACCGCCGCCAAGGTCATGGCGGGCTTCGCGGTGCTCGCCGTGGTCGGCTCGGTGCTCGGCGGCGACCTCCTCAACCCACCCGCCTCGACCGCCGACGGCGACTACGACGGCGAGACGCTGGAGCTCCTGATCCCCCTGGCGGAGGGCGGCGGCACGGACACCTGGGCGCGCTACGTCGGCACCGAGCTCAGCCACACGCTGCCGGGCGAGCCGGGCTTCGCGCCCGTCAACGACGAGGGCGGCGAGGGCATCGCGGGCACCAACCACTTCGTGTCCTCCGCCCGTCCCGACGGCACGGAGATCCTCGTCAGCACGGCGACGAGCGTCGTCCCCTACCTGCTCGAGCTGCCGGCGGTGAAGTACGACTTCACCGAGCTGGTGCCGATCCTCGCGAACGGCACCGGTGCGGTGGTCTACGCCCGCACCGCCGCGGGTGTCCGCTCCGTCGCGGACCTCGTCGAGCGCTCCGACGAGCTGACCTTCGGCGGGATCGCGGCGACGGGTCTCGACCTCACCACCCTCGTGGCCTTCGACCTGCTCGACCTCGACCTCGAGGCGGTCTTCGGCTTCGAGGGTCGTGGCCCGGTCAACCTCGCCCTCCAGCGGGGCGAGATCGACGTGGACTACCAGACCACGTCGTCGTACGGCCCTGCGGTCGAGCCGCTCGTCGAGGACGGGTCGGCGGTCGCCCTCTTCTCCCTGGGACAGCTCGACACCGACGGCCACGTCGTGCGCGACCCGAACTTCGCGGACATCCCGACGGTGGTCGAGGTCTACCGCGAGGTGTACGGCGCGGAGCCCGACCCCGAGAAGCTCGCGGCGTACGAGGCCCTGCTGGGTCTCACCTACACGTACCAGAAGGCGCTCTGGGTGCCCCCCGGCACGCCGGAGGAGGCCGTGGAGCTGCTGCGCGAGACGTCGGCCGAGCTCGGTGCCGACCCGGCCTTCCAGGAGGCGGCGGCCGAGGTGCTCGGCGGCTACCCGATCGACGCCGCGGGGGACCTCGAGCAGCGCATCGACGAGGCCTACGCCGTCGACGACGAGGTGCGCGAGTACGTCCGCGACCTGCTGTCGTCCTCCTACGACATCACGATCGACTGAGGCCTGGCGATGCTCGACTCTGCACTCACCGCCCTGGGTTCGCTCACGGACCCCTCGCTCCTCGTCATGCTCGCCGTCGGCGTGCTGGCCGGCCTCGTCATCGGCCTCATCCCCGGCCTCGGTGGCACCGGCGCCGTCGCGATCCTCCTGCCGCTCACGTTCGGCATGGACCCGGCGCCCGCCCTCGCCATGCTGATCGGCGCCCTGGCCGTGGTGCACACGTCCGACACGGTCGCCGCCGTGCTCCTCGGGGCACCCGGGTCCGCGTCGGCCAGCGTCACGATGCTCGACGGCTACTCGATGGCCCGCAACGGCCAGGCGAAGCGCGCGCTGTCGCTCGCCTTCCTCTCCTCGATGGCGGGCGGCATCATCGGCGCCCTCGGGCTCACCCTCGCCATCCCCCTGGCGCGGCCCCTCGTGCTCTCGTTCGCGAGCCCCGAGCTGTTCATGCTCACCATCCTCGGCGTCTCCCTCGCCGCGGTGCTCTCCCGGGGCAACGTCGTGAAGGGTCTCGTCGCCGGCTTCCTCGGCCTGCTGCTCGGCCTCGTCGGCACCTCGCCGACCACGGCGGAGGAGCGGTTCACGTTCGGCAGCCTCTTCCTCGGCGACGGCCTCTCGCTGGTCGCCGTGGCGCTCGGCATCTTCGGCCTCGCCGAGATCGCCGGCCGGGTCTCGCAGCGGCGCGTGACCGAGGACTCCGTCGAGCTCACCGGCGGCTGGTTCGCGGGCATCCGCGAGTGGCTGACGCACTGGTCGCAGGTCATCCGCGGCTCGCTCATCGGCATCTGGGCCGGTGTGCTGCCGGGCGTCGGGGCGACCGCGGGCACGTGGCTGGCCTACGGCCAGGCCGTCGCCACGGCGAAGGACAAGCGCAAGTTCGGCAAGGGTGACCCGCGCGGCATCGTCGGCCCGGAGAGCGCGAACAACTCGGTCGAGGCCGGTGACCTCATCCCCACCCTGCTGTTCGGCATCCCGGGCGGCGTGCCGTCGGCGATGCTCCTCGGGATGCTGCTGACCTACGGCATCCAGCCCGGACCGGCGATCGTCACGGACCACCTCGACCTGATGTACCTCATCATCTGGTCGTTCGCGATCGCGAGCATCGTGGGTGCGTTCCTCTGCTTCCTGGCGACGCCGAGCCTGGCGAGGCTCACCAAGGTGCCGTTCGCGGTGCTGGGGCCCGGGCTGCTGGTCGTGATGCTGCTGGGCGCGTTCCAGGACAGCGGCCAGCTCGGTGACCTGTGGATCATGGTGGCGCTGGGCGTGGCCGGCTGGCTCCTCAAGGCCACGGACTTCCCCCGCGCCCCCTTCCTCATCGGCTTCGTCCTGGCGATCCCGATGGAGCGCTACTACTACCTCACCGCGAACCTGTACGACGGCGCCGGCTGGATGCTGCGTCCCGGCGTGCTCGTCTTCCTCGCGGTGCTGGTGGTCCCCGTGCTGTGGGCGCTCTTCAAGGCGTGGCGCAAGCGTCGGGCGACGCCCGACGAGGGCCACCGCTCCGAGGAGGTGCTCGACGGCGCCGACGAGCTCGAGGGCTCGCTCGCGAACTCGGTCTGGTCGCTCAGCGTGGCCGCGGTGGTGGTCGCCGTGTTCGCCGGTGCGTGGATCGTGAGCGGCTCGTTCTCCGAGGAGGCTCGCCTCATGCCGCGCCTCGTCGCGACCGGCGGGCTCGTGCTCGGCCTGGTGCTGCTGGCGCAGGAGCTGCGCACGCGGTCCCGCGGTCGCCGGGGCCCGGGCTGGACACCCGATGTCACCACGGCCGTGCGCACGTTCCTGCTCATGTGCGTCTTCCTCGGCCTCGTCGTCGTGGTGGGCTACCTCGCCGCGGTGCTGCTCTTCGCGCCGGGCTTCCTCCTGTACGTCGCCCGGGCCGGGACGCGCACGACCATCCTCTACCCGCTCATCCTGGGCGTGGTGCTGCTGGTGCTGCCGTCCGTCCTGCCCGTCGACCTGCCGACCGGCCTGCTCCAGTGATCCCGACCCCCCTCACCACCCCGAAGCGGAGGAACCCATGACCATCGTCCTCGCCCATGCGGACTCGGAGCCCGGACGCGCGGCGCTCGTCGCGGCGCTCAGGGAGGCCACCGACCACGCGGAACGGCTGGTGGTGGTCCCCGCCACCCGTGGGGCCCACCTCACCGTCGAGGCGGTGACGGAGGAGGCGCCCGACCTCGTGCGGGCGCTCCTCGCGGCCGGCGGCGAGGTCGTCGTCGAGGAGGGCAGCGTCGGCGACCCGAGCGACGCGGTGGTGCAGGTCGCCCAGCGCCACGACGCGCGTCTCGTCGTCGTCGGCCTGCGGCACCGCAGCCCCGTCGGCAAGGCCATCCTCGGGAGCACCGCGCAGCGGATCCTCCTCGACGCGACGTGCCCGGTGCTGGCGGTCAAGCCGGGCTGAGCACGCGCCGTACCCGCGTCGTGGCCCCAGCGCTCCGGAAGACGGCCCGCTGGGGCCACGACGCGGCCCGGCTCAGGCCAGGGGCCGCGGCGCGAGCCGCACGAGCTGGGTGACGTGGCGCGGCTCGAGCTCCTCCAGCGTGGCGACGCCGAGCAGCTTCATGGTGCGCTCGATCTCGTCCTTGAGGATCGCGATGGTGCGGTCGACGCCGGGACGCCCGCCGGCCATGAGGCCGTAGAGGTAGGCCCGGCCGATCAGCGTGAAGTCCGCGCCCAGCGCGATCGACGACACGATGTCGGCGCCGTTCATGATGCCGGTGTCGACCATGACCGTCGTGTCCTTGCCGACCTCGCGGACGACCTCGGGCAGCAGGTGGAACGGCACGGGGGCACGGTCGAGCTGGCGCCCGCCGTGGTTGGAGAGCACCACACCGTCGACGCCGTGGTCGACGAGGCGGCGCGCGTCGGCCACGTTCTGCACGCCCTTGACGACGATCTTGCCGGGGAACAGGCCGCGGATGACCTCGAGGTCGTCGTAGCTGATCGTCGGGTCCATCGCCGAGTCGAGCAGTTCGCCGACGGTGCCGCCGGTCGAGGAGAGCGAGGCGAACTCGAGCTTCGGCGTGGTGATGAAGTCGATCCACCACCAGGGCCGCACCGCGGCGTCGAGCACCGTGCGCAGGGTGATCTGCGGCGGGATGGAGAAGCCGTTGCGCTTGTCCCGCAGCCGTGCGCCGGCCACGGGGGTGTCGACGGTGAAGAAGAGCGTGTCGTAGCCCGCCGCCGCAGCGCGGCGGGTGAGCTCGTAGGACGTCTCGCGGTTGCGCATCACGTAGAGCTGGAACCAGTTGCGTCCGCCCGGGTTCGCCGCCTGCACGTCCTCGATCGACGTGGTGCCGAGGGTCGACAGCGTGAACGGGATGCCGGCCGCGCCCGCCGCACCGGCGCCGGCGATCTCGCCCTCGGTCTGCATGAGGCGGGTGAAGCCGGTGGGGGCGATGCCGAACGGCAGCGCGCTCCGCGCTCCCAGCACCTCGATCGAGGTGTCGACGTCGACCGCCGGGCGCAGCACGTCGGGGTGCAGCTCGACGTCCTGGAAGGCCTGGCGCGCCCGCACGATCGACAGCTCGCCCTCGGCGGCGCCGTCGGTGTAGTCGAAGGCGGCCCGCGGCGTGCGACGCTTTGCGATCACCCGCAGGTCGTCGATCGTGAGCGCCTTCGCCAGCCGCCGCTTGCGAGGGTTGAGCTCCGGCTTCTTGAACTTCAGCAGGTCGAAGATCTCGGCGGGCTTGGGGAACTGGCGGGCGACCATGGGGGTCCTCTCGGGCGTAGGGCGGGGTGCAGGTGACGGGTCAGGGACGGATCTGGGCGAAGTAGCCGTGGATGTGGTCGGCCACGCACGTCCGTGCGGCGTCGGCCCGTCCCGCGGCGACCGCGTCGAGGAGGGCGGCGTGCTCGTCGCGCAGGCGGTCGACCGTGGCGGACCAGTCGTCGATGCGGGCGAGGCCGAGGCGCACGTAGTCCTCGATCGCCGTGCGCAGCCCCGCCATCACGGAGAGCATCACCTGGTTGCCGGTCGCCTCCGCCAGGGACAGGTGGAACCGCGCGTCGAGCGCGAGGAACTCCTCGGGCGCGAGAGCGTCGTCCTCCATCGCGACGAGCAGCTCGCGGGCGGGCGTGAGGAGGGCGTCGTCGTACGCCGCGGCGAGGGTCCCGACGACCGCCACCTCGAGCGCGACGCGGGTCGCGACGACGTCGTCCACGCCGAAGGCCTGCGCGGCGGTCTGGAGCCGCAGCATCGTGGACATGCCGGCGCCGGGCCGCGCGACGATGATCGCTCCGGCCGACGGTCCGGAGCCGGTGGCGGTGCGCACGACGCCCATGACGTCGAGCACCCGCACGGCCTCGCGGACGCTCGAGCGGCCGACGCCGAGCCGCGCGGCCAGCTCGCGCTCGCCGGGCAGGCGGTCGCCGGGACCGAGCCGGCCCTCGCCGAGCTCGCGCTCGAGGTGGTCGAGCACCGTGCGCCAGGCCCGTGTCGTCTCGGCCACGAAGTGCCTCCGTCGGTCGCAGGTGGGGATGACCGTGTGGTCTGACCACACCATAGCATGTGGTCAGACCACAGCCCCACCGTCGGACGTCATGCGCGGCGGTGGCCCCGGCCGACGGTTCGCATGACGTCCGACACGGAGAGGAGGGTGGGCGTCAGAGGACCACCACGCTGCGCAGGACCTCGCCGTGGTGCATCTTCTCGAACGCGGCCTCGACGTCCTCGATGCCGATCTCCTCGGTCACGAACGCATCGAGGTCGAGACGTCCCTGCCGGTAGAGGTCGACCAGCATCGGGAAGTCACGGTTGGGCAGGCAGTCGCCGTACCAGGACGACTTCAGCGACCCACCCCGGCCGAAGACGTCGATCAGCGGGATCTGCGGGACCTTCATGTCCGGGGTCGGGACGCCGACCAGGACGACGGTGCCGGCCAGGTCGCGGGCGTAGAACGCCTGTTCCCACGTCTCCGGGCGACCCACGGCCTCGATCACCACGTCCGCGCCGTCGGCACCCTGGTGGCCCGCCGCCGCAGCCGCGATCGCCTTGATCGCCGCGACCGGGTCGGTCTCCTTCGAGTTCACCGTGTGCGTGGCGCCGAGCTTCTTGGCGCCCTCGAGCTTCGCCTCGTCGATGTCGACCGCGATGATCGTGCCCGCGCCCGCCAGCGCCGCACCAGCGATCGCCGCCACCCCGACACCGCCGCAGCCGATCACCGCGACCACGTCGCCGCGCGAGACGTTGCCGGTGTTGATCGCGGCACCGATGCCGGCCATCACGCCGCAGCCCAGCAGGCCCACCGCGGCCGGGCGGGCCTCGGGGTCGACCTTCGTGCACTGCCCCGCGGCCACCAGCGTCTTCTCGGCGAACGCCCCGATGCCCAGGGCCGGCGACAGCGGCGTACCGTCGCTCAGGGTCATCTTCTGCGTCGCGTTGTGGGTGTTGAAGCAGTACTGCGGCTCGCCGCGGTCGCACGCGCGACAGTCGCCGCACACCGCGCGCCAGTTCAGCACCACGAAGTCGCCCGGGGCGACCGTCGTGACGTCCTCGCCGACGGCCTCGACGACACCTGCGGCCTCGTGGCCCAGCAGGAACGGGAACTCGTCGTTGATCCCACCCTCGCGGTAGTGCAGGTCGGTGTGGCACACCCCGCACGCCTGCACCTGCACCAGCGCCTCCCCCGGCCCCGGGTCCGGCACCAGGATCGTCTCCAGGCTCACCGGCTCCCCGACCGACTTCGCGACGACTGCCTTGACCTCGTGCATCTCTGTCTCCTCGGTGGTGGGCGGGCTGTAGTGGCCGGGCTCAGTCGCCCGTCGGGGCCGTCACGGGCAGGTGGGGGCACAGACCCCCGTGGTGGGACACCTGGCCGTCGAGCCGTCCTGCTCGGCGGTGTGCCGCGACGTCGACGCCCGAACCCGAGGCCGTGCTCGCGCTGGCGCGACGGCGCCGGTCGAGGATGCTGTCGCGGGGATCGGGCAGGACATAGGTGGAGGCAACGATCCCCACCCACATGAACGCGCGAGCTGCCAGGGCGTACGGCGGCGCGGGGGGCTCGATGCTGTGCGCCCGTCGAACGTGGGGCGAGAGGAACGTCGTGACGAGTGCGCGACCGAACGGCCGTAGGGGACGCGGGAACCACGTACGAGCGAAGTTCTCGATGGCCGAGGTGGTCGAGAGGTGGCCGGGTCGGTGGACCGGCCAGGGCCTGGCCTGATAGTCCTCGACGAGCTGGACCATCTGGTCGAAGTCTCCTGGGAAGGCGGTCGCATCGAGTGCCGGCCGACCGGTCGTGGCGACGGTGAAGTGGGCAGCGAGCCGGGACCAGAACTCCCAGGTGGCTCGCTGCTGGGCCTCGCTGAAACCGGGCATCCCCAGCCGGCGTGCGGTGCTGTGGAAGAAAGTCGCGTTCAGGCAGAGGATGTAGACGTAGTCCTCGGGCGAGGCGAATCCCTGGGGAAAGTCGCGCGCGAAGTGCGCGTGGTACTTGTTGACCATGCCGACCGAGGCCGTCGTGACCGCGTCCGCGGGCCCGTGCTCGAACCACATCATGAGGTGGTCGACGGAGTCGTCGCGGCGCAGGTTCGGCTGCGTGTTGTAGGTGCCTTCCCCATGGCGCCACACCGCGTCCGTCACCGCTGGAGCGATGCCGGCCGCGGGTGTCCCGACCGCGTAGAACCACGCGAGCTGGAGCGGGTTGACCCGGTACAAGGTGCTCAGCCGCACGATCTCGGCGAAGTCGGTGCTGGGGTCGAGCTGAGCGATCCGACGGTCGATCCACTTGCGACCTTTCGGTGAGGTCGTCGCGGTCATAGCTGCCTCTTCAGAGTGCCGATGGTGGGTGGGTGTCGTGGGGCCGCCCAGCGGGCGACCCCACGACATCGGGTCGTTGTTCAGTCGAAGCGGTAGACGGACTTCAGCTGCTGGTAGGCAGCCAGCCCCTCGGGACCGAACTCCTTGCCGATCCCGCTGGCCTTGACGCCCCCGAACGGACCCTGGGGGTCGGGGAGGTAGCCGTTGATCCCGATCGTCCCCGTGTGCACGGCGTTGGCCACGCTGGTCGCGCGCTCGGGGTCGGTGCTCCACACGGACCCGCCGAGGCCGTAGTCGGAGTCGTTGGCGATCGCGACCGCCTCCGCGTCGCTGCCGTACGGGATGACGCTGAGGACCGGTCCGAAGATCTCCTCTCGGGCGACGGTGGCGTGGTTGTCGAGGTCGGCGAAGAGGGTCGGTCGGACGAACCAGCCGTGGTCGAGGCCATCCGGCCGGCCGGCGCCGCCGACGACGACCCGCGCACCTTCGGCGGCCCCGCGCTCGATGTAGCCGTGGACGCGATCGCGCTGGGTGCTGCTGGCCATCGGGCCGATGAGTGTCGACTCGTCCAGGCTGTCGCCGACGGGAGCGTTGGAGATGAGCGCGGTGAAGGCGTCCACCACCTCGTCGTACCGGTTCCGCGGCGCGAGAACCCGGGTGCCGAGGAAGCAGACCTGACCGTTGTTCGCGAGGGTCGCGCCGAAGAGCGACTGGCCGACCCTGGCGAGGTCGAGGTCGGCGTCGTCGAGCACGATCGCAGCGCTCTTGCCGCCCAGCTCGAGGGAGACCGGGCGCAGGAGTCCGGCACAGGCCTGGGCGACGGCGCGCCCCCCGGCTGTGGACCCGGTGAAGGCGACCTTGTCGATGCCGGGGTGGGAGACGAGGTACGCCCCCAGGTCGCGCCCGCCCGGGACGATGCTGATGACGCCCTCGGGGACGCCCGCCGCAATGGACGCCTCGGCTAGGAGGTAGGCGTCGAGGACCGTCTCGGGTGACGGCTTGACCACGAAGGTGCAACCGGCGGCCAGGCCGGGGGCCAGCTTGGTCGCGGTCAGCGACTGCGGCACGTTCCAGGGGACGATCGCCGCGACGACGCCGACGGGACTTCTACGGACCGTCACCGTCGAGGCCAGGATGCCGTCGCGCACGTCCTCGACGGGCTGCTTGCGGACGAGGTCGGCGTAGTAACGGAACAGGAGCGGCGGGAAGCTCTCGAGCTGTCGGGCGATCGCGATGGGCATGCCGTTCTGGGCGGAGATCGCGGCGTACATCTGCTCCGCGCGCTTCTCGTACTCCGCGGCCAGGCGGTCGAGGACGTCGGCCCGCCGGGAGGCGTCCCAGGTCGCCCAGCCGGTGGGGTCGTCGAAGGCGCGTCGGGCCGCTGCGACCGCCGCGTCGACATCGGCGTTCGAGGCCTCCGGCACGGAGCCGATGACCTCCTCGGTGGAGGCGGAACGGACAGTGATGCGGTTCTGGGACGAGGGGGCGGTCCAGACCCCTCCGATGAGCAGCTGTGTGTGGTCGGCAGTCATGGGTGTCCTCCGGGGTGCGTGTCGTGGGGCAGGGCGAGGCGAGGTCAGGCGGAGCGGTCGGCGAGCCGGACTGGTGCGGCGGTGTCGTGGGGTCCGGTGGCAACGGCGTGCGCGGGGCAGGTCACGGCGGTCTGGCGCGCGGTCCGGGTGCGTGCTCTCTCGTTGCGGGTGGGCACACGCGCGCGTCCCGTCGCGGCCCGTCGGCGCCGGTGGATCTCCGGCAGGGACACCTCGGGGTCGGCGACGACTTTCTCGTTCACGACCAGCGCCGCCCTGAATGCGCCCCGGACGAGCCGACGCACGAGGGGGTGCGGCCGTGCCATGCCGTGCGCGGCGAAGATGAAGTCGGGGTAGAGCGAGGTGACCATCTGCTTGGCCAGCGGATGCAGCACCCGGGGGAAGTGCCGCTCGGCGAAGGGTCGGAGGATCACGTCCGTCACTTCGTGCCCCAGGGGGTTGCGAGGCCAGTTCTCGCCCTCGTAGCGGTCCATGTACGCATTGATCTCGGCGAAGTCGGACGGGAACCCCTCGAGGGGGCGGTCGTCGGGGCTGCCGACGTTCACGAACTGCTCCGCCATGCGCGACCAGAACTCCCACGCGGCGACCTGCATCTTGTCGTCGAACCCCGGCAGGCCGAGGCTGATGCGGAGCCGGTGCATCATCGCGGCCTCGTAGCACAACGTGTAGACGTAGTCCTCGTTGAAGGTGAACCGACCCGGGTACTGCTGGGCCCAGTAGCGGTGCAGGTTGTTCAGCGAGCGCACCGAACGCTGCGTGTCCGGGTGGTCCGGCCCCTTCTCCCACCACACCAACATGTGACGGGACGTGTCGTCCATGCGCTTGTCGGGATCGGTGTAGATCTTGCCGGTGCCACCGCGCAGCACGGCCTGCGCGCCACGCAGGGGGGCGATGAATCGCGGGAAGGTGATCGCGTAGATCCAGTCGAGCATGAAGTCGTTGACGTAGTAGACGCTCGACAGCGCCCAGATGCGCGCGTAGTCGGTGTGGGGGTCGAGGGTCGCCATCTCTGCGGCGATCCACTTCCGGGGCTTGGTGCGTCGGGCCATGGGGGCCTCCTGTCGTGCCCGAGCTGGATGAGATGAGTCGTGCGACGTGGGTCGCGAACTACCGGCGTTCTCCTGCCGGTGGCAGCAGCGGTCAGCGCTGTCGCACGGGGGTGACGGACGCCGGCGGCTTGGGTCCGCGGTCTGCGCCGCGGGTGGGACTGCGGACGGCGCCCGTTGCGCTGACCTTGGCGGAGAGACGTCCGACACGCGAGATCTCCACACGGACGTCGTCGCCGTCGCGGACCTGCCCGACCCCGGCGGGAGTTCCCGTGGTGAGGATGTCGCCGACCTCGAGCGTCATGACGGACGACGCGTACGCGATCAGAGCCGGCACGTCCCAGATGAGGTCGGCGATGTCGGCGTCCTGGCGGAGCTCGTCGTTGACCCAGGTGCGCAGGCGCAGCTCGCCGAGCGGGCCTACTTCGTCCGGTGTGACGACGGCAGGACCAACCGGGGTGAACGTGTCGAACGACTTGCGGGTCGACCTGTCCTCGCCGCCCCGCATGGTCATGTCCAGGAGGCAGGTGTAGCCGGCCACGTAGTGCAGGGCGTCGGCGGCCGCCACGTGGCGCGCGCGTCGCCCGATGACGAGGGCGAGCTCGCCCTCTTGGTCGAAACGGCGGTCGGAGTAGGGGAGGGTGACCGTCGCGCCGTCGGCCGCTACCGAGGAGGGCGCCTTGAGGAAGACGCCCAGCGCGTCGATGTGAGCGTCCTGGTTCATCTCGGCCTGGTGATCGGTGTAGTTCACCGGCGCTGCGACGACCTTGGAGGGGTCGGGGACGACCGGGAGCAGCTCCACGTCCGTCAGGGGGAAGCCTGGGAGGCCGAGGAGGTCGTCGGCCTGGGTGGGCAGGCGACCGTCGTATGCGTGGAGGAGGCGACGGATCGGGCTCAGTCCCGCGGTCGGTGCGGGGAGACGGGTGCCGAGATCCATGACGCGGTCGCCGATGATCGCACCCACGGAGGTGTGGGTGGAGGCGGTGCGGAAGCTGACGTACTGCATGGATGTCCTTCTGGTCGAGAGATCGGGGAGGCGTGCTAGGACGCGGCTCTGGTCGCCCGTTCGGCGGCTCCCGGGGCAGGGTTGTCCAGGAGGGTGAGGCTGCGTTCGGCGTAGAGCCAGTCGAGCTCTGAGTAGTCGTCAGGTCGGCGCTGGCGCAGCAAGCGGTTGCGCAGACCGAGCACGGTGGGGTCCTCGGTGTGCCACAGGGCTCCCCACGGGCGCGCCGCCTCCTGGCAACGTGCGCCGATGGGGCGCCGCACGTCCTCGTAGGCCTGGAAGGCAGCAGCGTCGTCCCCCGGGTGCGCGCGGAGTGCCGCGCCCAGCTCGACGGCGTCCTCCAGCGCCTGGCAAGCGCCCTGACCGAGGTACTGGAGCATGGCGTGGGCGGCGTCCCCGATGAGCACGCTGCGCGACGTGCTCCACGGCCGCATGGGTCGACGGTCGAAGACCGGCCAGCCGCGGGAGACGTCGATGAGGTCCACCGAGGCCCTGACCTGCGGACAGGCGCGCGCGAAGACGTCGGCGAGCTCCGTGAGGTCGCCGTGCGGTTCGACACGGCTCGGGGGGCGTTCGTAGACCGCCACCTGGTTGTAGAGCGTGCCGCTGCGCACGGGGTACTGCATCAGGTGCATGCCGGGGCCGATCCAGAGCAGCACCTCGTCGTCGCTGACCGGGCCGGGGATGTCGTCGATGGCGATCGCGCCGCGGTAGGCGATGTGACCGCTGAAGGACGGCTCGCTGGTGTCGAGGAGGTGGCGCACCCGCGACCGGATGCCGTCGGCGCCCACGATCGTCTGCGCACGGTCGCGCGTGCCGTCCGTGAAGAAGACGTCGGCGTGGGACGCCGTCTCGTGCACCTCGGCGACCGCGCGTCCGTTCTCCAGGTGGACGTTGGGCTCGGCATGGCAGGCGTCGAGCAGTGCATCGAGCACGTCGCGCCGGTGGGCGACGGCATACGGATAGCCGTAGCGATCCACGAACCGCCGACCGAAGTCGAGCACGGTGAGCTCGGACCCGTCCACGGCATCGCGCACCACGCCGCGGGCCGGGAACACGGCTGATCGGGCCACGGCGGCGTAGACGCCGAGTCGGTCGAAGGCGCGCATCGCGTTCGGACCGAGCTGGAGTCCTGCGCCGATCTCCCCGAACTGGGGGGCCTGCTCGACCAGGTGCACGTCTCTCCCGGCGCGTGCGGCGGAGAGTGCCGTGGCGAGCCCGCCGATGCCACCACCGACGACCAGGACGTCGTGATGTGCGGACGGGCGTGTCGTCGGGGTCGTCTCGGTGGTCGTCATGCCGGCACCGCCGTCCGACGGAAGAGACCGAGGGCGTCGAGGACGGGGGCGTCGCTCGTGGTGAAGATGTCGATCGTGGTGTCGGCCTCGAGCTGGTGCTCACACCACGAGGGCACCACGAAGACGTCGCCGGCGACGAGCGAGAACCGTTGGTCGCCGAGCCGGACCGTTCCTGCGCCGTTGAGCACGGCGCACACGCGGGTCCCGGTCTGCCGGTCGGTCGACGTGGTCGCGCCGGACACGACGCGACGCATCTCGCACCGCAGGGTGGGCATCACGTCGCGGTCCCGGCTCGGGTCGCGGTAGCGCACCTCCGCCTGGGCTCCGTCACCGAGCTCCAAGAGCGCGTCGAGGGCAGCATCCGTGTCGGCCCACCGGTAGACGGAGAGCGGCGAGTGGCGCTCCTCGTGCAGGACGCTGCTGACACCGGTGGGCACAAGACCCGGACCCTGGCCGTAGCGCCGCTCTGCCGCCGAACGCGGAAGGACCGACTCATCGGCCTCCTCCGAGGGACCCTCCTCGAAGAAGACGGCATCGAGGGCCGCGACCATGGGCAGGTCGAGGACGTCCAGCCACATCATCGGCTGGGCGCTGGGGTTGTGGTGCTCGTGGTAGACCCACGACGGCGTGAGCACGAGGTCACCCCGGCTCATCGGCACCGGGTCACCGTTCAAGACGGTATACACACCATCTCCGTCGAGCACGAAGCGCAGGGCGCCAGGCGTGTGGCGGTGGGCGGGCGCGACCTCGCCGGCACCGAGGAACTGCACCGCCGCCCACAGCGTCCCGGAGATGAAGGGAGCGCCGTCCAGGCCGGGGTTGGCCATGGCGAGCACTCGCCGGTCGCCGCCGCGGTCCACGGGGACGAGCTCCCCGGCACGAGCAGCCAGCGTCTGCAGTTCTCGGGCGCTCCAGCGGTGCGGTACCGACTGGACGACGGGCGTGGGGGTCAGCAGGCCGGACATCTCCCACAGCGGCTGCAGGTGGACCCGATCGATGTCGGCGTAGTACGCGTCGAGCTCGGGCTCGTCGGCGTGGTAGCGCACGTGCTTCCTCCTCTACTCGGACCCTGATGATCTGCGATGTGGCCGGGATCACGATAGTAGTACGTATACAAACTAATGGCAACCAACGAGGGCCAGACCGAGCTCGCACCGCCCTAGGCGACGGCGATGCGAGAAGGCCCGTCGACCACGCGGCTGACCCGCTGGGCGAGACCGAGGAAGCGCGTTCGGTCATCCCCTCCCAGTGGCAGCAGCAGCTCGTCCTGCACGCCTTGCACCGGGCCGGCAAGCAGGCGCACGGCGGTCTCGGCCGGTGCGGTGACACGGACCGGCCGGCTTCGCCGGTCTCCGGCATTCGGAGCGGCTTCGAGCCACCCCCGCGCGGTGAGCCGGCCCACGATGTCTCGCACGCTGGAGGAGTCCAGGGACGCGCGAGTGCCGATCTCCGCATGGGTCGCGGTGCCGGCGCGGAGAACGGCTGCCAGCACCGCGTACTGCGGTCCGGTCACATCGGTGACGTGATCGGACCACAACGCCGTGTGCAGCTGCTGAGCCCGGCGGATCAGGTAGCCCGGCGTGCGCGCCATCACCAGGGACCGGTCGTGCACATGCTGGCCGACGATGGGCGAGTCGTCGAGCCGGGCCACCTGCCCCAGGAGGTCGACGAACGTCTCCCGCTCGGGTTCCGAGAGAGGGGACAGCAGGGCTGCCTGGACCTGCCGCGCCGCAGCGGTGAGCACGGGCAGCTTGATTGCTCCGTCGCCGGTGGTCTCGAGCAGCCGTCGCCGACGGTCGTTCGGGTCCTCTACCCGCCGGATCCAGCCGCCCGCCACGAGTCGGGACACGATGCCCGCGGTGGTCGACTTGTCGAGCGAAGCCAGCTCGCCGGCGAGCTTCTGGTCGAGCCCGGGCCACCCGTCGACAGCGACGAGCACGGCGTACTGAGGGCCGGTCACGTCGGACACGATGCGGGACCAGGCCTCGGTGTGCACCTGCTGTGCTCGACGCAGCAGGTGCCCCGGAGCGGTGAGATGGTCGACCACGCCACGCTTGTCCACAACTGGCCCCCGAGTGCTCTTTTCGGCTGACGACGCAGCCTAGACGCCGTCCCCGACAGGCGCCGGGACTGGCTCTTCCTCGCGGAGGAAGAGCAAGGCGAGGAAGCTCGCCGCGCCGAGGGCGGCCATGTAGACCGCGATGGGCCAGGACGCGGCGTACGCCGCGAACAGACTGGTGGCGATCGTAGGCGCGAAGGCCCCGCCGAGCACCGATCCCACCTGATAGGCGAGCGACGACCCGCTGTAACGCACGGACGCGGGGAAGAGGTCGGCGACGAGCGCCGCCTGGGGTCCGGCCATGGTCGCGACCGCGACAGCCGCGACGCTCAGCGCCACGCCCATCGACACGACCTCGCCCGAGTCCACGAGGCGGAAGAAGGGGAACGCCCACACGCTCACCAACAGGGCTCCCGCGAGAAAGACGCGCTTCCGGCCCACGCGTTCGGCGACCACGGCCGAGATCCCGATGGCCACCAGCCAGGCGAGGCTTGCGACGACGATCAACCAGAGCACCGTTTGGGAGCTGTGGCCGATCACACCGACGCCGTACGACAGCATGTAGACGAGGATGAGGTAACCCAGGGCGGGAGCGGCGATCGACGCGGCGCTCGCGAGCAGCAGGTCCGACTTGTGCGAGCGGAAGACCTGCACCAGTGGAGATCGCAGGACCTCCTTGTCCTCACGCAGTGCAGCGAACTCCGGGCTCTCCTGCACCTTGAGGCGGAGGACGAGGCCGACCACGATGAGGACGGCGGAGAGCAGGAACGGCACGCGCCAGCCCCACGCGGCGAACTCTCCCGGTGCGAGCCGCTGCACCGCGACGATGAACGCGACGTTGGCCAGGATCACGCCGGCCGGGAGACCCATCTGCGGGAGGGACCCGAAGATCGCGCGGCGGCGGGGCGGGGCGTACTCGACCGACATCAGCACGGCGCCGCCCCATTCCCCGCCCACGCCGAAGCCTTGGACGAGGCGCAGCACGACGAGGAGGATCGGGGCTGCGATCCCGATCGTCTCGTATGTCGGCAACAGGCCGATGAGCACGGTCGCGACGCCCATCAACATCATCGAGGTGACGAGCATCGACTTGCGCCCGACCCGGTCGCCGAAGTGACCCATGACGATGCCGCCGATGGGACGCGCGATGAAACCGACGGCGAAGGTGGCGAATGCTGCCAGCGTGCCGGTCAGAGGGTCGGCCTGGGGGAAGAACAGGGGACCGAAAACCAGCGCCGCCGCGCTTCCGAAGATGAAGTAGTCGTACCACTCGATCGTCGTGCCGATCAGGCTCGCCGCCGCGACTCGGCGGCGCTGCGTCGGTGTCGGTTCGCGTCGGGGCGGGACCCGCGGGGCGTCCGACGGGCCGGGCCGGCCTGCTGCAGTGGTGGCACTCATGTGTCCTCCAGGAAGAGAAAGTACGTATGCGGAGGAAGTTAGGACTGCCGCGGTGTGACACGCAACACATCAAAGCAGTTTGGTACTGCGGTACATCGACCGCTCGGCCCGCGCGGCCCGCTCTGTCACGTGGCGGCCAGCCTTTCGAGCGTGCCGGGTCCGAGGACGTCGATGAGGCGGAGGGCGCAGAGCACGTCCGTCTCCGTGCCGTCGAGGGGGGCGGGTAGTCGTGCTGCTGCCCGTCGGATCCGGTAGACCATGGTGTTGCGGTGGACGTGCTCGCGTTGCGCAGCTCGTTGCAGGCTGCGACCGGCCTCGAGATAGCCGCTCAGCGCGCGGCGGTCGTGCGCAGCGGTCTCGGTGTCGTCGGCCAGCGGACCCAGGGCGTCGCGCACCAGCTCGCGCGCCCGGGCCGCGTCCTGCGCCAGGGCGGACACGAGGGCGGCGGTGCGCAGGGCGTCGGCGCGGTGGTCCGCGTGGTCCGCCAGCCATGCCGCTATCGCGAGGGAGACCTGAGCGCCCGCCGGGCCGATCAGCGCCGGTCCGACTCCCAGGAGCGGCCCGCGGGACGCTGGCGACGTGCCCATCGCTTGTCGCAGGACGCGCTCTGCGATTGCTCCGCGCACGTCGAAGCCGACGGCGTACGCCACGAGGCCGGGACCTGGACCCAGGTGCAGCCGACTGTGGGCGTCGATCGGGACCGCGCCCAGGATCGCGGGGTGGACGGCAGGGGTGTCCGCGCGCTCGAGGACGACCAAGTGTCGACGCATGGGTGCCGCTCGGTGCTCGAGCTGGCCGAGGCGGCCCGCGCACGTCGCCAACCATGTCGTGGCGGACGCCATGGTCGAAGGCGGGGGTGGCGGTCTGTGACCCGTCACCTCACGTTCCATCGATCACCTGTCCAGCCTCCCTGCTCCGTGGACTCCCGGCCGAGGCGCCCCGTGGTTGACGATGTGAGGGCGATCACTCATTCTATTACGTATACGGACTATCTGGAAGGACGTGCTTCATGACCGATGTCGCTCGAGCAACCCCTACGGCCGCCCACGACGCCCGCGGCGGGGACGACGACCTCGGTGGCCTCACGGACATCGCGGCAAGCGAGTGGCCCATGGACGCCTGGTACGCCGCTGCTTACGACGCCGAGGTCGGTCGCCGTCTGACATCCTTCACGGTCGCGGGCTTGCCGGTGGTGCTCTACCGCACGCTGGACGGCACGCCTGTCGCGCTCGCCGACGCCTGCTGGCACCGTCTCGTCCCCCTCTCGATGGGGCGGCTGTGCGGGGACGAGGTCGAGTGCGGGTACCACGGGATCCGCTACGACGCCGAGGGTCGGTGCACCCACATGCCGGCACAGCGGACGATCAACCCGAGCGCCGGTGTCAGAGCCTTCCCGACGGTCGAGCGGCACCGGTTCATCTGGGTGTGGCCGGGCGACCCCGCGAAGGCCGACCCCGAGCTGGTGCCCGACATGCACTGGAACGATGACCCGCTGTGGGCCGCCGACGGCAAGGTGATCGAGGTCGACGCTGGCTACCAGCTGATCCTCGACAACCTGATGGACCTCACTCACGAGGAGTTCATCCACACCTCGAGCATCGGCAACGACGACCTCAGCACCGCTGAGTTCGACACCGTGCACGACAAAGCCGGACGCCGAGTGACCGTGACCCGCTGGATGCGGGGGATCGAGCCGCCCCCCCTGTGGAGGCACCTGCTGAAGATCAAGTTCCCTGAGTACCACGGGCCGGTGGACCGGTGGCAGATCATCCACTACCAGGCGCCGGCGACGATCTGCATCGACGTCGGCGTCGCCATCGCAGGCACCGGAGCCCCCGAGGGCGACCGCAGCCAGGGCGTGAACGGTTACGTGTTGAACACCATGTGCCCGACCGGTCCGAAGACGGCGCGCTATCTGTGGGCGATCGCCCGGAACTTCGCGATCGACAAGCAACGCGTCACCACGGAGCTCCGCGAGGGAGTGGGCAACGTCTTCTTCGAGGACGAGACGATGCTCAACGCGCAGCAGCGCGCCATCGACGACAACCCGGGCTACGACTTCTACAACATCAACATCGACGCGGGCGGCATGTGGGCCCGGCGCCTCATCAAGGACATGATCGCCGAGGAGAAGAACCCCGATGTCTCCGCAGGTGGCCTCACATGAGCGCCACGTCGCAGAAGCGGTGGACGTGGGCAGTCGTCGACAGCGTCCGGGATGCGGCAACCGGGGTGCGCGAGATCGCGCTGCGCTACGCGACCGCGGTGCCCGGTGCCGACCCGGGGAGCCACATCGACGTCCGCACAGCCGGCAACGACATCGCCGGCGTCCGCAGCTACTCGATCGTGCGCGTCGCGGACCGGCGTCACGTGCTCGTGCTGGGCGTCAACCGGGCAGACCGATCACGCGGAGGCTCGGCCCGCATGCACTCGCTTCGCGCGGGCGACCGCCTCGCCACCACCCAGCCGCTCAACAACTTCGACTTCGCCACCGGAGGTCGTCCGGTCCGGTTCCTCGCAGGTGGAATCGGCATCACGGCGTTGTACGGGATGGCTGCGCGGGCGAGGTCCGTGGGGGACGACTACACCTTGACGTACGTGGGCCGAGAGCGCGACCGCATGGCGTTCCTGGCCGACCTCGAGATCCTCCACCGCGACCGGATGCACGTGCACTGCGACGACCGGTCCGGTCGCTTCGACGTCGCGGGATGGGTGCGCTCCGTCCCACGGGGCGCTGTGGCCTACCTGTGCGGTCCCCTGCGGCTCATGGACGCGGTGCGTGAGGCATGGCGCAGCGACGGCCGGCACTCCCGTGACCTCCGCCTCGAGACGTTCGGGGCCAGCGGACGGTTCGCCAACCAAGCGTTCACGGTGCGCGTACCTGCACACGGTGTCGACCTCGAGGTGCCGGCGGAACGCTCGATCCTCGAAGCGCTCGAGGATGCCGGCCTCGACATGATGTTCGACTGCCGCAAGGGCGAGTGCGGTTTGTGCCAGGTCAAGGTGCTGGGACACCGTGGTGAAGTCGACCACCGGGACGTCTTCCTGGACGCTGCCCAGCACGATGCGGCCCGGCTCCTCTGCACCTGCGTGACGCGGCTCAGCGGCCCCGGGGCCGAGGTCACTCTGGAGCTGCCCTGACATGACGGGGCATGGAACGTTGCGCATGATCAGCTGGAGGTGAGCCCGTGGCGCGGTCACCCTCCGGTGAGGGCGTCGTCGAGCGCGTCGTGCGGATGCTCGAATCGTTCGATCCCGCCACGCCGGCCATGACCGTCGGCGAGCTGGCGGCTCGGGCGGGCCTGCCCCCATCGACGGCATCGCGGCTGGTGGACCAGCTCGTCTCCCACCAGCTCCTTCGTCGTGACGCGCGCGGCCAGGTCCGCGTCGGGGTCAGGATGTGGGAGCTCGCCGCCCGCGCGTCGCCCGCGCAGGTGCTCCGTGAGGTCTCGATGCCCTTCATGGAGGACCTGCAGGCGGTGGTCGGGCACCACACCCAGCTCGGGGTGCTCGACGGGCGTGACGTGCTTTTCCTCGAGCGCCTTTCCGCCCGCGGCGCGGTCATCAACGTTACCCGGATCGCCGGGCGTCTCCCCCTCCATGCGTCCTCCGCCGGTCTCGTCCTGCTTGCCCATGCGTCACGCGGTGTGCAGGAGCAGGTTCTGGCGGGGCCGCTGCAGTCCTACACGCATTCCACCGTCACGGATCCGGCCCGTCTGCGAGCCTTGCTGGCCGACGTGCGGCACCAGGGTTTCGCCGAGTGCCGCGGCCACATCGACCTGGCGGCGACCGGGGTCGCCGTCCCGGTCCGTGAACCGAGCGGCAGCGTCATCGCCGGGCTCGCTCTCGTCATTCCCAATGATGGCAGCTCGACGCGGCCACGCATCGACGTGCTGCGCACCGCAGCCCGGGGTCTCGAGCGGGCCCTCCGCGGGCCTCGGGGGGCAGCTGAGCAGCGCGTCAGCTGCGGCGACGCGCAATCCGAGCCGTCCGCCCGTTCAATGGGAAAGCCATAGTGACCGCTGTCACTATCGGGGCATCCTCCGACGCATGTCGCTCTCATCGTCGCCCGCCGCAGCAGGCCGGCCCGCGCCCGTCGTGGCGTCCGTCGGTGCCTCCGGCCGGGTAGCCCTCGTCGTCACCGCCAAGGACCCCGTCGCGGACGGCGTGGTCAGGCTCCGCCTGGAGGCGCCGGGAGGACTGCGACTGCCGGACTGGACGCCCGGAGCGCACATCGACCTGGGTCTCCCCAACGGACTCACCCGCCAGTACTCGCTCTGCGGTGACCGGTGGGACCCACGCTCCTACGAGATCGCCGTGCTGCGCGAGCCCGACGGCCGTGGCGGCTCAGCCTTCGTCCATGATCATCTCGCCGTCGGCGACGGGATCGAGGTGGGTGGGCCTCGCAACCACTTCCCGCTGGTGCCCGCCGATCGCTATCTCTTCGTGGCCGGTGGGATCGGGATAACTCCGATGCTGCCCATGATCGAGCAGGCAACGATGCTCGACACGCCCTGGTCGCTCCTCTACGGCGGCCGCAGGAGGGTCTCGATGGCGTTCGTCGATCGCCTCGCACGCTGGGGCGATCGGGTGACCCTGTGGCCCCAGGACTCCCACGGACTCCTCGACCTGGCGTCGGCGGTCGATGCCGAACCGTCCGGCACGAAGATCTACTGCTGCGGCCCCGCGCCGCTGCTCGCCGCCGTGGAGTCTGTGTGCACCGACAGACCAGTCGGGCACTTGCGGATCGAGCGGTTCGAGGCGCGCGAGCAGGGCCCGCCGGTGCGCACGACCGGCTACGAGGTGGAGCTCGCCCGCACCGGCACGGTGCTCGGCATCCAGCCCGGGGACAGCGTGCTCGACGCTCTCGCGGCAGCGGGAGCGCCCGTCCTGGCCTCCTGCAGGCAGGGCGTGTGCGGGACGTGCGAGACCACCGTGCTCGCCGGCACCCCCGACCACCGCGACTCGCTGCTCGACGAGGCGCAGCGCCGCCGGAACGACTGCTTCTACCCCTGCGTCTCCAGGTCGGCGAGCGACCGCCTCGTCCTCGACCTCTGACCTCTCGGCTCACCTGCCCGTCCAGCGCCCACCGAAGGAACACCACCATGTCGCTCGCCACCCCGGATCCGACCGTCGAGGCCCCGGCCCTGGACGTCGACCCCTTCGGGCCGGAGATCCTCGCCGATCCCATCCCGTTCCACGAGCGTCTGCGCGCGGCCGGCCCCGTCGTGCACCTTCCGCGCTACGACGTCTACGCGATGGGACGCTACGCCGAGGTGCACGCCGCACTCGTCGATTGGCAGCGTTTCCAGTCTGCGGCGGGCGTGGGACTGAGCAACTTCCGCTCTGAGAAGCCGTGGCGACCGCCGAGCCTGCTGCTGGAGACCGACCCTCCGCATCACGACGCCCCTCGCCACGTCCTCGAGCCCATCCTGAACCCCCGCGCGCTGCGTGCGTTGCGTCCGCGGTGGGAGACAGCCGCCGAGGAGCTTGTCGAGGACCTGCTCGAGCGTGAGCGCTTCGACGCGGTGTCGAACCTTGCCGAGCGCTTCCCGCTGCGGGTCTTCCCCGACGCGGTCGGCATCCCTGAGGAGGGACGCGAGAACCTGCTGCCCTACGGCGACCACCTCTTCAACGCGTTCGGTCCCGTCAATGCGCTCGTCGAGAAGGGGTTGCCGAGGATCGCTGGGGTCTCCGGGTGGGTCAACGAGCAGTGCCGTCGCGAGGTCCTGTCCGCGGACGGCTTCGGTGCGCGCATCTGGGAGGCGTCGGATTGTGGCGACATCACCGCCGAGCAGGCGCCGCTCGTGGTCCGCTCGCTCCTGTCCGCCGGGGTCGACACCACCGTGCACGCCCTGGGAGCGGTGATGGCCGGTTTCCTGTCGTCACCCGAGCAGTGGGAGCGCCTGCGAGCAGAACCCGCCCGGGCCCGGGTCGCGTTCGACGAGGCGATCCGATGGGAGTCACCCGTCCAGACCTTCTTCCGCACGGCCACGTGCGACGTTCGTGTCGGTGACGTGGTCGTCCCCGAGGGGCGGAAGATCCTCATGTTCCTCGGCTCGGCCAACAACGACCCGAGCCGGTGGGAGCGCCCCGAGGAGTTCGACCTGGACCGCGACCCGTCGGGTCACGTGGGGTTCGGCATGGGAATCCACCAGTGCGTCGGCCAGCACGTGGCGCGGATGGAGGCCGAGTGCGTGCTGCACGCGCTCGCCCGTCGTGTGAAGAAGATCGAACCGGACGGTATCCCGGTCCGCCACCTCAACAACACCCTGCGGGGCTTCTCCTCCCTGCCTGCTCGCCTGGTGGCCCGCTGAGCGGAGCGCCGCGGTTCAGCCGCGCTGGCCGACCGCGGCCCTCGCCAGGGCGCGTCCCGTGCCCGAGGCCGCGACCTGCAGCGCGGCCAGGATCCGCGGGCGGTCGCGGCGCAGCGACGGCACCACGACGCCGAGCGCCGCGACGACCTCGCCGGCTCCTCCCGGGTCGCCGGTCCCGCCCGTCCCGCCCGTCCCGCCCGTCCCGCCCAGGCGGATCGGCACGGCGATCGAGCAGGCCCCGAGGGTCATCTCCTCGGCCGTGGTCGCCACGCCCTCCCGGCGGATCCGCCGCAGCTGCTCGGCGAGGACCCCGGGCGACGTGATCGTGTACGGCGTCAGTCGCGGCCGCCCGGACAGCTCGCTGAGCACCCGGGCGACCACGTCGGCCGGTGCGTGGGCGAGCAGCACCTTGCCGACCCCGGTGGCGTGCAGCGGCAGGGTGCCGCCGACGCGGCTGACCACCGGCACCGTGGTGCGCCCGGCGAGCCGCTCCAGGTAGAGGACCTGGTCGCCCTCGCGCTCGGCCAGGTGCACGGTCGCGCGGGTCGCCGCCTGGAGGTCCTGGAGGAAGGGGGCGGCCGTCTCCCGGAGCCCGCTCTGCATGGGGGCGAGCAGCCCGAGGTCCCAGATGCGTCGGCCCACGGCGTACCGGCCGTCCTCGCCGCGCTCCAGGGCGCCCCCCGCGACGAGCTCGCGGGCGATGCGCAGGGTCGTCGGCACGGGAAGGTCGGCACGGGTCGCGAGCTCGGTCAGGCCCAGCCGCCGGTGTCGGTCGTCGAACGCGCCGAGCACCGCGAGCGTCCGCCGGACCAGCGACGCCCCCGGGGTCCCACCACCCGCCACGGACTGCTCCCCTCGGAAACGCGTTCCACTCAGTGACATCCTAGGGGAGGTGATGCCCGTCACGGGCCCCTAGCGTCCTCGCCGTGACCACCGCATCCACCACCCGCACCCGGGTCGTCGTCGTCGGCGGCGGCCCCGCCGGTCTCCTCCTCTCCCACCTCCTGCACCTGGCCGGCATCGAGTCGGTCGTGCTGGACCATCGCGAGCACGACGAGATCGCCACCACCCATCGCGCCGGCATCCTCGAGCGCGACAGCGTCCGGCTCCTCGTCGACTCGGGCGCCAGCGAGCGGGTGCTCACCGAGGGGGACCGGCACGGGGGCATCTACCTGCGCTTCGGCGGCGTGAGCCACCACGTCGACTTCGAGGCGCTCGTGGGCGCGTCGGTCTGGCTCTACCCGCAGACCGCGGTCTTCCGCGACCTGCACGCCACCCGCTCGGCCGCCGCGGGCGACCTGCGGTACGGGGTGAGCGACGTGCAGGTGCTCGACGTCGCCGAGCCCCGCGTCACCTACACTGGCACGGACGGTCGCACCCACGAGGTCGTCGCGGAGGTGGTCGTCGGGGCCGACGGTTCCCGCAGCGTCTGCCGTCCGCTGGTGGCGGACCGGAAGCAGTACCTCCGCGAGTACCCGTTCGCGTGGTTCGGGATCCTCGCCCAGGCGCCGCGCAGCGCCCCCGAGCTGGTCTACGCCCGCTCCGAGAAGGGGTTCGCCCTCATCAGCCAGCGCACGCCGGACGTGCAGCGCATGTACTTCCAGTGCGATCCCGGTGAGGACCCGACAGGCTGGAGCGACGAGCGGATCTGGGAGGAGCTGCAGGGGCGGGTCGCCGGTGTGGACGACTTCGGGCTGCAGACGGGCCCGGTGCTGGAGCGCAGCGTCCTGCCGTTCCGGAGCTTCGTCCAGACGCCCCTGCGCCACGACCGTCTCGTGCTCGCGGGGGACGCCGGGCACACGGTGCCGCCGACCGGGGCCAAGGGTCTGAACCTGGCGATGGCGGACGTGCGGGTGCTCGCCGAGGAGCTCGAGCGGTTCCTGCTCAAGGGCCAGGCCGACGCGCTGGAGACCTACACCGACCGCGCGCTCGCGCGGGTGTGGAAGGCCCAGCACTTCTCCTACTGGATGACCACGATGCTGCACCGCTCGCCCGACTCCGAGGACTTCGACGAGGCGCGGCAGCTCGGTGAGCTCGAGAGCCTGGTGAGCTCCACGGCCGGGTCCACCTACCTCGCCGAGGGGTACACGGGCTGGCCGACGGTCTGATCCGTCCCCGGCGGGGGAGGGGGCGGGTCAGAGCGACCGGGCGATCCCCGCAGCGGCGGTGCGCAGCGACGCCAGCAACCGCGGGCGGTCGCGCTTGAGCGAGGGCACGACCACGCCGAGCGCGGCCACCACGGGGGCGTCGGGGGCACTGCCGCGGCGTACGGGGACCGCCAGCGAGCACGCCCCGGCCGACACCTCCTCGACGGTCGTGGCGTAGCCGTCGCGGCGGGCGGCCTCCAGCTGGCGCCGCAGCGTGCCGGGCTGCACGACGGTGTAGGGCGTCAGCCGGGGCAGGGGGCCCGCGAGGAGCTCGTCGAGGACCGCGGGCGGTGCGTGCGCGAGCAGTACCTTCCCGACGCCGGTCGCGTGCCCCGGCAGCCGGCTGCCCACCGTCGAGATGATCGGCACCGAGGCCCGTCCCGACAGCCGCTCGACGTAGAGCACCTCCGTGCCCTCCCGCACCGCGAGATGCACGGTGGCGAGCGTGGCGGCGTAGATGTCCTGCAGGAACGGCGCTGCCGCGGCTCGCAGGTCGGTCTGGACGGCGGCGAGCAGGCCGAGGTCCCACAGTCGCCGACCCACGGCGTAGGTCCCGTCGCCGCGACGCTCCAGGAGCCCCCCGGCGACCAGCTCGGCCGCGAGCCGGTGCGCCGTCGGTGGGGCGAGGCCCGAGCGCTCGGCGAGGCGGGCGAGCGGGAGCCGGCGGTGCTGGTCGTCGAAGGCCCCGAGGAGGGCGACGATGCGTTGCGCGACCGTCGTCCCGGGCTCGCGCGCGTTGCCGGCCATCTCCGCCTTCCTTCCGCTGAGTGGAAGATGTGAGGCGCCGAGCGTACCCGTGCCGCACTACCGTCGCAGGCGTGACCACCGAGACCCAGGCGGAGCTCTCCGCCGAGATGGCGACGATCGCGCAGGACTACGCCGCGTCCGTGGCCGCCGGTGCGCCCGTCGAGACCCGCCCCCGGCTCGACTACCCGCCCTACCGCAGCAGCATCCTGCGGCACCCGACGAAGTCGTTGCACCACGCCGATCCCGAGGAGGTCGAGCTCTGGGCGCCGGCCTTCGGCCCGACGGACGTCGACCCCCTCGAGGCTGACCTCACCATCCAGCACGGCGGCGAGCCCATCGGGGAGCGGATGGTCGTCACCGGACGTGTGGTCGACGGCGAGGGCCGTCCCGTGCGCCACCAGCTCGTCGAGCTGTGGCAGGCCAACGCGGCCGGCCGCTACGTGCACAAGCGCGACCAGCACCCCGCGCCCGTCGACCCCCACTTCACCGGTGCCGGTCGCTGCCTCACCGACGGTGACGGCTGGTACCGCTTCACCACGATCAAGCCCGGCCCCTACCCGTGGCGGAACCACCGCAACGCCTGGCGGCCCGCGCACCTCCACTTCAGCCTGTTCGGCACGGAGTTCACCCAGCGCCTCGTCACGCAGATGTACTTCCCGGGCGACCCGCTCTTCGACCTCGACCCGATCTACCAGTCCATCGTCGACCCCGCGGCGCGCGACCGGCTCGTCGCGACCTACGACCACACCGTGACCACGCACGAGTGGGCGACGGGCTACCGGTGGGACATCGTGCTCACCGGCTCCCACCGCACCGTGCGCGAGTCCGACGTCGAGCACCTCTGAGAGGACGACGATGACCTCCCCAGCACGGACGCCCGGTCAGACCGTCGGGCCGTTCTTCCACTACGCCCTGCCGTACGCCGGCGACCGCGACCTCGTGCCCCCGGGTGCGCCGGGCGCGGTCCGCCTGCACGGACACGTCGTCGACGGGGCCGGTGCGCCGGTGCCGGACGCCCTGGTCGAGATCTGGCAGACCGACCCCGGCGGCGCGGTCCCCCAGGTCGAGGGCAGCCTGCGCCGCGACGGCTTCACCTTCACCGGCTTCGGCCGAGCGTCGACGGACCGGCGCGGCGCCTACTCCTTCTCGACGCTCACCCCGGGGCCGGCCCGGCCGGGTGCGGCGCCGTTCTTCGCCGTCACCGTCTTCGCCCGGGGACAGGTGGACCGCCTGTTCACGCGGGCTTACCTCCCCGCGGGCGCACCCGGCGTCGACGAGCAGGCGCTGGCCGCCGACCGGCTGCTCGCCTCGTTGCCCGCCGAGCGGCGCGCGACGCTGCTGGCGACGGCCGACCGGCAGGGGTACGTCTTCGACGTACGCCTGCAGGGCGACGACGAGACCGTCTTCCTCGCCTTCGACGGTCGTCGCGGGTCGGCCGGGGGAGACTGACCGGGTGCCCGACCTGTTGTGGCCCGGCGACGAGCGCGCCGGCGACCTCTTCGACGACACCCGCCTGCTGGCACTGATGGTGCGGGTGGAGCAGGCCTGGCTGGACGGGCTCGTGGCGGCCGGCGTCGCGCCGACCTCCGCCGCGGCGGTCCTGCCCGGTGTGGGGGAGGACGACGCTGCCGACCTGGCGCTCGGCGCCGAGGGGGGCGGCAACGCGGTGATCGGGTTGGTCGGTGTGCTGCGGGAGCGGCTGCGCGCGACCGGCGCGGCCGACGCGGCGACGTGGCTGCACCGCGGCCTCACCAGCCAGGACGTCGTCGACACCACGCTGGTCCTGGCGCTGGTCGACGCCCTCGACCGCGTCGACGAGGCCCTCGGTCGTGCCGCCGACGCGCTGGCCGACCTGGCGCGCGAGCACGGGGGGACGGTCATGGTCGGCCGCACCCTCACCCAGCACGCCGTGCCCACGACCTTCGGCCTCAAGGCGGCCGGCTGGCTGCGGGGCGTCGTAGCGGCCGCCGAGGAGGTACGTCGCGCCCGTGCCCTCCTGCCCGTGCAGGCCGGCGGGGCCGCGGGCACGCTGTCGGCCCTCGGCGAGCTGACGTCCCTCGGGGCGACTGCGCGCACCGGCGCGGCCGTCGACCCCCTCGCGATCACCGACGTCCTGGCCGACGCCCTGGGGCTCGCCCGTTCGGTGCCGTGGCACACCGACCGCACCCCGGTCACCCGCGCCGGGGACGCGCTGGGCACCGCGACCCAGGCCTGCGGCCGGATCGCCACCGACGTGCTCACCCTGGTGCGGTCCGAGGTCGGCGAGGTCGGGGAACCGACGGGCGAGGGCCGCGGCGGCTCGTCGACCATGCCCCAGAAGCAGAACCCCGTGCTGTCGGTGCTCGTGCGGCGCGCCGCGATCACGACCCCGGGCCTCGTCGCGACGTTGCACGCTGCCGCCGCGCTCGCCGACGACGAGCGGCCGACCGGCTCGTGGCACGCCGAGTGGGCGACCCTCCGCGACCTCGGACGCCGCAGCGTCGTGGCCGCCGACCAGACCGCCGAGCTCGTGGCCGGGCTGCGGGTGCACGCGGACGTGATGGGCGAGCGGGCACGGGCCGCCTCCTCCGCGGGGCTGTTGGCCGAGCGCGACGCGGTACGGCGGGCCGCGGGCGCCGACCCCGCCCCCGGCCCCCGCGGACGCGGCCCACGATCCCTCGACGTACCTCGGTGCCGCGGACGGGATCGTCCGTCGCGTCGTCGAGCAGGCCGAGCGCCTGCGCCGCGAGAGCAGGAGAGAGCAGTGAGCGTGCCCGACATCCGCACCGTCGACCTCGGGGGCCGGGGTCCCGTGCTGCTGCTCGGCCCGTCCCTGGGGACGTCCGCGACCGCGCTGTGGGAGACCACGGCCGCCGCGCTGGCGGCCGACCACCGCGTCCTCGCCTGGGACCTGCCGGGTCACGGGACCAGCCCCGCGCCCCAGGACCCCTTCGACCTGGGGGAGCTGGCGGCGGGCGTGCTGGCGGCGCTCGACGCCGCGTTGGCCCACGAGGGTCGGAGCGGCGAACGCGTGCTGTACGCCGGCGTGTCCGTCGGCGGTGCAGTGGGGCTCCAGCTCCTGCTCGACGCGCCCGAGCGGGTCGTCGCCGCAGCCCTGGTCTGCACCGGCGCGCGGATCGGGGAGGCCGCGGGCTGGCACGAGCGAGCCACCCTCGTCCGAGCGTCGGGCACGTCGAGCGTGGTCGACGGCGCGCGGCAGCGCTGGTTCGCGCCGGGGTTCGTCGACCGCGACCCCGAGCGCGCCGGCCTGCTCCTCGATGCGCTCGCCGCCGCCGATCCCGGGGGCTACGCGCACACCTGCTCCGCCCTCGCCGCCTTCGACGCGCGCGACCGGCTCGTCGAGGTCGCGGCGCCGGTCCTGGCGGTCGCCGGTGCCGCCGACCAGGCCACGCCGCCCGCCGACCTCGCGGCGATCGCCGACGGGGTGCGCAACGGGCGCCTCGTCGTCCTCGACGACGTCGCCCACCTGGCCCCTGCCGAGGCCCCCGACCGGGTGGCAGCTCTCCTCGTGCCGTTCCTGCGGGCCCACCACGGCGCAACGGGCCCCGCGGTGGACCGCGACGGGGTCCCGTCGTCGGCGACGATCGAGGAGCAGCGCGCCGCCGGCATGCGGGTGCGGCGCGCCGTGCTCGGCGACGCGCACGTCGACCGCGCCACCGCCGCGGCGACGGGGTTCACGGCGGGGTTCCAGGACTTCATCATGCAGTACGCCTGGGGCGGGATCTGGACCCGCCCGGGGCTCAGCCGGCACTCCCGCTCCCTCATCACCCTGACCGCGCTCGTCGCGCGCGGTCACCACGAGGAGCTCGCGATGCACGTCCGCGCGGCGATCGGCAACGGGGTCACGGTCGACGAGCTCGAGGAGCTCTTCCTGCAGACGGCGATCTACTGCGGTGTGCCCGACGCCAACACCGCGTTCCGGATCGCGCAGCGGACCCTGGCCGAGATGGGCATCGACCTCGGCTGAGGGTGCGCGCCGTCCCCTTCCGCACGTCATGCAAAGCGGTGGCCCCGGCCGACGGTTCGCATGACGTCCCAGGGGGAAGGGCGGGGTCATGCGTCTCCTCCGTCCCGGCCGTCCTGCCCTGCTCGCCGCCGCGCTCGTCCTCCCGCTCGCGCTCGCGGGGTGCGGCGACGACGACGGGGGACCGGGTGACCGCGATCGCGCCGACGGCGACACGGCAGGCGACACGGCAGGCGACTGGGACGCGACGGGCGGGACCGACGCCGGCTCCGTGCCGTGCGGGCTCGTCTCGGCGGAGACGCGCGACGCGCTCGCCGAGGCCCTCGACGCCAGCAGCTCGGGCGGTGCGGACGACCTCGGTGGCGAGGCCGTCGGTCTCCTCCCGGGCGAGGAGACCTTCGCGGCCTGCGGCTTCGCCGGCGGGATGCTGAACGTGGGGGTGCGCGCCTTCGACGACGGCCGCCCGGTGGCTGCGATCGCGACGCCCTACGGCAGCGACCCCGCCGAGCCGCTGGCGGGTCTCGGCGACGAGGCGTACGTCGCGGTGAACTCCTACGACGGGCTCCGCGTGACGGTCCGGGCCGGGGACCAGGTCGTGCTCGTCGACAGCCAGTTCCGGGACGACAGCGACGCCGTGGTGTCCGAGGACCTGCTCGTGGACCTGGCCCGCGAGGTCGTGGACGGCCTCGCGGACGTCGACGTACCGGCCGTCGAGCTGCCCGCCTCCTGCCCCGATCCCGCCGACGAGCTGGTCACCGCGCGGGTGGGCGAGGTGCGCGCCGCGCGCGGAGCGGTCGGCGCGGCGGGGATCCGGTGCGCGTACGTCGGGGACGAGGCGTTCACGACGATCGGGTCCCAGCTGACGAACGAGGGCTACCTCGCCATGGGCCTCGCCGGCTCCGGGGACCCCGTCGAGGTGGACGGCAAGGAGGTGTACGTCGACCGCGACTCCGCCGTCCTCGTCGCCTCGGAGGAGTGCGCCGTGACCGCCACCAGCAGCCGCCTCGGCTGGGCGCTCGCCGACACCCGCGACGAGGACGAGCAGCGCGACGACCTCGTGGAGCTCGCCGCCGCGGCGTACGACGTCCTCGGCTGCGCCTGACTACCCGGCCCGGCCCAGGAGCGCCACCTCGAGCACGAGCCGGTCCCAGGGGCGACGGGGGTCGCGGCCGGTGAGGTCGCGGGTGCGCCGCAGCCGGTGGCGCAGGGTCTGCGGGTGGACCCCGAGCCGGGCCGCGGCGGCGTCGGCCGAGCCGGTCGCGATGTGGGCCTCGATGCTCGCCCGCAGGTGGTCGGCGTCGCCCAAGCCGCCGAGGGTCAGGCGCTCGAGGCGCGCGTGGTCCGTGTCGGGATGGCCCGTGAGGAGCGCGACGAGCAGCGCGTCGGCCTCGTCGAGGAGGCGGCCCTCGCCGTACGCGTGCGCGGGAGCGCGGTCGAGCGCACGGGTGGCGAGGCGGAAGGACCGCGGCAGGTCGGCGACGCGGTCGTTCGGGATCAGCGCACCCCGCCACGACGCGGTCCAGCGCACGGCGGCCGCCCGGGCGGCCGCCGCGTCGAGGAGGGCGACGCCGTGGCCGTCGCGGTGCCGGAGCGGCGCGTCGTCGCCCACCAGGGCGGCCAGGTCGGCGCGCGACGGTCCGTCGGGGGAGAGGGCGACCACCAGCAGGGTGGGGCGCGGCGGGACCGCGACTCGCAGCTCCCGGCTCCGGTCCTCGAGGTTGGTGCGCGCGACCTGACGGCCGGCGAGCAGGTCGTCGAGGAGGTGCTCGATGGCGCCGTCACGGTCGCCCGCGCGCTGGGCGCCGGCGGCGTAGCCGTCGTGGAGCGCGTCGGTGAGGGTGTCGACGACCGCCATCCACAGGCGTGACAGGGCGATCGCGTCACCGACCGTGAGGCGGTCGGCGGCGGTGGCCTCGATGTGGTCGACGACCTGGGTGGCAGCGAGGTGGTAGGCGCGGATGATGCCGGGCAGCGGGCGCCCGTCGAGCGCCCGAGCGGCGCCGATCCCCCGGAAGCGCTGCACGTCCGACGGTGCGAGCCCGGCCGCGCCCTCCGCCCACAGGTCCAGCACCCGGGTCGTGCCCCACCGCGCGATCGCGTCGACCTCGGCGAGCTGGGCCGGCGCGAGCGCGGCGTAGGCGGGGATCTCGGCGACGATCTCGGCGGTGACGCGTGCGGCGATCTCGTCGAGCCGGGCGAGGGCCTCGTCGCGCACGGTGCGACGGGCGGGGTCGGTGGCCATGCTCGCTCCTCGCCGGCGCTGGAATCTGTCAGGACATGACAATGCCAGTGCTCACCTCAGGTGACCACCCTTGTGCTCGTCGGAGACGGCGCCGAGCCTCTCCCCATGGACGCAGACGCGATCGTGGTGGGGGGAGGACTGGCGGGGCTCGTCGCCGCGGCGGAGCTGGCGGACGCCGGTCGGAAGGTGGTGGTGCTCGACCAGGAGCCGGAGCAGTCGTTGGGGGGCCAGGCCTTCTGGTCGCTGGGCGGGCTCTTCCTCGTCGACAGCCCCGAGCAGCGGCGGATGGGCGTCAAGGACTCGCTCGACCTCGCGCTCCAGGACTGGTTCGGCTCGGCGCAGTTCGACCGTCCCGAGGACCACTGGCCGCGGCGCTGGGCCGAGGCCTACGTGCACTTCGCCGCCGGCGAGAAGCGGTCGTGGCTGCGGCAGATGGGCCACCGCTTCTTCCCGGTCGTCGGGTGGGCCGAGCGGGGCGACGGCCGCGCCGACGGCCACGGCAACTCGGTGCCGCGCTTCCACCTCACCTGGGGCACCGGACCCGGTGTGGTGGAGCCCTTCGAGCGGCGCGTGCGCGAGCACGTCGCGACCGGGCGGATCGAGCTCCGCTTCCGGCACCGCGTCGATGCGCTCGTCACCAGCGAGGGCACGGTCACGGGCGTGCGCGGCGCTCTGCTGGCGCCGTCCGACGTCGTACGGGGCGCGGCGTCCTCCCGCGACGAGACCGGGGAGTTCGAGCTCAGCGCCCAGGCCGTGGTCGTCGCCTCCGGCGGCATCGGGGGCAACCACGAGCTGGTGCGCCAGAACTGGCCCGCGCGTCTCGGCACCCCGCCGGAGCGGATGGTCGCCGGCGTGCCCGCCCACGTCGACGGGCGGATGATCGGCATCACCGAGGCCGCCGGCGGCGCGGTCATCAACCCCGACCGCATGTGGCACTACGTCGAGGGCCTGCGCAACTGGGACCCGATCTGGGCCAACCACGGCATCCGCATCCTCCCCGGCCCCTCGTCCCTGTGGCTCGACGCCGAGGGCAACCGCCTGCCCGCGCCGTACTTCCCCGGCTTCGACACCCTCGGCACGCTGCGGCACCTCCGGAGCACGGGCCACGACTACTCGTGGTTCGTGCTCACGCAGAAGATCATCGAGAAGGAGTTCGCGCTCTCGGGCTCGGAGCAGAACCCCGACCTCACCGGCAAGGACCTCAAGCTGCTGCTCTCCCGGGTGCGTCCCGGGGCGCCGGGTCCGGTCGAGGCGTTCAAGCAGAACGGCGAGGACTTCGTCGTCGCCGACAGCCTCGCCGACCTCGCCGCCGGCATGAACCGCCTCACCGGCAGCTCCCTCATCGACTCCGAGCGCCTCACCCGCCTCGTCGAGGCGCGGGACCGGGAGATCACCAACCCGTTCGGCAAGGACGCCCAGGTCACCGCCATCCACGGGGCGCGGAACTACCGCGGCGACAAGCTCATCCGCGTCGCGACCCCGCACCGCCTCCTCGACCCGACGGCGGGTCCGCTCATCGCCGTCCGCCTCAACATCCTCACCCGCAAGACCCTCGGCGGGCTGCACACCGACCTCGACGGGCGCGTGCTCGACGCGGCCGGGCAGCCGGTGCCGGGCCTGTACGCCGCGGGCGAGGCCAGCGGCTTCGGTGGCGGCGGCATGCACGGCTACAACGCGCTCGAGGGCACGTTCCTCGGCGGGTGCCTGTTCTCCGGGCGGACGGCGGGACGCGCCGCGGCGGCGGCGATCGGCTGAGGGGGGCGCAGCTCCACCCGCACCGCGAGGTGGTCGCTGTCGGCCACGCAGTACGTCGCGGCGTCACCCACGACGTACCGCCCCGCCGGGTCGTCCAGCAGCACGTGGTCGAGCTGCACCCGCGGCCGGTGCGCCGGGTGGGTCGGTGCGCGCAGCGCCGGCGCGCCGGGAGAGCTCACCAACCGCGGCGGCAGGTTGAGGTCGCCCAGCAGCACGAGCGGGCGCGGCAGGTCGGCGCACCACTGCACGACGTCCCGCAGCTGGGCGCGGGCCCGCAGCGGGGCGAAGGACAGGTGGGTCGTCACGACGCTCACCGGTCCGCCGGGCGCGGCGACGACCGCCGCGAGCACCACCCGCGGCTCGTCCGGCACCCACAGGACGCGCCGCCCCGCCCCCGGCGGCAGGGGCATCGGCAGACGCACCCGCGACGGGCCGAGACGCAGCTCCCGCCAGGCGGTGATGGGGTGGCGGCTGAGGAGGGCGATGCCGTACGACGGTGCGTCCGGTCGGTCGCCGACCACCGGTCGTGCGGGGCGGAACCCGGCGGACGTGCCCGGGGTGCCGTGCACCGCCGCCGCGAAGCGCGCAGCCCAGGCGGGTCCGTCGCCGCTCAGCCGCGCGGCGAGGACGCTCGTCTGGTCGACCTCCCCGCTACGCGGCAGCCGGTGGTCGACCTCCTGGACGGCCAGCACGTCGACGTCGAGCGCCGCGGCGGCGTCGCTCCAGTGCGCCCACGAGGCCGCGTCGGTCCGGCCGCGCCGGTCCCGCCCGCTGGCGGCGTTGGCCGTGGCGACCGTGAACGGGCGCGAGCCGCCGACCGTCACGCCCGGCTCACGACGAACGCGAGCAGGAAGCCCGACGCAGCGATCAGCCCCGTGTAGAGGTGGGTGCGCTCGAACGCCTCGGGGATCATCGTGTCCGCCACCATCGCGAGGATGGCGCCGGCGGCGAGGGCCGTGACCACGGCGATCGCCTCGGCGGGCGCGCCCTGGAGCAGCAGCGCGCCGGCCAGTGCCGCCACGCCGCTGATGACCGCGATCCCGCCCCAGACGCCGAAGACGTAGCGCGCGCTGCGTCCGCTCCGCTTCATCCCGGCGGCGCTGGAGAGCCCCTCCGGCACGTTGGAGATGACGATGGCGGCCAGCACGGCGACGCCCACGGTGCCGCCGTCGAGCAGGGAGAGACCGAGGACCACGGACTCGGGAACGCCGTCGAGCAGCGCGCCCACGGCGATCGCGGTGCCGGATCCCGGTTGCTCCGACTCCGAGGCCTGCTGGTCCCCCGACCGCTTGCGGTGCGCGGCCCCGCGGCGGGCGAGCGCGACGTTCGCCGCGACGTACGCCACCGCGCCCACGAGGAAGCCCGCCGCCGTCGCGAGGAGACCGCCGCTCGCCTCGGCCTCGTCCACGAGCTCGAACGACAGGGCGGAGATGAGCACGCCCGCGCCGAAGGCCATGACGGACGCGACGACGCGCTGCGGCACGCGCACGAACCACGCGACGAGCGCGCCGACAACCAGTGCACCGCCGCCGGCGAGGCCCCAGAGACCGGCGGCCGCCCAAGTGGTCATCCTGCGAGCGTACGACGGGACCGGAGCCTCAGCCGCCCGTGCGCAGGATCGCGTCGACCGCGTTGTCGGTGGGGACGTCGTCGGGTCGGTCGGCCGCCTCGAGGCCGAACCCGATCCACGCCAGCGCGTCGTGCCGCACCTCCACGACGAGCGGCTCCGCTGCGCTGACCCCGGGCACGGTCCACCCCGTGACCGCTCCCGTCGTGCACGTCGGATCACCGGCGGTCAGCAAGCAGACCTCCCGGGCGCCCCGGACGGTCATCGTCACGACCGTGCCGGGCGACGCCGCGACGACCGGGACCGTCACCCGCGTCCACCCGGGCTGCTCGCCCGGCGCCACGGCGAGACGGGACCGCTCGAAGCGGGGGTTGGCCGCGGGGTCGAGGCTCGGGGGTGCCGGCTCGGGGGAGGGCTCCGGTTCCGGCTCCGGGGCGGGCTCGGCCGAGGGACCGGTCGACGGCTCCGGCCGCCCGGGTCCTCCCGACTTCGCGGCACCGGGGTCCGGGACGTCGGGCGCCGGCGACCCCACGGGCTCCACGGGGGCACCGGGAGCCTCGGGGGCGGCGGTCCCGTCGGCCGTCGCGGGTGCGTCCGGTCCGGCGGTCGCTCCCGCGGGCGGCGACGGCTCCGTCCCGCCGGCGCCTCGGGACGGCGCCGTCGCGATCGCCGGACCCCGGTCCGACGCGCCCCAGGGCTCGAGCACGGCCGCAGCCGCCGCCAGGCCGACGGCGACGAGGGCGGCCACCACCAGCAGCGTCGTACGACGCGGGTGCCGCCGCGACCGACCGGGCCCGGGATCGGAGGCCGAGGCAGTGCTGGAGGCAGCCCCGGGCAGCCCCTCCGCCGCGAGCAACCCCAGCAGGGGGAGCAGCACGGCGCCGAGGTTCGCCGAGATCTGCCCGAGCTCGTCCACGGCGTGCCGGCACCGGGCGCAGTCGGCGAGGTGGTCGCTCACGCGCTGGCGCTTGGCGACCGACATGGCCCCGCGGACGTAGGCGCCGAGCAGGGGCGTCGTGCGCACGCACCTCTCGTCGACGGCCGCCGCGAGGTGGGCGTCGAGGTAGGCGGTGCGCAGGCCCTCCCGGGCGCGGTGGGCCAGCACCGCCACGGCGTTGGTCGTGAGCCCGAGGGCCTCGCCCACCTCGTCGTGCGGCATCCCCTCGACCGCGGTGTGCCACAGCACGTGCTGCCAGCGGGGCGGCAGGTCGGCGAAGGCGGCCGCCACCGTCGCGCGGTCGAAGCGGTCGTCGGCCCCGTCCGTCGGCGCGGGGACGAGCGGCTCCAGGTCGTCGTCCTCGACGAGCACGAGGCGGGAGTCGCGGCGCACGTGGTCGACCCAGGCGCTGTTGACCGTCGCGGCGAGGTAGGGGCGGAACGCGGTGGTCGGGCCCTTCCCCCGGCGGAGCAGCCGGAGGATCCGCTCGAACGCCGTCGCGGCGATGTCGGGGGCGACGTCGGGGCCGGCGTGCCGGGTGGCCAGGGCCAGCGCCACCGGGTGGTAGCGCTCGAACAGCACGGCGACCGCCTCCGCGTCGCCCGCACGGGCGCGGGCCAGCAGCGCGGCGTCGGGGGGACCGGCGAGACCGGGATCGCTCGGGTCGGTGGGCTCCGGTGGGTGGGCTACAGCGGTCATCATCCTGGTCGCGGTGTCGTCGACGGGACGTGACGGCGCGCGACGTCGTCCCGACGCGCGCTGTGCTGCCTCGCCGCGACTGGACGAGGCGTCCCCCGTGCGGCGGATCCTAGGTCATCGCGCTCCCGGGATCGGAGGTGATCCAGACCACCTGGAATTCCTTCGAGAGTCGCGTAAGGAACCCGTCCCCGCCCCGTCCTCTTCCCGCGGTCGAACGGCCGTGGTCCGACGACGATGTGGGGAATGCGTTGAGCGAGCACGTGCGTGTGCGTGGGGGCACACGAGGGGGAGCCGGTCGTTCCGGCACGAGCAGGACGCGGCGGTGGTTCGCGCAGGCGGCGGCCACGGTCGTGGTGGCGTCGGGGCTCGCGGGGGTGACCCTGTCGCTGGCCGCCGCGCCCGCGGCCGCCGCTCCGGCGCTCGACTGCGGCACGGTCTACTCCATCCAGGGGGCATCGCCCCGCAACATCTGGGCGCTCGGGGACGACGGCAGCCAGACCAGCGTCGGCACCTTCGACATCGGCGCGAGCGGCAGCCTCAACGGGCTCGGCATCGCGGACGACGGCAGCCAGGCGTTCGGCGTGCTGCCGGCGGCCCAGGGCACCGGGCGCACCATCTACCGCCACGACCGGGCCACCGGCACCACGACGGCCCTCGGGGCCGGGGCGAGCAACACCCCCGTGACCCACGGCGCGGTGAACCCGCTCAACGGCTTCTACTACTACGGCGGCTTCAACGGCTCGACCGTGCAGGTCTACGGGTTCGACACGACGACCAACACCTCCATCGGTCTCGTCGCGAGCGGCACCATCCCGACCGGCGGCGGCAACGGCGACTGGGTCTTCGACCAGCAGGGCCGCATGTACGTCGTCGGTGGCGCCAGCGGCAGCAACGTCGTCACGGTCATCGACCAGGAGATCCCGACGAGCGGCCCCGCGATCACGGTCACCGGCCGCCAGATCACCGACATCACGACCGCGTCGAACCAGGCCATCAACGGCATCGCGTTCGCGGGCACGGGCCTGCTCTACCTGGCCAGCGGCAACCAGCTGTTCGAGGTCAACCCCTCGACGGGCGAGGTGCTCTCGACGTCCCCGCTGGCCCAGTCGGGCTCGGTGGACCTCGCGTCCTGCGCCTCGCCGAACACGATCCGCGTGCAGAAGGACTTCCCGGACGGCCGCGCCGTGCCGGGTGACCAGGCGACGCTGACTGTCACGGGCGGCGGCATCACCAGCGGCAACACGGCGACGACGACGGGCGGCGACTCCGGCCGGCAGGACACGCCGGCCGAGACCGCCGGCCCCGTCTTCGGGCTCACGGGCACGACGTACACCGTCAGCGAGAGCGGCAACGGCACCCTCGCGAGCCGGTACGACGCGGCCTGGGCCTGCGTCGACGAGAACACCGGCGGCACGATCGCCAGCGGCACGGGCACGACCGGCACGTTCACGATGCCCAACGGCGGCGCCGCCGGCGTCGCGGCCCTGTGCACCTTCACCAACGAGGCGAAGCGCCCGTCGCTCGAGCTCGACAAGATCGCGGGCACCCCGACGGGGAGCACCGCCGGATCGACCATCACCTACAGCTTCGTCGTCACCAACACCGGCCCCGTGCCGCTCGCGACCGTCGCGGTCTCCGACCCGAAGGTCGGTGCCGTCACCTGCCCGCCCGGGCCGCTCGCGCCCGGCGACGACGTGACGTGCACGGCCGCGCCGTACGTGCTCACCCAGGCGGACGTGACCGCCGGCGTCGTCGACAACACGGCCGTCGCCTCCGGCAACACCGGCGTGCCCGGTGACCCGGACGTCACGGACGACGACACCACGAGCACCCCGATCGACCACGACGCCGCGCTCACGCTGGAGAAGCGCGCCGGCACGCCGGTGGACGTCAACGGCTCGGGCCTCACCGACGCGGGGGACACGATCGCCTACACCTTCACGGTGACGAACACGGGCAACGTGCCGGTCACCGACATCGCGGTCTCCGACCCGCTCGTCGGGGCGGTGACCTGCGACGTGACGAGCCTGGAGCCCGGTGAGGACGCGGAGTGCGTGGCCGACGAGGCCTACGTCGTGACGGAGGCGGACGAGGTCGCGGGTGCCGTCGTGAACGTGGCGACGGCCGCCGGCGAGGACCCCTCGGGCGACCCCGTCGCCTCGGACGAGGACTCCACGACCACGCCGGTGGACACCCCGGCGCCGGGCCTGGCGCTCGACAAGCAGGCGGGCACGCCCGTCGACGTCAACGGCTCGGGCCTGACCGATGCGGGCGACACGATCGCCTACACGTTCGTCGTGACCAACGCCGGCAACGTGCCGCTGACCGCGGTGGCGATCAGCGACCCGATGCTGACCGGGCTGAGCTGCCCGGCGGGCGTGCTGGCGCCCGGCGCGTCGGTGACGTGCACGGCCGCGCCGTACGAGATCACGCGCGACGACGTCGACGCGGGCTCGGTGGACAACACCGCGACCGCGGGGGCGAGCGACCCCGACGGCGACCCCGTCGGCTCGGACCCCGACTCGACCTCCACGCCGACCGACCTCCCCGAGCCCGCGCTCACGCTCGAGAAGTTCGCGGGGACGCCGGTGGACGTCAACGGCTCGGGCATCACCGACGCGGGCGACACGATCGCGTTCACGTTCACGGTGACCAACACGGGCAACGTCCCGGTCGACGCCGTGCGCGTGCAGGACCCCCTCGTCGGTGCCGTGACCTGCGAGGCGACAAGCCTGGCGCCGGGCGAGGCGACCGACTGCGCGGCCGACGAGCCCTACGTCGTCACCGAGGCCAACGAGCTCGCCGGCGCCGTCACGAACGTGGCGACGGCGGTGGGCAGCGACCCGTACGACGAGGACGTCGTCTCGAACGAGGACACGACGACCACGCCGGTCGAGCGCCCGGCCCCGGCCCTGGTGCTGGAGAAGCGCGCCGGCACGCCGGTGGACGTCAACGGCTCGGGCATCACGGACGCGGGCGACACCATCGCGTTCACCTTCACCGTGACCAATGCGGGCAACGTCCCGGTCACCGGCGTGGCGGTCTCCGACCCGCTCGTCGGCGCCGTGACCTGTGAGGCGACGAGCCTGGCGCCGGGTGCGTCGACCGAGTGCGCCGCGGACGCGCCGTACGTCGTGACCGACGCCGACGAGACCGCGGCGGTCGTCAGCAACACGGCCACGGCCGCTGGTGAGGACCCCGACGGCGACCCCGTCACCAGCGACCCGGACTCGACCAACACCCCGGTCGCGACGCCGGCCCCCGTGCTGACCCTCGACAAGTTCGCGGGCACGCCGGTGGACGTCAACGGCTCGGGCATCACCGACGCGGGCGACACGATCGCCTTCACGTTCACCGTCACCAACGACGGCAACGTGCCGGTCTCCGACGTGCGCGTCGTGGACCCGCTGGCGGGCGCCGTGACCTGCGAGGTCACGAGCCTGGCGCCGGGTGCGTCGACGGAGTGCGCCGCCGACGCGCCGTACGTGGTGACCGAGGCGGACGAGGTCGCGGGCGCCGTGGTGAACGTGGCCACCGCCGCGGGCGAGGATCCGGACGGCGATGCGGTCGAGTCGAACGAGGACGCGACGACGACGCCGGTGGACACCCCGGCGCCGGGCCTGGCGCTGGACAAGCAGGCGGGCACGCCGGTCGACGTGAACTCGTCGGGGACCACGGACGCGGGCGACACGATCGCCTACACGTTCGTCGTGACCAACACCGGCAACGTGCCGCTGACCGCGGTGGCGATCAGCGACCCGATGCTGGGTGGGCTGAGCTGCCCGGCGGGCGTGCTGGTGCCGGGCGCGTCGGTGACCTGCACGGCGGCGCCGTACGAGATCACGCGTGACGACGTCGACGCGGGCTCGGTGGACAACACCGCGACCGCGGGGGCGAGCGACCCCGACGGTGACCCCGTCGGCTCGGACCCCGACTCGACCTCCACGCCGATCGAGGCCGTGCCCGGGCTGGCGATCGTCAAGCTCGCCGAGCTCGAGGACCTCGACCAGGACGGCGTGGCCGACCTGGGGGAGGAGATCTGGTACGGCTTCGAGATCACCAACACCGGCAACGTCACGCTCGTCGACGTCGTCGTGGACGACCCGAAGGTCGGCACCGTCACCTGCGAGGCGACGACCGTGCGCGCCGGCGACACCGTGTTCTGCGTCGTCGACGAGCCGTACGTCGTCACCCAGGCCGACGTCGACGCCGGCACCGTGCACAACTCGGCCACCGCGACCGGTACGCCGGTCGGTGGCGACGACGACCCGGTGGAGTCGCCGCCGTCGACGACGGACACCCCGACGGAGACGACCGCGACCCTCGGGCTCGTGAAGTCCAACGCCGTGGCCGGCGGCGGGCCCGCGCAGGTGGGCGACACCATCACCTACCGGTTCGACGTCACCAACACGGGCGCCGTGACGATCGCGTCGATCACCATCGACGACCCGATGCTGGCCGACGCCGACGTGGAGATCTCCTGCCGCGAGACGACCCTCGCGCCGGGGGAGAGCACCACCTGCGAGGCGGACTACGAGGTCACCGCGGCGGACGTCGCGGGCGGCCCGATCGTCAACCGTGCGACGGCCGGCGGGTGCACCCCCGCCGGGTGCGACACGGTGCCGCCGGTGGTCTCGCCGCCGTCGGACACGACCACCCCGGTCGCGTCCACGCCGGCCCCGCCGGTGAAGCCCGCGCCGTCGGGTCCGGCCCTGCCCGACACGGGCGGTCCGGCGGCCGGCCTGCTCGGCCTCGCGGCGCTGCTCCTCGGCGCCGGTGCCGCGCTGGTCTGGCGCGGTCGTCGTCGGCGGACCGCGTGACCCGTCGTCTCCTGACGGCGGCCCTCGTGCCGGTGCTCCTCCTCGTCCCCGCCGCGTGCAGCGGCGGGGACGAGGGGGCCCGGTCCGAGCTCTCGAACCCCCGGCCCTCGTCGACGGACCCCAGCCTCGACGAGGGCCGGGTCTCCCCGGCCGACCTGCCGACCGCGCCCGTGCTGGAGGGAGGCACGGGCGCCCGGGGCGACCTCGCCGCGGCGGAGTGCGACGCCGCGGCGGGCGTGCAGGCCGTCGCGGGCGAGCTGACGAACAGCGGCGACGCGGCCGCGGACTACGTGGTCGTCGTCAGCTGGACCACCGCGACCTCCGACGTCGTGGCCCGCGGCGTCGCCACGGTGGAGGACCTCGCCCCCGGCGCCGCGCGCTCCGTCGAGGTCACCGCCGAGGTGCCCTCCGGTGCCACTGCGTGCACCGTCAACGTGCGCCGAGCACCGGTGGCGGGATGAGCCGACGGGTCCTGACCGCGACCGGGCTCCTGCTCGTCGTGGCGGGCCTCGGGGTGCTCGGGTACGTCGCGTGGCAGCTCTGGGGCACCACCCTGCTCGCCGAGCGGCGCCACGACGAGGGCGTGGCCGCGCTGGAGGACGCCTGGGACGACGGCGAGGACACCGCCCGCACCGACATCGGGGACGCCCTCGCGATCGTGCGGGTCCCGCGCTTCGGCGACGACTACGCGGTGCCGCTCCTCGCCGGCACCGGCGACGACGTGCTCGCCGCCGGGCTCGGGCACTTCGAGGGCAGCGCCCGCCCCGGCGAGGTCGGCAACCTCGCCGTGGCCGGCCACCGCATCACCCACGGCGAGCCGTTGCGCCGGATGACCGAGCTGGAGGTCGGGGACCTCGTGCTGGTGGACACCCGCACGACGACCTACACCTACCGGCTCCTCACGGCCGGCGACGCGCTCGAGGTGCCGTTCACGGCGACGTGGGTCGTGGACCCCGCGCCGGAGAACCCGGACCCCGAGGGCGTGGGGCCCGATACGGCACCGGACGCACGCCTTCTCACCCTCACGACCTGCGCGGAGCTGTTCCACACCGACCAGCGGCTCGTGGCGTTCGCGGAGCTGGTCGACGAAGCGCCCCGCTGAGGGGCTCGGGCCGGGTCGCGCTCAAAGGGTCAAGGACGACAGCCAGCGAGGCGGATCGGCGGTCGTTCGTGACCCTTTCCGCGGTCGGTGGGGAACGCGTCGTGGTGCTGAACCGACCGGGCGTGGTCCGGACGGACGGGATCACGCTCCGCCTCCACCGTCCTCCGACGCATCGAGCCTCGCCTGGATCTTCTGACGTTCCTGCCGCGGGAAGCGGCGCAGCTGCATGGCGAGCACGAAGGACGCCGCGTCCTCGTCCAGACCGAGCTGTTCGCTCACCAGGGCCTCGGCGTCACGGGCAGTCTCGCAGGCGTAGATGTCGCTGAGCAGGGTCTCCGACCGCTCGAACGCGAGCAGCAGGGCCCGCAGGTACTCGCGCTGCCTCGCGAGCTCCTCGGGCGTCGGGCCGTGCGGGCTGTCGGGTCTGGCCAAGGGAGCCTCCTCGGTGGCGTCGGCGGGTGCCGTGACTGGTCGGGCAACGTGCGCGGGCTCTCGACGACCGACAGCGGGCCGTGGGTCGTCGCGAACGGGGACGTTGGTGCGGGTCGCACGAGCCGGGACGCGTCGTACCCGCACAGTTCCGCCCCCCTCCACTCCGGTCGCCCCGCCTCAACGCGGCCCGGCTCCGCTCAGGCCGCCACCAGCGACGCCGGCCGCAGCCGCCGCAGCTCGTCGTACGTCGCGGCGCATCCCCCGCAGCCCGCGAGGTGCCCGCGGACGTCGTCGGCCTGCGCGTCGGTGAGGCGCCCGAGGTGGAGGCTCGCCAACCGGTCGCGCCACGGCGCGCAGCGCGGGTCGGCGGCGTGGGCGACGTGCTCCGCGACGTACGCCAGGCGGAGGCCCTCCCGCGCCCGGAAGGCGAGGGCTGCCGCCGCGTTCGGGCTGAGGTCGAGCCGCGCGCCGACGTCGTCGAGGGAGCGTCGCTCGACGAGGGTCCACCAGAGCACGAGCTGCCAGCGGTCCGGCAGCTGGCGGAGCACCCGGCTCAGCAGGCGAGACTCCTCGCGGCGGTCGGTCTCGTCGGGGACGGCCGCGGTCGACGCCGGGTCGTCCGTCCAGACGAGCGGCGCATCGCGACGCACGTGGTCGACGTGGGCGTGCCGCACCGCGGTGAGGAGGTAGGCCCGGAAGGAGCTGCGCGGTCCGCCGCCCGACGCGAGCTGGGCGAGCACCCGGGCGAAGGCGTCGGCCACGACGTCCTCGACGTCGCGCTCGTCGCACAGCCGGCCAGCGAGACGGAGGGCCACGTCGCGGTGGCGCCGGTAGAGCTCGGCCGTCGCCGCGACGGCCTCCGGGTCCGCCGCACCCGCCCGGGCCTGCTCCAGCAGGTCGGCGTCCGAGGCCAGCTCGACGAGCCGCGCCGTGGCGTCGAGGGCGGGCAGCGGGGTGGGCACGGGCTCACACTTTAGTGCGGGCAGCCCCTGCCCGCCCCCGGAACCGCCCTAGGATGACCCCCGCCCATGACCGACCGCCCGCACGGCCGCTCCGGTCCGCTCCCTCGCCCGAGGCTCCGCGGACGTCGTGGCGCGCCCCCGGCGGCGGCGCTCGCCCTCCTCGTCGGTGAGCTGTGGCCGGACGGCACCGAGGGGGCCCTCGACGAGGACGCGCTGCGGCGGGTGGCCCACGACTACGCCCGGCGCGGTGACGACCTGCGTCGGCTGCTCCACGACCTGGAGCAGGTGGTCGACCTCCTCGGCCCCGCCTGGACGGCCGACGAGGTCAGCGCGCTCGTGGAGCAGTCCGCCCTGGCCTGGTCGGACACCTTCCTCGGCGTCCGTGCGACCGGTGACCCGACGGTCCCGCCCGGCGCCCCGGGTCGCGCCCGCCGGCGCACCCGCACGGTCGAGGTCGTGACGGTCCGGCTCGAGGGCGCCGGCGGCTCGCTCGCGGAGGACCTGCGCACCGTCTCCCTCGTCGCGGCCGAGCACCTCCCGGGCAGCGAGGTGCTGCTCGCCCCCGCGGAGTCCGTCGCCCGCGTCGTCGTCGGCGCGGCCGGCGAGGCCACCGCGGCGGTCGCGGGCTTCGGCGTCGCCTGCGCCGAGCTCACGACGCACCGGTGCATCGTCACGGTCGAGCGGGTGGCGGTCGGCTCCGCCGAGCACGAGCGCCTGCTCGGTCGGTCCGCCGGATGAGCGCGACACCCGAGCCGCCGGGGCCATCGGGGCCGCCGGGGCCGTCCGATCCCTTCGGACGCCGCGGGGCCGACCCCGCCACGCTGCCGGCCGAGGTGCGGGGACTGCTGGAGGACGTCGCCGCGATGGCGCGGGCGTCAGCGGAGGACGGCCTGTCGATGGAGACGCTGGTGGGCGACCTCCGCCTGCTCTGCGACCTCGACGACGGCGAGCGACTGCCCCTCGACGTGCTGCGGGTCGCGACGCTGGCCTGGTCCGACCACCACGGCGAGCTGGAGCGGCGCTCCGCCCAGCGCGACGGGGGAGTGGTCGCTCCGGACGACCTCGTGTGGGCGCTCGTGGGGCGTGCCGACCGCGCACCCGGCTCGCCGCACGAGGTGGTGGTGCTGCGCCTGGCCGCGCCCGACCCCGGGTCGCTGCTCGGCGACGTCGCGCGCGAGGTCTTCGACGGGGCCGACGACCTGGTCGCGCTCCTCGCGGACCGGCACGCCGTGGTGCTGCCGGACCCCACCGGCGACCCGACCGCCGACCCGACCGCCGACCTGGCCGGTCGTGCGGCCCTCGCGGTCCGCGCCCTGCGCCGTGCCGTGGGGCCGGGGATCGAGGCGGACGTGACGATCGTGCCGCTCGCGCCGACCGCCGCGGCCGCGGCCGCGGGCCTGCGCCGGCTCCTCGTCGACCTCGAGAACGAGAACGAGAACGAGAGCGACGGGACGGTCAGTCCGCGGCCAGGCGACCCTCCGCCTCGCCGATGAGGGACAGGACGGCGGCGAGGTCGCCGTCGCCGAGCAGCACCTCGATGCGGGCGTCCGCGGAGACCGCGGCGCGTACGTCGCGGGCGATCGCCTCCGCCTGACGAGCGTCGCGCTCGGCCAGTGCCACGACGGCGAGCCGGCCGGACGTCCAGCGTGCGACGCCGACGGGGCTCGCGTGCGCCTCGGCCCAGCGTCCGAGCGTCCGGGCGTCCCGCGCGACGCCGCCGGGGGCGGGCTCGACGATGGCGACGACGGCGCGCGGAGGGGGCGTGTCCTCGAGGTGTGCGGCACCGCCGCCCAGGTGGACGCCCAGCTGCTCGACCAGCCCGAGCGGCGTGAGCAGTCCGGTCTCGGCGTCGTGCTCCGGCAGGCTGCGCAGCGCCGGAACGGCGGGGCCTGCCGCCGGCGCGGACGGTGGCGCGGACGGCACGGGGCGCCCGATCCGCCGGAGCACCACGGACCAGCCGCCGCCGTCGCCCGCGTCGTACAGGGCGTGGCAGAAGCCGGTGAGCCGGGTGGTGCCGCCCACGGCCGGCACCTCGAGGACGGTGCCGTCGGAGAAGGGCAGGTCCACCCCGAGCACGTCCGCGACGGCGTCGCCCACGCGCGGCTCGCGGCCGGCGAGGGCGAGGAGCAGCTCGGCCGGCCGGTTCCACTCGACGAGCCGGCGTCCGGCGTCGAAGGCGAGGACGAGGGCGCCCAGGTCGTCGAGCAGCCGGTCCGGTGACGGGGGCACGACCGGCCGAGCCGGCCCCCGCACCCCGGCGCCGACGAAGACGGTGAGCGCGGCGACCGCCGCGACGTCGGTCAGCTGCAGACGCATCGCCTCCGTCACCAGCGCGGCCACGGCACCCCACTGCAGGGCGGCCGCCTGGAGCCGCACCGCCCCCTCGCGGTCGTTGCTGCGGCGGGCCAGGGCCAGGACGGCGAGGAGGAGGAGCGCGAAGCAGTAGGCCGTGTGCACGGCGAACAGCGGGCCGAAGCTCACGATGGCGCCGACCGACACGACCGCGTGGGGGCCCAGCAGCACCTGCCAGGCGGCGACGACGAGGGGCTCGGCGACCAGCAGCGCGACGACGGCACGCGACGGGCGCCAGGTGGCGTCGGTCATGCGACGGGCGACGGTCCACAGCAGGCCGCAGGTCGCCCCGACCGCGGGCAGCCACAGGAGCAGCCCCCGCGAGAGCCCGGACGCCTCGAACCACGCGACGTGACCGGCCCACGCGGCGGCCGAGGCGCAGGCGAGGGCGACCGTGCGACCCGCCACGAGGCGGTCGCGCCGGACGAGGGCGACGACCGTCAACGCCGCCGCGACGACGAGGGCGACGACGTGCACCGCGAGCGCGAGTTGGCTGGCCACGGCCTCATTCAACACAACTCGGCGGACCCCCCGCGACGTCGTGCGACCGCCTCGACCCCCGCGCGGAGGTCCCGCTCGCGAGGGATCCACCCCCGGAGCAGCTCTGCCGCGAAGAGCGCCGCGACCGCGGCGGCGTCGTCCTCCGACAGGGCCGGCTGATCCGCCTCCACCCCGCACCGCCCCTCGTGGCCGCGGCCCGTCCGTCCCCGTCGTGCGCGCATCGTGCTCCTCCCCGGTCGACCGGCCCCGGCCGGTCGCGTCTCGTCTCCCGCGGAGAGGACGCGCGGCCCGCGCGTTCCTTACGCCGGCCCGTGCGCGACGAGCGTGGCCCGCATCACCCGCGCGTGGCAGGCTGAGGACGTGCCCGACCGAGGAGAACCGGAGCGCTGGCTCCTGACCGCGGGGGAGCGCGGCAACCCGCGCACGCGGGTCGACGACCTCCACCCGGGCGCCGTGGCGTGGTCCACCGGCAACCTGGTGCGACCGCTGGTGCACGGCGCGACCTACTTCGCCGAGCTCGTCGAGCGGATCGAGGCGACGGGGCCGGGCGACCTCGTTCTGTTCACCGACTGGCAGGGCGACGCCGACCAGCGGCTCACCGACGACCCGGACAGCACGGTGCTCGAGGTGCTCGGTCGTGCCGACGAGCGCGGTGTCGACGTGCGCGGCCTCGTGTGGCGCTCCCACAGCGACGTCACCGGCTTCACCGCCCGCCAGAACGCCAACCTCGGGCGCGCCCTGCAGCGGCGCGGCGCCGAGGCCATCCTCGACATGCGGGTGCGGGTCGGCGGGTCGCACCACCAGAAGCTCGTGGTGGTCCGCCACGGCGACGACCCGTCGCGCGACATCGCCTTCGTCGGGGGCATCGACCTCGCGCACTCACGGCGCGACACCCGTGGGCACCCCGGCGATCCGCAGCCGGTGCCGGGGATGCCGGAGGAGTACGGCGCGCGCCCGCCCTGGCACGACGTCCAGGCCGCCGTGACGGGCCCGGCGGTCCACGACGTGGAGACGACCTTCCGGGAGCGTTGGGAGGACCCCACCTCGCTCCGCCACAGCCCGATCATCCTGCTGCGCGACCGGCTGCGCGGCCTCGACACCACCCCCGACCCGCTCCCGCCGCAGGCGCCGCCCCCGCCACCGGTGCCGGGCGGGACCCACGCGGTCCAGCTGCTCCGCACCTACCCCGACCTGCGCGGCGGCCGCGACTACGCGTTCGCGCACGGGGGCGAGCGCAGCGTGGCGCGCGGCTACACGAAGGCGCTCGAGCAGGCGCGGAGGCTGGTGTACGTCGAGGACCAGTACCTCTGGGGCGACCACGTCGGCCGCGTGTTCGCCGAGGCCCTCACGGCCCATCCCGACCTGCACGTCGTCGTCATCGTGCCGCTGCACCCCGACGTCACGGGCCTCAACCGGCTCGCCCAGCGCGAGGGGCGCCGGCGGGCGATGGAGCCGATGCACCGGGTGGCTCCCGACCGCGTGGCGGTCTACGGCCTGGAGAACGACGAGGGCACCCCGATCTACGTGCACGCCAAGACCTGCGTCATCGACGACACGTGGACCACCATCGGTTCCGACAACTTCAACCGCCGCTCGTGGACCCACGACTCCGAGCTGTCCGTCGTCGTCGTGGACGAGGCCGGCGACTACGCGCGCCGGCTGCGCCTGGCCCTGGCCGCCGAGCACCTCGGCCGCGGGGCGGACGACCCGATGGAGGACTGCATGGACCCGGCCGCGATGTTCGCCGTCCTCGCCCGGGCCGCCGCCGACCTCGACGCCTGGCACGCCGGGGGCCGGGTCGGACCGCGTCCGCCGGGTCGGCTGCGGCGCCTCCGTCCGCCACGACTCGGCCGCGCCGCGCGGGCGCTGGCGTCCGCGCCGTACCTCCTGCTCCACGACCCCGACGGCCGCCCCCGCGAGCTGCGACGGCGTGGGGAGTACTGATCGCGGCACGCCATGGCGTAGAACATGCGCACCGCGCCGTACGGAGGAGAGAACGTGGCCACACGCGTGTCGTTCGCCAGCTCGACCGGTCCCCGGCTCGCCGGGCTGGTCGACGAGCCGGAGGGGGAGGTGCGCGGGTGGGGCGTCTTCGTCCACGGGTTCACCCTCGGCAAGGACTCGCCGGCCGCCGCGCGCGTCAGCAAGCAGCTCGCCCGCGAGGGGATCGGGATGCTGCGCTTCGACGCCCTCGGCCTCGTCGACTCGGAGGGGGAGTGGGGCGACGGGTCGTTCACGGTGAAGGTCGCCGACACGCAGCGGGCGGTCGCGTTCATGGCCGAGCGGGGCACGCCGGCGTCCCTGCTCGTCGGGCACTCGTGGGGCGGGGCGGCCGCGATCGCCGCGGCCTCCGACGGCGCGCCCGTCTCCGCCGTGGCCTCGATCGCCGCGCCGGTGGACCCGGGGCACGCGGAGCACCAGTACGACGCGCTCGTCGACCAGGTCCTCGACGACGGCCGGGCCGAGTGGAGGGTCGGGGGGAAGGCCCTCACGTTGACGCGGGAGTTCGTCGAGGACGTGCGCCGGGCGGAGTTCCGCGACCGCATCGACCGCCTGCGCCAGCCCCTGCTCGTCATGCACTCGCCGACCGACAACACCGTCGGCGTCGGCAACGCCAGCGAGATCTTCCAGCGGGCGCGGCACCCGCGGAGCTTCGTCGCGCTCGAGGGCGCCGACCACCTGCTGACCGCGCCGGGCCAGGCGCAGCGCGCGGCGCGGCTCATCAGCGCCTGGTGCGACCCGTACCTGGCCTGATCGCCCCCCATCCCCGGGACGTCATGCGTTCCGGCGGCCGCGGGCCGCGCTTCGCATGACGTCCCGGAGGGGTGAGCGGGCGGCGGTGCCCCGGGACCGCGGCCAGCGGGCGCGGAATTGTGCGCTTGGTGCACCTCTGATCGTGGCGGGCGTGTCCCGGCCGCACATTTCTCGCCCTCCGGCCGGACCCCCCGGCCGAGCCGCGACGCCGTACGCCGCGGAGCCGCCCACCCCCGCGACGTCATGCGTTCCGGCGGCCGGGGGCCGCGCTTCGCATGACGTCCCGGAAGGGTGAGCGGGTCAGCCCTTCAGCTGGTAGTCCTTCAGCAGGCTGCGGCCGATGATCATCTTCTGGATGTCGCTCGTGCCCTCGCCGATGAGCATGAACTTCACCTCGCGCATGAGGCGCTCGATCTCGTACTCCTTCGAGTAGCCGTAGCCGCCGTGGATGCGGAACGAGTCCTCGACGACCTCGTTGGCGTACTCCGAGGCGAGCATCTTCGCCATGCCGGCCTCGACGTCCATCCGCTGGCCGGTGTCCTTGAGGCGGGCGGCGCGCACCATCATCGTGTGGATGGTCTCGACCTTGGTGGCCATCTCGGCGAGGCGGAACAGCACGGCCTGGTGCTCGGCGATGGCCTTGCCGAAGGTCTTGCGCTGCTGGGCGTAGGCGATGCCCAGCTCGAAGCCGCGCCACGCGAGGCCGCAGGCGCGGGCCGCGACGTTGACGCGACCGACCTCGACGCCGTCCATCATCTGGAAGAAGCCCTTGCCGGGCTCGCCGCCCAGGATCTGGTCGGCGGCGATCTGGTGGCCGTCGAGGATGAGCTCGGTGGTCTCGACGCCCTTGTAGCCCATCTTCTCGAGCTTGCCGGGCACGGTGACGCCCTGGGCGGTCTCGCCGAAGCCGGGCTCCTTCTCGACCAGGAACGTCGTCATGTTCTTGTAGACCGACTCGGCGCCCTCGTCGGTCTTGGTGAGCAGCGCGACGAGCGTCGAGGTGCCGCCGTTGGTCAGCCACATCTTCTGGCCGGTGATCGAGTAGGACCCGTCGTCCTGCTTGACGGCCTTGGTCGAGACCGCGGAGACGTCCGAGCCCAGGCCCGGCTCCGACATCGAGAACGCGCCGCGCACCTCGCCCGTCGCCATCCGCGGGAGGTACTTCGCCTTCTGCTCCTCGGTGCCGTGCTGCATCAGCAGGTACGCCACGATGAAGTGCGTGTTGATGACGCCCGAGACGCTCATCCAGCCGCGGGCGATCTCCTCCACGACGAGGGCGTACGTCAGGAGCGACTCCCCGAGGCCGCCGTGCTCCTCCGGGATCGTCAGGCCGAAGACGCCCAGCTCCTTGAGGCCCTCGATGATCTCCGTGGGGTACTCGTCGGCGTGCTCCAGCTCCTGGGCGACGGGGATGATCCGCTCGTCGACGAACTCGCGCACCGCCTTGAGGATCTCGGTCTGCACGTCGCTGAGGCCGTCCGTCTGACACAAGCGGGGCATGTCACTTCCTTCCAGGTGCTGATGGGTGCGAGAGGGATCGCAGTTGCCCGACCTCTCCTGCGTCAACCCAGTGTGACGCAGTCGTGATCGAGCGATCGGTCGGCGACCGCATCCGCACCGGGCGTTCGGTGAGTGGACGCGGCGGTTGCGCCGCGATCGCCGTGGTGGAACATAGCCCAGAAGTGGCATCGAGGCCCGCGCGAGCGGTGCGGAGTTCCTCGCGAGTAACAAGATCTGCGTCCGTTGAGTGATCCACGTCAACTTTAGTTGGCCGACAGACCGAGCGCTCGGTACGCTCCCGGCCAGTTAATGCGTGTTAACCGTGCCGACCCGTCGGCCGAGACCCCTCAGGAGTCCCGAGATGCAGCAGATCCTCGACGCGATCCTCTCCGGCAACGCGGAGGGCGGTGACTACGCCGCCATGGAGCTCCCCGAGTCGTTCCGCGGCGTGACCGTCCACAAGGACGAGGTCGACATGTTCGAGGGCCTCGCCACGCGCGACAAGGACCCGCGCAAGTCGCTCCACCTCGACGACGTCCCGCTGCCCGAGCTGGGCCCGGGCGAGGCCTACGTGGCGGTCATGGCCTCGGCGATCAACTACAACACCGTGTGGACGAGCATCTTCGAGCCCGTCTCCACCTTCGGGTTCCTCGAGCGCTACGGCCGGCTCTCGGAGCTGACGAAGCGCCACGACCTGCCCTACCACGTGGTCGGCTCCGACCTCGCCGGCGTCGTGCTGAAGACCGGCCCGGGCGTCACCCAGTGGAAGCCGGGCGCCGAGGTCGTGGCCCACTGCCTCTCCGTCGAGCTCGAGGACCCCGCCGGTCACGACGACACGATGATGGACCCGCAGCAGCGCATCTGGGGCTTCGAGACCAACTTCGGCGGCCTCGCCGAGATCGCGCTGGTGAAGTCCAACCAGCTGCTCCCCAAGCCCGACCACCTGACCTGGGAGGAGGCCGCCTCCCCGGGCCTCGTCAACGCGACGGCGTACCGGCAGCTGGTCTCCAAGAACGCCGGCCAGATGAAGCAGGGCGACAACGTGCTCATCTGGGGCGCGTCGGGCGGCCTCGGCGGCTTCGCGACGCAGTACGCCCTCAACGGCGGCGCCAACCCGATCTGCGTGGTCTCCAACGAGGAGAAGGCGAAGATCGTGCGCAGCATGGGCGCCGAGATGGTGATCAACCGTTCCGAGGAGAACTGGCAGTTCTGGAACGAGGAGGGCACCAAGCAGAACCCCAAGGAGTGGCAGCGCCTCGGCAAGAAGATCCGCGAGCTCACCGGTGGCGAGGACATCGACATCGTCTTCGAGCACCCGGGTCGCGAGACCTTCGGTGCGTCGGTCTACGTGACGCGCAAGGGCGGCACCATCACCACCTGTGCCTCGACCACGGGCTTCATGCACGAGTACGACAACCGCTACCTGTGGATGAACCTCAAGCGCATCGTCTCCAGCCACTTCGCCAACTACCGCGAGGCCTACGAGGCCAACCGGCTCATCGCGCAGGGCAAGATCCACCCGACGGTCTCGCGCACCTACGGCCTCGACGAGGTCGGCCAGGCCGCGCTCGACGTGCACCACAACAAGCACCAGGGCAAGGTCGGCGTGCTCTGCCTGGCGCCCGAGGAGGGCCTGGGCGTCCGGGACCACGCGAAGCGCGAGAAGCACATCGACGCCATCAACCGCTTCCGCGGCGTCTGAGGTCGGTCGACGTGCGGATCACGGTGGAGGTCCACCTCGACGAGCTGGCCGGCGACCTCGCCGGGGGGCTGGCCGGCGCCCTCGGCGCCGACCGGAACGTGCGGGTGCGGGTGGTCGGCGACGACGGTGCGGAGCTCGGGGACGCCGGGGACGCGCTCGACCTCGACCAGGACGGAGAGGGAGCCGTCGGCGCGCCGGCGCCGGTGGTGGTGCTCCCGGCGCCGCCCGTGCCGATCGCCGGGCGGTGCATCGCCCCGACCGAGCGCCTCACCGCGCGCGAGGTCGAGGTCGTCGGCCTCGTCGCCCACGGGCTGACGAACGACGAGATCGGGGCGGCGATGTACCTCGCCGGCTCGACCGTCAAGTTCCACCTGCGGCAGATCGCGATGAAGCTGCGCACGCGCAACCGCGTCGAGATCGCCGCCTGGGCCTGGCAGTCGGGGGTCGCCGCACGGGCGGCCGACCGGCTGGTCCCCTCCGCGGCGGTCCAGGCCATCTGACCGCCCTATGATCCTCCGCGCCCGGTGCACCCGCGCCGGGCGCGGAGGAGAGGGTGCAGGGTGGAGATCGACCCGCGACGGCTGCGGTTCCTCGTGGCGGTCGCCCGCTCCGGAGGGATCCTCGCGGCGGCCGAGCAGCTCGGGGTGTCACCCTCCGCGGTGTCCCAGCAGGTGGCTCGGCTCGAGCGCGAGACCGGCCAGGCGCTCATCCGCCGCACGGTCCGCGGCACCGTCCTGACCCCGGCCGGCGCGACCCTCGCCGAGGCGGGCGAGGAGGTGGAGCGCACCCTCAACCTCGCCGCCGTGCGGCTCGACGCCGCCGGCGCGTCGCTGTCCGGCACCGTGCGGGTCGGGGCCTTCGAGAGCTTCCTCCGCACCATCCTCGTGCCGGCCCTGCCGCGCTGGCGCCTCCAGCACCCCGACCTCGACGTCATCGTCGCGGAGGCGGAGCGCGACGTGCTCATGCGGCGGCTGCGCACCGGGCACCTCGACGTCGCCGTCATCGAGACCGACACCGACGAGACGGCCCGGCTCCCGGCCAGCGTCGTGGAGCACCACCTGCTCGACGACCCCTGGCGGGTCGTCGCGCCGGTGGGGGCGTTGGAGTCCGCCGACCTCGAGGGTCTGCGCGGCTCCTCCGTGCCCTGGCTCGGGGTCGCGGACTCGGAGGCCAGCGCGCGGGCCATCGCGCGGGTACGCCGCGGGCTCGGCCTCGGCGGCGTCGTCAAGCACGCGTACTTCGGGCTGCAGACCGCCCTCGCCCTCGTCGCCGCCGGCGAGGGGGTCGCCCTCGCTCCGGCCCTGGCCCTGCAGGGCCTCACGCCGCCGGGCGTGGTGGTGCTCGAGATCGAGGGGCTGGGGGTGCGTCGCATCGTCGCGCGCCACCACGAGTCCCGCGGGCCGACGCCCGGTCCGGCCGTCACGGTCACCTCGCTGGTGAGCCAGGAGGCGGCGGCGCACGGCGGAGCCGACCCGCTGGGGTGAGCGGCGGCGTACCGGGGTGTGACCTCGGCGACCCATCCCCGCGGGAGCGCCGCGCGGCTGTGCCTCTTCAGCGTTGCTGAAGCCCGGGTGCGGGGTTCCGGCACTCCCGCCGGGGGCCGGTCGTGGTCCACGATCCATGCCGGTCGGCCGCGCTCGCGGCCTCGCGGAGAAGGTCGGGAAGAGAATGCTCGCGGCAGTGCTGGGATGGGTCGGGACGATCGGGACGATCGGAGCCTTCGCCCTCCACTCCACCGGACGGATGTCGTCCCTCTCGGTGCGCTACGCGCTGCTCAACGGCGTCGGCGGTCTGCTCGCGTCGGCGGGCGCCGCCCTGTACGGCGCGTGGCCGAGCGCCGCCTCGAACCTGGTGTGGGCCGCGCTGGGCCTCCGGGCGCTCGTCGTGGCGCTGCGCGAGCGGCGGGGCGCGCGGGTCGTCCTCGACGAGGTGCGGTCCGACGAGGACCCGCAGCCGGTCACGCTCGCCGCCTGAGCCCGTCGGCCCCCGCTCGGCCCCCGCTCGGCCCCCGCTCGGCTCAGGGCTCGGCTCAGGGCTCGCCGTGCCCCTCGTGCGTGGGGCACGCGTCGTTCGTGCACACGCGGTCGTCGACGGTCGGGTCGGCGCCCCCGACGACGCCGTCGCGCGGGCCGACGGGCGTGGTGCGGTCGTCGGGGTCGGGTCGGTGGGGTCCGAGCCGGACGGCGCTGCCGCACACCTGGCAGGGTCGGGCGTCCTCGTACACGTGTCCTCCTCGTGGTGGTCCCGGGGGCCGGTACCCCCGTGAGGTGCAATACCTCAACAGGCCCCCAGAATTCTCTGTGTAGATATTTTCCGTTGAAGACTGCATGATGGGCATCGCGGCTCGGCCCTTCGATCCGTCTCGTGCTGCATCCCCTCGTCGGAAGGCTGATCCGTGAACCACCCCGCACCCGCCGACTCCCTCCGGATCCACCACACCGCGCCGGGCGACCTGCGCGTCACGGGTGGCGTCTACGAGCAGGAGGACCTCGAGCGGCTCGACTTCGAAGTGACCGGCGCGACCGAGGGCTTCACGCGCAACGTCTCCCTCGACCTCAGCGACATCGACTTCCTGCCCAGCCTCGCGGTGGGCACCCTCATCGCCCTCGCGCGGCGGGCCGAGCGTGACGGCGTGGCGGTCACGCTCACCGCCCGCGCCGGCACGCTGGCGCACCGTGTGCTCAGCGTCGTCGGCGTGCCGGTGGGCGAGCCCGCCGGCGGCACGGGCGACCTGGTCGGCTGATCGCGCCCGTGCGGCTCGTCTGCCTCCACGCCCTCGGAGGCAGCTCGCGGTCGTTCGACGCCCTGACGGCGGAGCTCGGTCCGACGGTGGGCGTCACCGCCCTCGACCTGCCCGGCTTCGGGTCCGGCGCCCCCGGCATCGCGGACTGCGCCGCCACCGTGCGGCACGTCGCCCGTCGCGTCGCGGACCTCCCGAGCGCTCCCGGCCCGCTCGTCCTGCTCGGGCACAGCATGGGCGGCAAGATCGCCACGCTCCTCGCGGCCGGTGCGGTCGTCCCGCCACCGCCCGACCTCGCGGGGGTCGTGCTCGTCGCCGCCTCCCCGGTCGTCCCCGAGCCGATGGCGGAGGACCGGCGTCGCCAGATGCTCGCCTGGGCGCAGGACGGCCCCCTCGACGAGGTCGCGGCGGCGGAGTTCGTCGCCATGAACACCCACGAGCCGCTCCCCGCGGCGCTGCACGAGGCGGCGGTGGCGGACCTGCGGCGCGCCGATCCCGTCGCGTGGCGGCGCTGGCTGCTGGCGGGGTCGCGCGAGGACTGGTCGGCCCGCGTGCCGCGCCTCGACGTGCCCGCCCTCGTCGTGGCGGGCGCCGAGGACGGCGACCTCGGCGCCGCCGCGCAGCACGAGCTCAACGGCGCGGTCGCCCGCGAGACCGAGCTGGTCGAGGTCGACGGCGCCGCCCACCTCGTGCCGCAGGAGCGGCCGGCGGAGCTGGCCGCCGTGCTCTCAGCCTTCGTCGCCCGCCTGGACTGAGCCCCCGGACCGTCGGGGGAGCGGCAGGAAGAACGGGACCCGCCGCTGGTAGTCGCGGTAGGCCGGCCGGTCCTCCATCCGCCGCTCGGTGCGCTTGGCCCCGGTGGCGAAGACGAGGAAGTACGACATGGCGACCGGGGCCGGGAAGGTCCAGGCGCCGGGCGCGGAGGCGGCGGCGGCGACCCACGCGCCGTCCCAGACGACGGAGTCGCCGAGGTAGTTCGGGTGGCGCGAGAGCCCCCACAGGCCGGTGTCGAGCACGTCGGGCCGCTCGTCGCGGTCGCGCTCCATGAAGCGGGCCTTCTGCCGGTCGGCCGCGGCCTCGACGACCGCGCCCGCCACCATGACCGCCATGCCCGCGGGGAACAGCCAGCGACGGGGCGTGCGGGGGAGCGTGCTCGCCGCGGCGAGCTGGAGCGGGGCCGAGACGGCGAGCTGGGCGAGGCCCTGGGTCACGAACACCTTCGCCACGACCGCGGCGGTGCCGTCGCCGTCGAGGAACTCGGTGTAGCGCTCGTCCTCCTCGTCGGTGCCGCGCACCCGCCCGAGCATGAGGCGCTCCAGCCGGACCGCCCACGCCGTGGTGACGCCGGCCAGGGCCCAGCGGCGCCAGGGGTCGCCGGAGCCGAGCGCGGCGCTCGTGACCGCCACCGCGGCGAGACCGGGACCCCACGCGGCGTCGGCGTAGTCGCGGCGGCCGCGGCGGAGGGCGACCACCGCGGTGCCGGCCTGGACGGCCGCCACCACCGCTGCGGAGGCGCCGACGACGCGGCGCAGGCTCGTGCCGTCGACCGACGAGGTGCGGCTGCTCACGACGCGGTCCACGGGGGCGGGCCGTCCTGGCTGTCCTCGTCCGCCGCGATCGGGTCCTGGACGTCGAACCCCACCGCCCGCAGCATCCGTCGACTCAGCGATCCCTCGGCGGCGAGGAGGCGGAGCGTCGTGCCGCGGGCGCTGGCCGACCGCTGTGCCATGACGAGGGAGCGGATCGCGCGGCTGGGCAGGAAGGTCACGCCGCTGAGGTCGACGGCGAGGGTCCCGCCCGGCTGCGTCCCGGCGGCATCGATGAGCTCGTGCTCGAGGCGGCGTGCGTCGAGGTCCGTGAAGACACCGCCGGTGACCGTCACGCGGCCGTGGTCGATGTCGCTGGCCAGCTCCAGCAGGTCGGTGTCCTGCTCGTCCTCGGCCGTCATCGGAGCCGCACCTGGGCGGACACCGTCGTGCCCTCCTCGCCCGTCTCGACGTCCCACGACTCGCTGAGGGCGTCGACGAGGTGCAGCCCCCGTCCGCGCAGCGCGTCGGGCGCGATGGGCGTGAGGATCTTGCTCCGCCACCGCTCGGCGTGGTCGGAGCAGTCGTCGTCGACGCACTCCGGCGGGCAGGCGCCGTTGGGGGTGCCGCAGTCGGTCACCCGCAGCGTGAGGAGGTCGTCGCCGACGTCCCAGCGCACCTCCAGCGTGTGGTCCTCGCACGGCGCGCCGTGGTCGATCCCGTTGCGCACCAGCTCGTGGAGGATCGTCGTCGCGTCCTCGACCACGTGGCGCTCGAGCCCGAGGGGACGCAGCTGGTCGAGCAGGTCGTGGCGGGCCAGGTTCGCGGACGCGTCCGCGAAGGGCAGCGATGCGTCGTACGTGCGGGCGACGCCCTCGGCGGGGCTGCCCGCCCGGGCCGTGCTCGCGCCTGCGGTGGTCACGTCGGCCGTCCCCTCTGTCCGCGTCTCGGGATTCACGTCGGTCGCCTCGTCTGCACTGGGTCTCCCCACTCGTTGGAGCGCCCCCGGCTCGAGCGGACGGGACGTGGTCACGACAGTAGTGGTGCTCACCCAAGCCGGTACCCGGTCGACGCTGCGCGAGCGCCACGAAAAGCCGTCGCGCTCCTGGCAGGCGGCTGGCTACGGTCGTGACGCCCGCCGTCCGACGACCTCGAGGAGGACCCGTGGCGCACCTCGCCATGGTCAGCATCCCGGCCCCCGGCCACGTCAACCCCAGCCTCGAGGTGGTCCGCCGGCTCGTGGAGCGCGGCCACCGGGTGACCTACGTCAACGACCCCTCCTTCCGGGAGACGATCGAGGCGACGGGGGCGGAGCTCGCGCCGTACTCCTCCGTGCTGCCCCGCACGAACCACGCCGGACGGGGCGAGGGCGACGGTCCCGAGGAGGCCTTCGAGGGGGACGCGATCGACCACCTCGCGCGCTTCCAGGACGAGTACGAGGTGATGCTCCCGGCCGTGCGCGAGCGCTTCGCCGACGACCGCCCCGACCTGTTCCTCTACGACATCGCCGGCATCCCCGCGCGCCTGCTCGCGGACGCGTGGGGGATCCCGGCGCTGCAGCTCTCGCCGACGTACGTCGCGTGGGAGGGCTACGAGGAGGACATGGCGGAGTTCACCTCGTGGGTGCGCGGCGACCCGCGGGGCGCGGCCTACCTGGAGCGGCAGCGCGCGATGCTCGCGACGGAGGGCGTCACGGACGACCCGCTGCACTACCTCGGCCGTCCGCCGCGCTGCGTGGTGCTCGTGCCCGAGTCGCTGCAGCCCCACGCCGACCGCGTGGACCGGGAGGTCTACACGTTCACGGGGCCGGCGGTACGCCGCGCCGACGCCGCCGCCTGGACGCCGCCCGCGTCGGGCCGGGTGCTCCTGGTGTCGCTCGGCACGGCGTTCACGAAGCAGCCGGAGCTCTACCGGCGGTGCCTCGCCGCCTTCGGCGACCGGCCCGACTGGCACCTCGTGCTGCAGGTCGGCCGGCACGTCACCGTCGAGGAGGTGACCGGCGGACGGCCGCTGCCGCCGAACGTGGAGATCCACCCGTGGGTGCCGCAACGCGAGATCCTCGACCACGCGGCGGCGTTCCTCACGCACGCCGGGATGGGCGGCGCCAACGAGGGGCTGGTGACGGGGACCCCGATGATCGCCGCGCCGCAGGACGTCGACCAGTTCGACAACGCCGACGCGCTCGTCGCGGCGGGCGTCGCGGTGCGGATCGACAGCGCGACCGTCGACGTGGACGGCCTCCGCGCCGCGCTCGACGCCGTCACCACGCCGGAGGTCGTGGCCCGGTCGGCGGCGCTGGCGGCCGAGGTCGCCGCCCTCGGCGGTCTCGACCGCGCCGTCGAGGTCGTGGAGTCGCTGCTGCCGTGAGGGGGGCCGGGGGAAGGCCCGGGCGGGGCCCGTCGTTGTGCCCGGCGTGAGGCTCTCGCTGCTCGACCGCTCCCGCACCCGCGCCGGCCGTCCGGACGGCGAGGCGCTGCACGACACGATCGCGCGGGCCCGGCACGCCGAGGAGCTGGGCCTGCACCGGTTCTGGGTGGCGGAGCACCACGGCGTGCCCGGGGTCGCCTCGGGCTCACCGCCGGTGCTGCTCGCCGCCGTCGGTGCCGCCACGTCGTCGATCCGGCTCGGGTCCGGCGGCGTGATGCTGCCCCACCACCAGCCGCTCGTCGTCGCCGAGCAGTTCCGCATGCTCGACGCCCTCCACCCCGGCCGCATCGACCTGGGCGTGGGGAGGTCCTTGGGGTTCACGGCGCCGGTCCGCCGCGCGCTGCGCCACGACCCCGGCCCCGACGTCGACGCGGCGCTCGCCGCGGGAGCGGAGGCGTTCGCCGCCGACGTCGAGGAGCTGCGGGCGCACCTCGACGGCACCGCGGAGGTCACCGTGCGTCCCGCGACGGGGCGCGCCATCCCGCTCCACGTGCTCGCCACCGGGCGCGGCCTCCTCCTCGCCGCGCGCCTCGGCCTGCCGGTCGTGGTCGGCGGACCCGTCCTGGCCTCGGCGGACGTGGGGGACGCGCTCGCGGCGTACCGCTCGGCGTTCCGCCCGCACCCCGGCGGCCCCGAGCGTCCGCAGGTCATGGTCTCGCTCGACGCCGTCGTGGCTGACACCGCCGCCGAGGCGCGGGAGCTGGCACTGCCGGAGGCCCACGCGATGGCACTGTCCCGCACGACCGGCGAGTTCGGGCCGCTGCAGAGCCCCGCGGACCTGCGGTCGGCGGCGTGGCCCGACCAGGTACGCCGCCGCGTCGAGGCCCACCTCGACCGGACCCTCGCCGGCACCGCGCCGCAGGTGCGGGCCGCGCTGGAGGAGCTGGTCGAGCGCACCGGGGCGGAGGAGGTGCTCGCGAGCACGTCGACCTGGGACCGCGCGGCGCTGCTCGAGGCGGACCGGGCGCTGGCTGCCGCCCTCGGCGGCTCGTGACAGCCGGGTCCCGTGCTGCTTGACTGCCACGGGTGAGCACCCCCGCCGACCGTCCCGCCGACCGTCCCGCGACCGTCGCCCGCTGGCACGACCTGGTCGCCCACCGCGACGCCCCGGACGTCGACGTGCGCCTGCGCGAGATGCTCGCGCCCGCGGCGGTCTTCCGGTCGCCCGCGGTGCACCGGCCGCAGGAGGGCCGGGACCTGACGGCCGCGTACCTCGGCGCCGCGCTCGTGGTGCTCGGTCCGGAGCTGCGCTACGAGCGGGAGTGGTGGGACGAGCGCTCGGCCGTGCTGGAGTTCGTCACCGTCGTGGGCGGCCGCGACCTGCACGGCATCGACATGCTGACGTGGGACGACGACGGCCGGATCGTCGACTTCGCCGTCATGGTGCGCCCCCTCCGCGGCCTCGAGACCCTCGTCGAGCTCATGGGCGCGGAGCTGGCGCGGGCTGGTGCCTGGCGCCCAGCGCCCGGTCCTGGATGAGCCGGAGGGCCCACTCGAGCGCCTCGCGGCCGCCGGTCGCGTGGGACTGCTCGTATCCCACCAGCAGGAAGAACGCCGCCTGGCCCAGGTTGACGGCGAGCTCCTCGGAGCCGGGCGGCATCGCGGCCGCGAGGGCCTCGGTGACCGTCGCGAGACGCTGGTCGTCGACCTGCTGCTGCAGCTGCGCGACGGCGGGGTCGACCCCGGCCCAGACGCGGATGGCGGCCTCGGCGCCGTGGGGCAGGTCGACCGCGGCGCGCACGAGCAGCTCGACGCGACGGGTCGGGTCGTCCTCCTCGTCGGCGAGCACCTGGGCACGACCCGTGCGCTCCCGGTACCAGTGCTGCAGGAGGGCGTCCGTGTAGGTCGGCCAGTTCGGGAACGCGTGGTAGAAGCTGCCCGTCGTGACCCCGACCCGACGGCAGAGGGGGGCGAGCTTGAGCGCGCCGTACCCCTCCTCCGCCAGCAGGTCGAGGCCCGCCTCGAAGAACCGCAGCTGCGGTGCCGTCAGCGGGGTCGCGGTCATGGCTGGGCAGTCTAGGAGCACGGCCCGCCGACGGGTCAGTCCGACCGGCGGAACCACCGGCGGCGTGCCTCACGCTCGGTCCGCTCCGTGCGCGCCCGCTCCGCGGCAGCCGTACGGCGCTGCTCCAGCCGCTCCCGCCATGCCGCCACCTCCGCCTCGACGTCGCGGCGCTGCGTCAGGAGCGGGGGGCCTCCGGGATCGCCGTACAGGGCCCGGCGGACGCGCTCGTTGAAGTCGAGGAGCTCGCGACGCACCTCGGCCTCGCTCGTGAGCCGGTCGAGCCGGCCGTCGAGCTCGGCGTCCTCCTTGCGGAGCTGGAGGGCGGCCGGCAGCACCCCGGTGATCTGCTCGCGCTCGACGAGCCGCTTGACCCACCAGTCCGGGTCGTGGTCGGAGCCGAGGTCCGCGATCGGCTTGCCGAAGCCGGGGAGGTCGTCGAACTCCCCGCGGTCGCGGGCGCGCTGCAGCTGCAGCTCCACCCACTGGCCCTGGTGCCGCATGCGCTCCGCGGCGGCACTCCGCCCGGTGCGCTCGTCCCGCTCGGCCTCGCGGAACTGCTGACGCTCGTCGTCCTCGGGCACGTCACCACCCCCTCGCTCCTCGACGGTAGCGCGCCGGTCACGAGCGACGCCCCCGCCGCCGGGATCGGCGACGGGGGCGTCGAGGTGGAGCGACGGTGCTCAGACGTGCTCAGACGGTGCTCAGACGGTGGTGACGGGCTCGGTCGGGTGGGGCGCGACGTCGTTGGCCTGCTCGGCGCGCACCGCCTCCTCGATCCGCTTGCCGATCTCGGCGTCGACCGAGCTCCAGTAGGCGAAGGCCTTCACCAGGATCGGCTCGCTGACGCCACCGAGCAGGTGGCCGGCGACGTTGCCGACGAAGCGCTCGCGGGCCGCGTCGTCGAACACCTCGCGCACGAGGATGCCGGCCTGCCCGAAGTCGTCGTCGTCCTCACGCAGCGTGTAGGCGTCGCGCACCATCGCGCCGTCGGCCTCCCAACCGTCCGGGGCGGGACCGGTCGCGTCGGAGTACGGGTCCCCGTAGCTGTTGGGGGCGTACTTCGACCGGTCGCCTGCGTGGTCGTAGGCCATCGGACCGTCGAACTGGTAGGTGTAGGCGCCCTCCACGCGGTGGCGGTTGACCGGCAGCTGCTGGTAGTTGGCGCCGATGCGGTGGCGGTGGGTGTCGGCGTACGCGAAGACACGACCGAGCAGCATCTTGTCGGGGGAGAAGCCGATGCCGGGGACGATGGCGGACGGCTCGAACGCTGCCTGCTCGATCTGGGCGAAGTGGTTGTCGGGGTTGCGGTCGAGGGTGAGGCGACCGACCTCCTGCAGCGGGTAGTCCGCGTGCGGCCAGACCTTGGTGAGGTCGAACGGGTTGAGCCGGTAGGTGCGCGCGTCCTCGTAGGGCATCACCTGCACTTTGAGCGTCCACGAGGGGTGGTCGCCGCGGTCGATGGCCTCGAAGAGGTCGCGTCGGTGGAAGTCCGAGTCCTCGCCGGCGATGCGGTTGGCGTCCTCCTGCGTCAGGCTCTTCACGCCCTGGTCGGAGATGAAGTGGAACTTGACCCAGCTCTTGCCGCCGGCGCCGTCCTCCAGCATGTAGGTGTGGCTGCCGTAGCCGTTCATCGTGCGCCACGACGCCGGGATCCCGCGGTCGCCCATGAGCCAGGTGACCTGGTGGGCCGACTCGGGGTTGAGGGTCCAGAAGTCCCACTGCATGTCGTTGTCGCGCAGCCCGGAGGCGCCCCGGCGCTTCTGCGAGCGGATGAAGTGGGGGAACTTCATGGAGTCGCGGATGAAGAACACCGGGGTGTTGTTGCCGACGAGGTCCCAGTTGCCCTCGGACGTGTAGAACTTGAGCGAGAAGCCCCGCGGGTCGCGCCACGTGTCGGGCGAGCCGAGCTCGCCGGCCACCGTCGAGAAGCGCGCCAGCACCTCGGTGCGCGTGCCGGGGCGGAACACGGCGGCGCGGGTGAGGTGGGTGATGTCGCCCGTCACCTCGAAGGTGCCGAACGCTCCCGATCCCTTGGCGTGCACGTTGCGCTCGGGTATGCGCTCCCGGTTGAAGTGCGCCATCTGCTCGACGAAGTGGTGGTCGTGCAGCAGCATCGGTCCGTCCGGACCGACGGTGAGGCTGTTGCGGTCGCTGGGCGCGGGTGCGCCGGTCCCGGTGGTGGAACCTGTCTCGGTCATTGCCTGTCTCCCGTGTCGCTCGTCCGTCGGTGGCCATCTCAGCCTGCGCGACGGCACCAACCTTCGGCGAGGCCACGGTCCTGACGAACCCCGGGTGGAGCGGTCGCCCCGGGGACGGGAAACGCCCTCGGGCCGGACGGGGGAGGCCGGCCCGAGGGCGTCGAGCGACCGTCCGTCGGGGGATGGGGACGGCCGCGGGGTCGAATGTAGTCGGCCACCCTGGAGGAAGGCTGTGGATCAGTGGTCGATCCCCGCAGGAACTCGACAAGAGCCGCCCGGCACCGGCCTCACCCGACCGGGACGGCCTCGCGCTCCCGCCGCGCCACCAGGAGGAGGAGCGCGCCGACGAGCGCGCTGACCGAGCACACCGTCCAGACCGTCAGGTAGCCCGACAGCGACGCGGCTCCGACGCCCGGCTCGTCGAGGGACCCCGTCGAGGTGAGCGCGATCGCGAAGACGGCCGAGGCGATCGCGCCGCCGACGGTCTTCGTCGCGTTCGTCATGCCGGTCGCGAACCCGGTGCGGTCGGCCGGGGCGGCCGCGGCGGCGGCCGCGGGGAGGGCGGCGACCAGCAGGCCCGACCCGATGCCGGCGACCCCGAGGTTGGCGAGCAGCTGCACCGTCGAGCCGTGCAGCGGCACGAAGAGCCCGTAGCCGACCGCCACCAGCAGCATGCCGGCCACCATCGCCCCGCGCGCGCTGAGCAGACGGGAGGCCAGGGGCAGCAGCAGGGCGCCGACGAGCAGGGACACGACGTAGACGCCCACCAGGGTCGAGACGAAGCCGGCGCTGGCGCCGAGCCCGTAGCCCACCACGTCGGGGTCGGCCCGCGCGAACGTCGACAGGGGGATCTGGGCGCCCAGCACGCTCATGCCGAAGAGGAAGGCGGTGAGCTGCACCGACCACTGGGCCGGCACGGCGAGGAGCCGGACGTCGATGAGCGGCTCCTCCACCCCGGCCTCGTAGCGCACCAGCACGACGGTCGCGACGACGCCGGCGGCCACGAGCGCCCAGGGCCATGGGGATCCGACGCCCTGGAGACGCACGAGCACGAGGCCACCCATGACGAGCCCGAGCACGACGGTCAGCAGGCCGACGCCCGCGTAGTCGTAGTCACCCGTCGCCACGCCGGGCGCCCGCTCGATGCCGAACCAGACGACCACGAAGCAGACGGTGACGGCGACCGCCGGCAGCGCGAGGAGCACCGGCATCGACGTGGCCTCGACGAGGGCGCCGCTGGTGAGCGCGCCCAGGATCACGCCCGCCTCGAGGGCGGCCACGAGCAGCGCGGCGGCCCGCCGGGTGAGGCGGCCCTGCTCGCCGGTGCCCGCCGTGCGGCGGTGGATGATCGCCACCTCCACCGGCAGCCACACGACGTAGGCACCCTGCAGCGCCCACCCGACGAGGAACGTCGTGAACCCCGGCGAGAACACGAGCACCCACGAGCCCACCGCGGTGATGGCCGTCGACAGCAGCAGCACGTTGCGGTGGCCCCACAGGTCGCCCAGGCGCGACAGCAGGGGGACCGCGAGCGCCGACAGCATGAGCTGCGCGGCCTCGAACCAGTTGACGTCGCCCTCGCGGATCCCCAGGTGGTCGGCGATGTCGGTGAAGATCGGCGTGTAGTAGCCCTGCAGGATCCCGCTCGCGACCTCGACCGCGACGAGGAAGCCCACGACGGCCCACAGGCCGGGGACGATGACCGCCCGGCCGGGGCCGGGCTCCAGCACCGGGGCGCTCACGCCGGCAGCCCGGTCAGGAGCGCGGCGTACCAGTCGACGCCCGCGAGGAACCCGTCCACCGTGATGCGCTCGTCGTAGGAGTGGATCGACTCCCGCTGCGCCTTGCTCATGGGGAAGGGAGCGAACCGGTAGACCCGCTCGCAGATCGCCGTGAAGTGGCGGGAGTCGGTCGCCGCCATCATCACGTACGGCGCGGGCACCGCCTCGGGGAAGACCGCGGTGATGGTCCGCTCCAGCAGGGCGAAGGCGGGGTCGCCCTCGTAGGGCGACACGGGGCTCGGCTCGCCGGCCTCGACGACCGTGACCTCGACGTCGCGCCCCACGACGCGGCGCAGGTGCTCGGCGACGCTCGCGACGGTGTCGCCGACGAGGATGCGGGCGTTGACGGTCGCCGTCGCGGTGGAGGCGATGACGTTGGCCGCGGGCGACCCGGACAGCATCGTGGTCGCCAGCGTCGTGCGGGTCATCGCCGCCGCCTCGGGACCGGCGGCCTGGAGCGCGCGGGTCAGGGCCGGGGTGAGCCGACCTCCGACCGCGCCGAGCGCCAGCCGCAGGGGGAGCGGTGTCAGCGGGGCCATCCGGTGCAGCAGCGCGACCGTCGGCGCCGGCAGGCGCGTCGGCATGGGGGCGGCGTCGACCTTGGTCACCGCCCGCGCGACGCGCACGGTGGGGCCGTTGCGCGCCGGGGTGGACGAGTGGCCGCCGCGACCGCTGGCGCGCAGCTCGAACAACGAGGTGCCCTTCTCCGTCACCCCGACGACGCCGATCGCACGACGTACGCCGGGGAACGCGCCCGCGGCGACCGCACCGCCCTCGTCGAGGACGAACCACGGCGTCACCCCGGCGTCCCTCAGGTGCGCGACCGCGGCCTCCGCCGAGCTGCCCGAGACCTCCTCGTCGCAGCCGAACGACAGCCACACGTCGCGCTCGGGCGTGACGCCGTCCGCCAGCAGGCGCTCCACGGCGGCGCAGATCGCGACGACGCAGCCCTTGTCGTCGAGCGTGCCGCGGCCCCAGACGGCCGTCCCCTCGGGGGAGTCGGCGACGACGGCGTCGAAGGCCGGGTGGGTCCAGGTGTCCGCGGGCTCGACGGGCACGACGTCGAGGTGGGCCATGAGCACGACCGGGGCGGCGTCGGTGCGGCCGCGCCAGCGGAACAGCAGCGCCTGCCGCGGGACGCGCACCAGCTCGAGGTGCTCGTGGAGCAGCGGGAAGTGCTCGGCCAGCACGGCGTGGAGCCGGTCGAACGTCGCGGTGTCGACGCGGGCGGGGTCACGGTGCGAGACGGTGGCCGTCCGCACCGCCGCTCGCAGGGCGGCCACGGCGGGGTGCTGCACGTCGGGCTCGTGGTGCTCCCCGGCGGGGGTGCTGTTCGTCATCGGCTGCCTCCTCCGGCGCACCGTACCCCCGCCGCCGGGTGCGCGGGCCGGCTCTCCACAGCCGCCGCCAGGTCGTGACATTCGTCAGGTGAGGACCGTCGGGGGGCGGCCCTACGGTGGTCTGGACCAGTCGACGAGGGCCTGATCTCGGCAGACCCCGACGGGCGAGGTGGCCACGGCCACGGAGGGGGAACATCCATGAGCACGACGACCACGACCGCACGACGGACCGCGCGGCGCGCGGCGGCGCTCGCGAGCGCCGCCGTCCTGTCCCTGGTGGCGCCGGTCGCCGTCCAGGCGTCCCCGGCGGCGGCCGACCCGCTGCCCTACGACACGGCGGCGCTGGAGGCGGCCATGGCCGCGGCGGTGGAGGAGGAGCACGTCGCCGTCGTCGGCGAGGTCCGCGGCGAGCGTGGCCGCTGGTCCGGTGCCGACGGCGTGCGCGACCTGGCGTCGTCGGAGCCGGCCCTCGCCCGCGACCGGTTCCGGTCCGCGAGCACGACCAAGATGCTCGTCGCCGTCCTCGCCCTGAACGCCCAGGAGCGGGGGCTGTGGCGGCTGGACACCACGGTCGACGACGTCGCGCCGGGCCTGCTCGGCGAGCACGGCGACGTGACCGTGCGGGAGCTGCTCAGCCACACGTCGGGGCTGCCTGAATACCTGGGACCGCTCCTGGTGGCCGAGAGCGGCGACGACTACTCGACCGAGCGGTTCCTCGAGGTGGTCGGTGAGCCGCGCGAGCCCGAGCAGCTGATCGCCTACGGAGCCGGTGCGCCGTGGACGCCCCGGGGGGAGTTCGTCTACTCCAACACGGGCTTCGTCGTCGTCGGCGAGCTGCTGCAGCGCGTCACGGGGCAGCGGCTCGACGACCTGCTGCGCAGCTGGGTCCTGGGGCCGGCCGGCATGTGGCGGACCTCGTTGCCCGACGACCCTCGGCTGCCCGGGGACGCCCTCACGGAGTACGCGACGATGTACGGCGAGCGCGTCGACCTGTCCGCCTTCGACCCGACCATGTTCGGGGCGGCCGGCGGCCTGGTCACGACGACGGAGGACCTCAACCGCTTCCAGCGGGCTCTGGGATCCGGCCGGCTCCTGGGCGCGGGCTCGGTGCGCCTCATGCGCGAGGTGGTCTCGACCGAGCCGCCGGCCTACGGGCTGGGCAGCTACCGGCTGCCCGACCCGTGCGAGCCGGGCAGCTACCTCCACGGCCACAACGGCGCGAGCTACGGCACGTGGACGGTGTCCTACGCCTCGGCCGACGGCCAGCGCGCCGTCACCCTGGCCGTGACCGGACGTGACCTCGACACCCTGACGCCCGACCTGTCGGCCTTCAACGCCCTCGTCGGCGAGGCCCTGGCCCAGACGTGCGCGGGCGAGCCGGTGCAGCCGGGCGCGCGCTCAGCCGCCCCAGTAGCCCCGGTGCACGACCTCGTCGACCGCGCGCCGCTCCCGCCGCGCCGGTGACCCGCGGGAGCCGGTGTCGTCGGGGTGGCGGTGGCCGATCGTGACGGCGCCGAGGGGCTGGTACGCCGCGGGCACGCCGAACGCCGCGCGGAAGTCGTCGACGCGGGACGGCGTGATGCCGAAGAAGCAGGCGCCCAGCCCCTCGTCGACGACGGTCTGCAGGATGAGGAGGGTCGCCATGCCGGCGTCGACGTACCAGTAGGGGACCGGCCACCGTGCCTCGTCGCGGTCGGTCCAGCCCTTGTCGGGGGCGGCGTAGCGGTCGAGGTAGGCGTCCTTCGAGGTGAGGGGCACGACCACGACCGGCGCCGACCGCATCCCGGTCAGCCAGCGGCCCTCCGGGTCGGCGTGCTCCGGCGTCGTCACCTCCCAGAACCGCGCGACGTCGACGGGGGTGTCGAGCCGGAGGAAGGCCCAGCCCTGGCTGAAGCCCGCGCTCGGTGCGCGCGTGGCGTGCTCGAGCATGCGGTCGACGAGGGCGGGGTCCACGGGACGGTCGGCGTAGCGACGCACCATGCGCCGCCGGCGCACCACCTCGGAGAAGTCCATGGGGCCAGCGTCTCAGGTCGCTCGCCCGTCTCGCATGCGAGACGCCGCGGTGCGGTCGAGCGTTGACCTGGATGGCCGTCGGGCGTGGGATCGGCACGTGACGACGACCTACCGCCTCGAACGGGCGTGGCTCGCCCTGCCCGGGCAGGCGCCCCGGGTGCACGACGACGTCGTCGTGCGGGTCGAGCGCGGGCGCTTCACCGAGGTGCGGCCGGCCGGCGGCCCCGAGGACGCCCTGGCCGCTGGCGCCGTCCGCCTCGCCGGGCTGACCCTCCCGGGTCTCGCCGACACCCACTCCCACCTGTTCCACCGCGCCCTCCGCGGCCGGGTGCAGCGCGGTGGTGGGTCGTTCTGGACCTGGCGCGACGACATGTACGGCCTCGCCGCGCGGCTCGACCCCGCGTCGTACCGGGTGCTCGCCGGCGCCGTCCTCAGCGAGATGCTCGCGGCCGGGATCACGGGCGTGGGCGAGTTCCACTACGTGCACCACCGGCCCGACGGGACCCCGTACGACGCGGCCGACGGCGGCCCGCACGCGATGGCGCTTGCCGTCGTGGACGCCGCGGCCGAGGTCGGGATGCGGGTGACGCTGCTCGACACCTGCTACCTGGCGGCCGGGTTCGGGCGGCCGACGGAGGGTGTCCAGAAGCGCTTCGACGACGGCTCGGCCGCCGCGTGGCTCCGTCGCCACACCGATCTGCGCGCGGTGCTTGCCGACCGGGCAGTCGAGCAGGGCGCCGTGCGCGTCGGCACCGCGCTGCACTCGGTGCGCGCCGTACCGCCCGCCGCGCTCGCGGAGCTCGCCGCGGCGGGGGTCGGTGGGGGCGCCGAGCCGGTGCACGTGCACCTGTCGGAGCAGGCGGCGGAGAACTACCAGTGCCGCGCCGCCACCGGCCTGACCCCGACCGGGCTGCTGGCCCGCCACGGCATGCTGGGCCCGATGACGAGCCTCGTGCACGCCACCCACCTCACCCCCGCCGACGTCGGGACGATCGGCTCCGCGGGGGCGTACGTCGCGTTCTGCCCCACCACCGAGCGCGACCTGGGCGACGGCATCGGCCCGGCCCGGGCGCTCGTCGACGCCGGCGCGCGCCTGACCCTCGGCAGCGACAGCCACGCCGTCGTCGACCCCTTCGAGGAGATGCGGGCCGTCGAGATGCACGAGCGGCTGGCGGCGCAGCGCCGCGGCCACTTCACGGCCGCCGCGCTGCTCGCCTCCGCGACCGTCGACGGCCACGCCTCGCTCGGTGTGCACGACGCGGGACGGATCGCCGCCGGCGCCCGGGCCGACCTCGTCACCCTCGACACCGCCACGCCCCGCACGGCGGGCACCGGCGCCGACGAGCACACGGCCGTGTTCGCCGCGACCGCCGCCGACGTCGTCCACGTCGTCGCCGACGGACGGGTCGTGCACCGGGCCGCCGACGCGCCCGCCGTGGGTGCGCTCCTCGCGGAGGCGATCGAGGCGATCACGGCGGTGCGCGCATGAGCGTGCTCGTCACCGGCATCGGCGAGCTCCTCACCGGGCGGTTGCCGGGCGACGAGGGCCCCGAGGTCCCGCTCCTCGTCGAGCGGGCCGCCGTGGTGCTCGAGCGCGACCGCGTCGCGTGGGTCGGCACCGCGGAGGAGGCGCGCTCCGACGGCCTCGCCGCCGACGTCCACGTCGACGCGGGCGGGCGCGCCGTGGTCCCCGGCTTCGTCGACTCCCACGCCCACCTCGTCTTCGCGGGCGACCGGTCGGCGGAGTTCACGGCGCGGATGGCGGGGGAGCGGTACGCCGCGGGCGGCATCCGCACCACCGTGGCGGCCACCCGGGCGGCGTCCGACGAGGCCCTGCTGGCCGGGGCCGGGCGCCTGGTCACCGAGATGCTGCGCCAGGGCACGACCACGGTCGAGATCAAGTCGGGCTACGGGCTGACCGTGCGCGACGAGGCCCGCAGCCTGGCGGTGGCGCGCCGGCTGACGGAGGAGACGACCTACCTCGGCGCCCACGTCGTGCCGGACGGGCCCGACGGCGGCGCGGGCGACGCCGCGGCGTACGTCGACCTCGTCACCGGGCCGATGCTCGAGGCCTGCGCCCCCCACGCGCGCTGGATCGACGTCTTCTGCGAGACCGGCGCGTTCGATGTCGACCAGGCGCGCGCGGTGCTCGCGGCGGGCGCGGCCGCGGGGCTCGGCGGCCGGCTCCACGCCAACCAGCTCGGTCCGGGCCCGGGGGTGCGGCTGGCCTGCGAGCTCGGGCTGGCGGCGGTCGACCACTGCACCTACCTCGACGACGCCGACGTGGCGGCGTTGGCGGACGCGGGCACGACGGCGACGCTGCTGCCGGGGGTCGAGTTCTCGACGCGGCAGCCCTACCCCGACGCGCGGCGGCTGCTCGACGCCGGCGTGCACGTCGCGCTCGCCTCGGACTGCAACCCGGGGTCGAGCTTCACCAGCTCCCTGCCGTTCTGCGTCGCGCTCGCCGTGCGCGAGATGGGGATGACGCCCACGGAGGCGGTGCTCGCCGCGACGCGCGGCGGGGCGCGGGCGCTCGCCCGGGACGACGTGGGTCGGATCGTGCCCGGGGCGCGGGCCGACCTCGTGCTGCTCGACGCACCGAGCCACGCGCACCTGGCGTACCGGCCGGGCGTGCCCCTCGTCGCCGGTGTGTGGCAGCGCGGTCGGCCGGTGCTGCCCCTCGCGGGCCCGTCATGATGGCGGGGTGACCGACCGCTGCACCGCCCTCAGCGCCGCCGCCGGCGAGGACCAGGCCGGCACCGCGCCCGGTGAGGGCGTCTGGCTCCTCGTCGAGCAGCCCGGCCCGTGGGGCCGGAAGGCCCTGCGCGAGAGCGACCTGCCCGCCGACGTCGCCGCGCTGCTCGGTGGCCTGGGCGCCCACGTGGCGCCGGGGGCACCGGACGTCCGGGTGCAGCTGGTGCGCCGACCGGGCCGCGCCGCCCCGGTGCGCGACGACGTCGGCGCCCGCCGCACTGTGCTGGCGGCCCGGCCGTCCGGCCCCGGCGGTGCGCTCGCCGTCGCGCGGCTCGAGGTCGACGACCTGCGGGCCCTCCTCGACCACGACCCCGCGGACCTGGCGGCCGGGCACCTGGCCGGGGCGACGCCGTACGAAGGTCCCCTCTGGCTCGTCTGCACCAACGGCCGCCGGGACGTGTGCTGCGCGGAGCTGGGCCGTCCGGTGGCGGCCGCGCTCGCGGAGCGCTGGCCCGCGGCCACCTGGGAGACGGCGCACCTCGGCGGTCACCGGTTCTCGGCGACGCTCCTCGCCCTCCCGACGGGGGTGACCCTGGGCCGGCTCGATCCGGTCACGGCCCTCGCGGCGTGCGCGGAGCTCGAGGCGGGACGCCTCCCGCTCGACGTGACCCGGGGCCGCGCCGGGCTGCCGGCGACCGCCCAGGTCGCGGAGCTCGCGCTGCGGCGGCACCTCGGGGTGACGGGGATCGGTGACGTCACGGTCGTCGGGACGGACGAGGGCGGGGTGGAGCTGGAGGTGGGCGCCGGCGGCGCGCGCTGGTACGCCGCGGTGACGTCCCGACCCGGTGTCCCGAGCCCCGCGAGCTGCGGTGACACGAAGCCGAAGGCGGCACCCGTCCACGAGGTCGAGCTGCGGCCGCTGGGGGCCTGACGCCCGGGTCGGTGTTGGCGCGCGGGCGCCGGCCGACCACAATGGCCCGACGCGGGGACCGTGGGGACCCGGAGCCGACGTGACGGGAGTCGACGACGTGGTGGACGAGACGGAGGACCGGCCGGTCCTGGTGGGCGTCATCGCGCTCGTCGGCGTGAGCCTCATCGTCGGACTCATCGTGGGCGTGGTCGCCCTCGGTGGCGCGCGCGTGTTCGGCCTGAGCGGCGGTGGCGGAGGTGGCGGCGGCGGTGCGGCCGTCGAGCCCACGCTGTCGCTCCCGCCGGTCACCGAGACGGCGACCGCGAGCGGTCCGCTCATCACCCTCACGCCCGGCGACGAGGGCGAGGAGGGCGGCGGCGAGGAGTCCGCGCCGGCGTCGCCGACCGAGCCCACCACGACGACCACCGAGGCGGCCGAGGGCGAGATCACCCTGCAGGTGAGCACCACGACGGCCGGCCCCATGGAGCGGATCGACGTCTCAGGCATCTACACCGGCGGCGACGGGGCGATCCTCACCATCCAGCGCCTCACCGACGGCAGCTGGAACGACATCGCCGCCAACGCCGCCGTCTCCGGCGAGCTGTTCAGCACCTACATCGCGCTCGGCCGCCCCGGCGAGAACCGCATCCGCGCGATCGACCCGTCCGCCGACGTCGCGTCGAACGAGGTCAGCGTCACCATCGGGTGACCCTCCGGTCGCCCTCCCGAGTCGTGGCCCCAGCGCTACGCATTCCGGTGCGCTGAGGCCACGACCCCCGGCCCGTCCGAGGTGACGGGCACCACACCCCAGGCGGGATGATCCTGCTGCCAGCGGCGTTGTGCCTAGCAAGGAAGTTGAGTCGATCAGACTCAGGTAACTTGCGAGACGTGGTCCGGCGACGCACCATGGGAAGCACGCCCGGTGCGCCGGGGCGCTCGACGCTCGCAGCGCCTGACGGACCGGCCCGACGGACATCCACGTCAGCAACCCACGCAGCAGGAGGCACACATGGCTCGCGCAGTCGGCATCGACCTCGGTACGACGAACTCGGTCGTCGCGGTCCTCGAGGGCGGAGAGCCCACGGTGATCGCGAACGCCGAGGGCGCCCGGACGACCCCCTCGGTCGTCGCGTTCTCCAAGTCCGGCGAGGTCCTCGTCGGCGAGGTCGCCAAGCGTCAGGCGGTCACCAACGTCGACCGCACCATCCGCTCCGTGAAGCGCCACATGGGCACGGACTGGAAGACCAAGCTCGACGACAAGACGTTCACGCCCCAGCAGATCAGCGCGTTCGTGCTGCAGAAGCTGAAGCGCGACGCGGAGGCCTACCTGGGCGAGACGGTGACCGACGCGGTCATCACCGTCCCCGCCTACTTCTCCGACGCCCAGCGCCAGGCGACGAAGGAGGCCGGCGAGATCGCGGGTCTCAACGTGCAGCGCATCGTCAACGAGCCGACCGCGGCGGCGCTCGCCTACGGGCTCGACAAGGGCGACGACCAGACGATCCTCGTCTTCGACCTCGGTGGCGGCACGTTCGACGTCTCGCTGCTGGAGATCGGTGAGGGCGTCGTCGAGGTCAAGGCCACGAGCGGTGACAACGAGCTCGGTGGTGACGACTGGGACAAGCGCATCGTCGAGTGGATGGTCAAGAAGTTCAAGGACGCGAACGGCGTCGACCTGGCCGCCGACAAGATCGCCGCGCAGCGTCTCCAGGAGGCCGCGGAGAAGGCGAAGATCGAGCTCTCCTCCTCGAGCGAGACCACGATCCACTTGCCCTACATCACGCACGGCGAGTCGGGCCCGCTCCACTTCGAGGAGAAGCTGACGCGCGGCGAGTTCCAGCGCATCACGTCCGACCTGCTCGACCGCACCAAGGCGCCGTTCCAGCAGGTGCTGAAGGACGGCGGCGTCGCGGTCTCCGCGATCGACCACGTCGTGCTCGTTGGCGGCTCGACCCGCATGCCGGCCGTGCCGGAGCTCGTCAAGGAGCTGCTCGGCGGCAAGGAGCCCAACAAGGGCGTCAACCCCGACGAGGTCGTGGCCCTCGGTGCCGCGCTCCAGGCCGGTGTGCTCAAGGGCGAGGTCAAGGACGTCCTGCTCCTCGACGTCACCCCGCTGAGCCTCGGCATCGAGACGAAGGGCGGCATCATGACCACCCTCATCGAGCGCAACACGACGATCCCGACGAAGCGCAGCGAGATCTTCACGACGGCCGACGACAACCAGCCGTCCGTCGAGATCAAGGTCGCGCAGGGCGAGCGGCAGATCTGGGCGCAGAACCAGCCCCTCGGCAACTTCGAGCTGACCGGCCTCCCGCCGGCCCCGCGCGGCGTGCCGAAGATCGAGGTCACGTTCGACATCGACGCCAACGGCATCGTGCACGTCTCGGCGAAGGACCAGGGCTCCGGCAAGGAGCAGTCGATGACGATCTCCGGCGGCTCGGCGCTCGGCAAGGACGAGATCGACCGGATGGTCAAGGAGGCGGAGCAGTACGCCGAGGAGGACGCCCAGCGTCGCGCCGCGGTCGAGGCCCGCAACACCGCCGACCAGCTCGTCTACACGACGGAGAAGTTCCTCACCGAGAACGCCGAGAAGCTGCCCGAGGACGTCAAGACCGAGGTGCAGGCCGACGTCGACGCGCTGAAGGAGACCCTCGCCAAGGAGGACGCGTCGTCCGAGGAGATCGAGGCGGGCGTGCAGAAGCTCAACACCTCGAGCCAGAAGATGGGTGCGGCGCTCTACGCGCAGGCCGAGGCCGACCAGGCCGCGGCCGGTGGGAGCACCGGCTCGACGGGCGAGGCCGACGACGACGTCGTCGACGCCGAGATCGTCGACGAGACCCCCGAGGGTGAGAGCAAGTGACCGCACCCGGCGACGGTGACCGCGAGGAGGTGAACGACCCGTCGGTGGAGGAGCCGACGGAGTCGCACATCGCCGAGGGTGACGCCCCGGACGTGCACGAGCCCGACGCCACGGAGGGGGAGCCCGCCGCGGCCGAGGGGGAGGCCGGCACCGCCGAGCACACGGCGGCGTCGGACGAGCTCGCCGTGACGCAGATGGAGCTGGCGGAGCGCACGGCGGACCTCCAGCGGCTGCAGGCGGAGTTCCTCAACTACAAGCGACGGGTCGAGCGCGACCGCGAGCTGCTGGCGCAGAACGCGGCGTACAAGGTGCTCACCCCCGTCATCGAGGTGCTCGACACGATCGACCGCGCCAAGGAGCACGGCCCCCTCGAGGGCGGCTTCAAGGCGGTGGCCGACCAGCTGGAGCGCGTCGTGGGCGCGCAGGGCCTGACCCGCTTCGGCGAGCCGGGCGACGCGTTCGACCCCAACCTGCACGAGGCGCTCTCGCACCTCGGCACCGATGCGGACGTCACCGTGCAGACGGTGAAGGTGGTCGCCAAGGCGGGCTACCGCATGGGTGACCGCGTGGTGCGCGCGGCGCAGGTGCTGGTCGTCGATCCCGAGGACTGACGACCGCTCCGCCGGGCCCGGGACCTCCCGGGCCCGGCGGACCCACGACTGACGACAGAACTTTCGAGGAGGTGCGCGGATGAGCAACGCCGACTGGGCGACGAAGGACTTCTACAAGGTGCTCGGGGTGGGCAAGGACGCCTCCGCCGACGACATCAAGAAGGCCTACCGCAAGCTCGCGCGCGCCAACCACCCCGACTCCAACCCCGGGGACACCGCGAAGCACGAGACGTTCAAGAAGGTCGCCGAGGCCTACGACGTCATCGGTGACCCGACGAAGCGCAAGCAGTACGACGACATCCGGTCCGCCCCGTCCTTCGGCGGCGGTTTCGGGGGCGGGGGCGGCGGGGGCGGCTTCGACCTCTCCGACCTCCTGCGCGACCGCGGTGGCGCGGGCGGCGCCGGTGGGCTGGGCGACATGTTCGGCGACCTCTTCGGCCGCCGGCAGCAGACGCGTAGCCGGGCCACGAAGGGCGCCGACGTCGAGAGCACGGCGACCATCAGCTTCACCGACGCCCTCGAGGGCGTCACGATCTCGCTGCGGCTGAGCAGCGAGGCCGCGTGCTCGACGTGCAGCGGCACGGGCGGCAAGCCCGGCACCAAGCCGCACATCTGCACCGAGTGCGAGGGCGCCGGTTACATCACCGGTTCCGTGGGCGGGGCGTTCTCGATGAACGAGACCTGCCCGGTCTGCCACGGCCGGCAGCTGGTGTACGACGAGCCCTGCCCCACCTGCCACGGATCCGGTCGCGGCACGGCGGCGCGCTCGATCCAGGCACGCATCCCGGCCGGCGTCAAGGACGGCCAGCGGATCCGGCTCCGGGGCAAGGGGGCCCCGGGCGAGAACGGTGGCCCCGCGGGCGACCTCTTCGTCACCGTCAAGGTGGCGGGCCACCGCGTGTTCGGCCGCAAGGACGACAACCTCACCCTCGACGTGCCCGTCGGCTTCGACGAGCTCGCCCTCGGCGCCGAGATCAAGGTGCCCACGCTCGGCGGGGCGCCGGTGACCCTCCGGATCCCGGCGGGGACGCCGAACGGCCGCACCTTCCGGGTGCGGGGCAAGGGTGCGCGGCGCGCCGACGGCACGATGGGCGACCTGCTCGCCACCGTCGAGGTCCAGGTGCCCGCCTCGCTGGATCCGGCGGCGCGCGAGGCGATCGAGAACTACCGTGCTGCCGTGGCCGGCAAGCCGTTGCGGGCCGGACTGTTCGAGGAGTCGTGATGGCGGGTCCGGGTGGTGCGGGTGGTCCGCGGCGTCCCGGGCCGCCCGACCCCGACGCCGCCGTCTTCGTCATCTCCGTCGCGGCCGAGCTGACCGGGCTGCACCCCCAGACGCTGCGCGCCTACGAGCGCATGGGCCTCATCAACCCGGGCCGCACCGGTGGCGGCGGACGCCGCTACTCGGCACGTGACGTCGACCGGCTCCGCGACATCGCCGAGCTCACCGCGGCCGGCACCGGCATCGAGGGCGTCCGCCGCATCCTCGACCTCGAGAACCACCTCGCCGCGCTGCGGGCGCGCAACGACGAGCTCGTGGCCGAGCTCGAGGCGACGCGCGACGCGTTGCGGCAGGCGCTCGCCCAGCGACGTACGGCGGCTCCGGCGGCGCCGGTGCGCCCGGGCAACCTGCCGGTGCTCCGCGGCCCCGACCCGGGGCAGTCCCTCGTGGTCTGGCGGCGCAACCGCGGCTGAGGTGCAACGCCGGGCCGGGTGCCGGACACGTACGGAGCATGATCCTGATGACCGAGCACGCCGACGACCCGACCCACGACCCGCCGCCGCGGCCTGACCTCCGCCTCCTCGACGAGGAACCGGTGGAGGAGCGCTTCCAGCGCCTCTACGCCGCCCACTTCGACGCCATGCTGGGCTACGCGCTGCGGCGCGTCGCGGTCAGCGAGGACGCGGCCGACGTGGTCGCCGAGACGTTCCTCGTCGCGTGGCGGCGGATCGCCGACGTGCCGGCCGAGCCGCGCACCCGGCTGTGGCTCTACGGCGTCGCCCGCCGCACCCTCGACAACCACCGCCGCGGTGGGTCGCGCCGCGACGCGCTCGGTGACCGGCTCCGCCACCAGCTCAGCGTCGTCGTGCCCGACCACGCCACGGCGGTGACCGAGCACCTGGCGGCCGCCGACGCCCTGTCGCGGCTCGCCGCCCGCGACCGCGAGGTGCTCGAGCTCGCGGCCTGGGAGGGCCTGGAGCCCCGTGAGATCGCCGAGGTGCTGGGCACCTCCGCGGTCGCCGTCCGCACCCGCCTCTCCCGCTCCCGCCGACGCCTGCGCGAGCTGACGCCCGACACCACCACCGACCTGATCCCCGGGGAGTCCCGATGAACGCCACCGACGACCTCCGGCGGCTGCTGCCGCCCCTGATCACCGACGAGCAGGTGCGCGACCTGCCCCTCCACGAGGGGCGCCAGGCCCTCCTCGGGGAGCTGCTGCGGGCCGAGCCCGCGACCCGGCGGGTGCCGACCGCGTGGCGGACCCCGCGGCGTACGGCGCTCGTGGGTCTCGCCGCGGCCTCCACGGTCGCGCTCATCGGCCTCGGTCCGCTGTTCCTCGGGGACGGGGGTCCCGGGGAGCCGAGCGACCGCTCGAGCAGCTGGGCCGGGGCCGGGCCGGGCGTGTACGCCGACGGGGACTGGGTGGTCGCCGCCGACCCGGCGTGGGACCTCACCTACGTGCGGGACGCCGGGGACGAGCGCGAGCTCACCTACGACGCTCCCGGTGGCGTGGAGGTGACCATCCACCAGCGACCCGCCGTCGCCCACGACTCCTACCTCGAGGACCGTGCGGACGCCTCGGCGCCGACCGACCTCTCGCTGCTCGGCAGCCCCGCCGAGCGCTTCGACTACAGCGCCGACGACCACACCGTCATCGCCGAGCCCGTGGGCGCCTTCTTCCTCGAGGTGCGGGTGTCGGGCGTCGACGCCGCGGGGCTGTCCGCGGTGCTCGACGTGCTGCAGCCCGTGGCGGCCGGTGAGCTGGCGGCGTACCTCCCCGACGACGTCGTGCTCGCCGCTGACCAGCCGGCTGCGCTCGACGCGGTGTTCGCGACCGTCGCGCTGCCGCCGGGACTCGACCGCGGTACGGCGGTCTCCCGGGCTGCGGCCGACCTGGAGGGCGCGACGGTGGCCTCGACGTACAGCCTCGGCAGCGCCGTCGTCGACACCCTCGTCTGTGGGTGGGTGGCGGACGTCGCGGCCGGCGGCGGGCGCGCGCAGGCGGTGACCGCACTGTCGGACGCCGCGGCTGCGCCGTTCGCGCAGGCGATGGACCTCGAGGGCGACTACACCTACATCCTCGACGAGGCTGCCGTCGCCCTCGGCCGCGGCGACACCCCGGCGCAACTGGCCGAGCGGACGGGGCTCGAGTGCCCGTGAGTGTCGCCGCCGGCCCTCAGGCCGTGGTGGTCACGCCTCGCAGCGGTGGGCCCAGAGGTGCACGACCTGGCCGTCGGAGATCTTGCGCCAGCCCGGGCCCTGCCAGGTGCGCGTGCCGTTGGCGCCGATGCTGATCTGGCCCTGGCAGCGCTCGCGGATGAGGTAGCCGTCGACGTCCGTACCGCCGCCGCCCGGACCGCCCAGGGTGCTGCCGCCACCGACCACGACCTGGTTGCCGACGCTGGCCGACGGCGACAGGTAGGTCGCGCTGGACGGCCACTGCGTCGTGATGCGGAACGCGATCCCGCTGACGTGGTTGGCGGCGCCGCCGCAGGCCGCGTAGTTGGCCGCCCACGACGCGTCGCAGGCGGCGCCCGCCTGGGCGGGGGACGTGGTCGCTCCGGCGACGCCGAGCGAGGCGGTGGCGGCGAGCGCGGCCATGGCGATGCGGGCGGTGTTCTTCAGGGTGCTCTTCGGGGTGTTCTTCACGGTGCTCTTCACGGTGCTCTTCACGGGAGACTCCGAGTGCGTCGAGGTGGGAAGCGGTGCGACCACCAGGCAACCGGGGGCGGCGCGGGGCCGGCAACCAACGCGCGAGGAACCTGCGGGGAACGGAGGGCGTGCGCGTCCTGCCCTGCGCACCAACGCAGACGACCGGCGCCGGGGAGTCCCCGGCGCCGGTCGTGGGCGCGTGCGGTACGGCGCGGATCAGCTCACATATTGCTGACGACGAGGTATCCCAGGACCATGCCGATGATGGTGGCGGCGATACACCAGATGCCGGCCCAGAGCCCGAGGCGGTCGCCCTTCGCGTAGGCCACGAAGCCGAGAACCGCGCCAACCGGGCCGACGATGATCGGAACGAAGAGGAGGGCCACGAAGCCCAGCACGATTCCGATGATGCTCATGACGCGGAAGCCGCTGTTGTTGTTCGGGACAGGTGCGGTCTGGCTCATACGGGTCTCCCTCGGGTCGAGCCGCTCGCTGACGTCGAGCGGCTGGGGTGGTGCGGCGTTACCCCGCCGGAACCGGGTCCACACCGCAAAGGCCCAGTTCAGGCGTGTCGATGCCGAGTGGGCTAGACCAGTTGGCCTGGTTTGCTGCATTTCTTGTGTAGCGGTTGTCCCGCTGGTCGATTGGAGGGTCGGGCTCACGGCAGCAGTGCTCCGAGCAGCCGTCGCCCGCTGTTCGACGGACGACCTGACGACGAGGAGACCGCTGTGTACGCCACCCCACCCGCCCCATGACCCAGGACGAGCTCGACATGATCTGCCGCGTCTGGGCTGACTGCGGCAGTGATGACTCCACCGATCGCTGGCTGCAGCTGTGGGACGGCGGGAACTCAGCTGACCAACCCGAGACGCGCGACGCCATCATCGGGGTCGCCGAGGCATGCGGCCTCGAGACCACGGTGGCGAACGGGGTGCTGATGGTGCAGAAGACCCAGCAGCTCCACGACGAGATCGGGGAGCGCTGGATCTGATCCTGTGCGCTGAGGCATGCTGCGCCGCCCGGCCACGGGGTGTGGGCGGGCGGCGGGTGGTGCTGGTCGGGGTCAGGTCTTGTGCGTCTGGTCTGGTGCCTCGTCGGGTGGCGGCCAGGGCCGGGTGCCGTCGCGGTCGACGAGGTAGGTCTGACCGTGGGGGCTGGTCCAGATGAGGGCGTTCGGTGGTTCGCCCGTGTCGGGGTGGGTGGGGCGGTAGGTCCAGCGTTTCCCGGTTTTCATCTCGCGGTGGGTCTTCATGCGGTGGTGACGCCGGCAGAGCGGGAAGAGGTTGGCCGTCGAGGTCTGGCCGGGTGGGCCGTTCTCCTCGTAGGCCTGGCAGTGGTCGAGGTCAGCGGTGCGTGAGCTGCGGGTGCAGTACGGGAACACACACCTGGGCCAGCGGACACGGACGTGGTCAGCGATCCGGTCCGGTGGGGTGTAGCCGTTCCCGGCGTCGTCGAGGTTGAGGTCAATGATCGGCTTCACGGTCACCGTCGTGTCGGGGCTGGCGCACCAGGCCTGGACCTGCTCGGCCATGACGGCCCCGCGGGGTAGGCCGGGGGTGTCGAGCCGGGCCAGGTCGATCCCGGTCGTGCCGGTGCAGGCGTCGATCCCCGGGCCGAATCCGTTGAGGGTGCCGGTGATCGCGGCCTGGTCGAGATGGACGAACAGCACGACCTCGCGCCGGGCCCGCTGGACCGGGCGTCGCTCGCTCTCGGCGGACTCGTCGGCCGTGGCGTAGTCGAGGGTCGTGACGCCATCGCACCGTCGCGCGATCTCGCCCAGGGCGATGGAACGCCGTGCGTCGAGGTCCTGACCGCACCCCAGCTCGACCAGCTGCCGCGCCACGTGCGCGACCGTCCGCTCCAAGTCCAGCGCGTCGGCCAGGTCGAGCGTCCCGTGGACGTCCACGGTTCCGCGCAGGGTCCCGGTCAACGCATCCGCGTAGCCCACGTCGCCCAGCTCGATCGTCAGGTGCCGGCCCCCGTCGGCCTCAGCCCGTTCGGCCTCGGTGGTCTCGGGGTCGAACCGAGCCGCCGCCTCCGCCACCAGCCGATCGACCTCGGGACCGGTGGCCTTGCCCGCGACGTACGCCACGTGCCGATCCACGAACCCCGCCGCCTCGAGCGTCAGGGTGCGCGTCGCTTGGGCGACGCGGCGGCCTCGCCAGACGTCGACCTCGCCCGCGGCGATGCGGGCGTGGACCCGGGGGAGCCGGTAGCGCAGCTCGATCGCGTCGCCGACCAGTCGCCGGGCCGCGTCGAACGAGCACCCCCGGGCGGCGGCGATCTCGCCGATGCAGAACTCCGCCACCACCGGCGCACCCGGCCCACCCAGCTCGAGGAACTGATCCCCCGCCAGAGCCTCGACGTAGGACTCCTCGTGCCACTCACCCAACGACGTGAACGGATCCCCCACGACCTCCTCAGAGGTGTGCGCAGCCGCCCAGTCACCCACCGCGACGAACGCAGCCGCCTCCGCGACACGAGCCGCCGTCGTGCGCTCGCGGACCGCGTCGATCAACGCGGTCGCTGTGGTGTGGGTCCCCCGATCCATGACCCCACTCTAGTCGAACACGCATTCGATCACCACCTCTCGGTGGTGATCTGTGGATGACCGATCCGAGGCCGGCGTCGAGTTGCCACGTACGCAGCGACGAGTCCCCGCCCGCTCCGCGGCGTACACGACAACTCGACGCACCGCACCGCGCCGTACAAGGCAACCCGTCGCACCCGCCGCGCCGTTCGACCCAACTCGACGACCCCGCCGCGCCATCCGACCCACCTCGACGCACCGCACCGCGCCGTACAAGCCAACCCGTCGCACCCGCCGCGCCGTTCGACCCACCTCGACGCACCCGCCGCGCCATCCGACCCACCTCGACGCACCGCGCCGCGCCGTCCAACCCAACTCGACGCGCCCGCCGCGCCGTCCAAGCCAACTCGACGACCCCGCCGCGCCGTCCGACCCACCTCGACGCCCCCGCCGCGCCGTCCGACCCAACTCGACGCTCCCGCCGCGCCGTCCGACCCACCTCGACGCCCGTGACCCGACGCCACCCCTGCCGTTCACCCGATGTGACAGCATGGATGTCACGTTTCTGTCCGTCCTACCGGGCCCGTGGCACCCGTCCGGACGCTACGGTGCGGACAGGGACTGACCAGCGGCAACGACGCCGTGCGGCACGAGGTGGTGAGGTCGACGCTCGAAGCAGCGCTGGACTGGCTGCGCGACTACCTCGCGCACATGGACTGGGTCCACTTCTGGTCCATCCCCGTCTTCACCGCCGTGGTCGGTTGGCTCATCAACTGGTCGGGGCTGTGGATGCTCTTCTCCCCGACCCACTTCCACGGCTTCCGCGTGCCCGGTCTCAAGGAGCTCGCGACGGCGTCGCCCCGCAAGGTGCAGGAGATCCCCGGGTTCCTCTCGGGCGGTCTCGGGTGGCAGGGGATCGTGCCCGCCCGCGCCGGCAAGATGGGCAGCATCGCCGTCGACAAGGCGATCGCCAAGCTCGGCACGCCTGCGGAGTTCTACCAGGAGCTCGAGCCCGAGAAGATCGCCGAGCACATCGTCGAGATGTTCTCCCCGGACATCCCGGACCTGGTCGACCAGGTGATGGAGCGCGAGCACCCGCGGCTGTGGCACGACCTGCCGCGTCCCGTGCGCTCGGCCGTCGTGGAGCGGGTGCAGGCGCAGCTCCCGCAGGTGGTACGCCGCGTGACCACCGAGATCGGCATCCACATCGACCAGCTGCTCGACCCGAAGATCATGGTGATCGACCACTTCGAGCAGAACCCCGACCTCGTCGTCCGGATCTTCCGCGACTTCGGGGCGCGCGAGCTGCGGCTCATGGTGGTCTTCGGGGCGATCTTCGGCTTCCTGCTCGGCATCCCGGTCGCGATCATCGACCACGCCTTCGGCCAGTGGTGGGCGCTGCCCGTCATGGGCGTCATCGTCGGCTGGATCACCAACCTGCTCGGCATGTGGCTGATCTTCGACCCGCCGGAGCCCCGCAAGGTCGGGCCGTTCACGCTGCAGGGTCTCTTCCCGCGACGTCAGGCCGCCGCGGCGGAGATCTACGCCCAGCACATCGCGAGCGACGTCATCACCCTCGAGCGCATCGGCGACTTCCTGCTCGACGGCCCGCGCGGCGACCGCACGCGGCAGATGCTGGCGACCGCCCTCAAGCCCGCCATCGACGGCGCCATCGGCCCCGCCCGCGCCGCCGTCCGGGTGGCCGTCGGCACGGCCCGCTTCGACACCATCAAGGACTCCGTCGCCCAGGAGGCGGTGGGCCGCACCCTCAAGCCCTTCCAGGACCCCGTGTTCTCCGCCCGGCAGTCGGAGAAGATCCGCACCCTGATCGCGCAGCGCACGAAGGAGCTCCCGCCGCGGGACTTCGTCGAGATGATGCGAGCGGCGATCAAGGAGGACGAGTGGATGCTCTACGCTCACGGCGCGATCATGGGGGCGGCCGGCGGCTTCCTCCACCTGTGGATCTTCGGAGTGGGGGGTCAGTGAGCGACAGCGGTCAGCACCGTCCTCCGCGCGCCCTGCCCCCGCCGCGTCGTCGCGGCTTCGCGGCCCTCGTCCCGGCCCGACGCAGCTCGCTCGTGCCCACGGCCTTGACCGACGCGATCTCCGACCGGGTGCCGGCGTCGCTGAGCCCGGCCGTCGACGCGCTCCCCGGCCTCGCCCGGATCGCCGCCGCCACGGCGCTGCACACCGCGGAGTGGGGCGTCACCGCCTCCACGCGCACCGGCCTCAAGCTCGCGCGCGCCATGGTGGACCCGCAGGCGGCCGCCGAGCTCTCGCGCGACCTCAACGAGGCCGCGTCCGTGGTCGCGGGCATCGCCAAGGGCGTGTCCGCGGGGCTCCCGCTGTCGCAGGCGGTCGCGCAGCTGCGGCTGCCGGGCGAGACCGCGGGCCCGCCCGTCCCCGAGGGCGGCGGCCTGTCCCGGCGCGAGTCCGAGGCCGAGCGGCTCCGGGCGAAGGGAGCCAAGCTGCTGGAGCAGTCGCGCGACGTGTGGCACCCCGAGACCGGGCACCCGGCGTACGAGCGCATCCTCGGCGACCTCGCCCCCGACGAGGCACGCATCATCGTGCTCCTGCTCAAGGACGGCCCGCAGCCGTCGGTCGACGTCCGCACGGGCGGGCCCGTCGGGATGGTCAACTCGCAGCTCGTCGCGCGCGGCCTCAACATGATCGGCGCGCGGGCGGGGCTGCGCCACGTGGACCTCGTGCCGCAGTACCTCAACAACCTCTCCCGGCTCGGCCTCGTCTGGCAGTCCTCGGAGGCGCTCGAGGACCTCCTGCGCTACCAGGTCGTCGAGGCCCAGCCCGACGTGCTCGCCGCGATGCACTCGGTCAAGTTCCCCAAGGTGCTCCGCCGGAGCCTCCACCTCACGCCGTTCGGCGTGGACTTCGCGCGGATGTGCTTCACGACGGAGGACGAGGCCACCGCGGCCGCGTTCCCCACGCACCTGGCGCCACCTGCCGCCGCCGGCGAGAAGCAGCTGCCGCGCGCCTGAGCCGGTCCCTCACCCCCGGTCCAGCGGCACCGTCTCGGGCGTGTGCAGCCGCACCATGAACCGGTCGACGCCGGCGGGCACGCGGCGCGGGGTGGCCCGGCTGACCAGCACCATGACGGCGAACGCGAGCGGCACGCTCCACGCGGCGGGCTGGGTGAGCAGCGCCGTGCCCCAGCCGCCGCCGGCGTCGGGGACCAGCAGCGCCGCGACCACCCCGACGCCGGAGCCGAGCCCGCCCGCGACGAGCCCGGCGAGCGCGCCGACGTCGGTGAGGCCGCGCCACCAGATCCCCAGCACGAGGAGGGGGCAGAAGGTCGAGGCGGCGACCGCGAAGGCCAGGCCCACGGACCGCGCGACCGGCAGGTCGGGGGAGACCAGCGCCGCCGCGCACGGCACCGTCACCGCGAGCACCGCGCCGACCCGGAAGGCCGTCACGGGCTCGACCCGCCAGCGCGGCAGCAGCTGCCGCACGGGAGCCGGTACGCCGCGCCCCGCCACCGTGCGTCCCCCGCGGCCCGAGGGGGTCACGGCCTGGCTGAGCACGCCCGCGACGGCGATGCAGAGACCCGAGGAGGTGGAGAGGAACGCCGCGAACGCGCCCGCGGTCAGCACGGCGGTGAGGGAGTCGGCGAGCAGCCCGTCGGTCATGAGCCCCGGCAGGCGCAGCACCATCGTGTCGGCGCCGTCCAGCCCGCCGTCGGTGTCGTAGGCGCGGCCGAGCGCGCCGTACACGGGCGGGAGCAGGTAGAAGAGACCCAGCAGGCCGAGCACCCCGAGGGTGGTGCGGCGGGCGGCGCGGCCGTCGGGGTTCGTGTAGAAGCGCACGACCACGTGGGGCAGGCCCATGGCGCCGAGGAAGGTCGCGACCATGACGGAGTAGGTGAGGTAGAGCCCCTCCGGTCCGGCCGCCAGCCCGGAGATGCCGCCGCCGAAGGGCGTCGACCAGCTGTCGCCGCCGCTGCCTCCACCGCCGATGATCCCGGTGCCGAGGTCCCGCGGCAGCGGCCGGCCGTCGCCGTGCCACACGACGACGAGCACGGCCAGCGGGGCGAGGAGGGCGGTGAGCTTGAGCCAGTACTGGAACGCCTGCACGAACGTGATCGAGCGCATCCCGCCCGAGGCCACGCCGACGAGCACGACGAGCGCCACGACCGGTCCGCCGAGCCACGACGGCGCGCCCGTGACGACCGCGAGCGTCAGCCCCGCGCCCTGGAACTGCGGCAGCAGGTAGAGCCACCCGACCGCCACCACGAGCAGGGCCGACACCGCGCGGACCCGGCCCGAGGCCAGCCGCGCCTCGGCGAAATCGGGCAGCGTGTAGGCCCCCGAGCGGCGCAGGGGAGCGGCGACCAGGGCGAGCAGCACGAGGTACCCGGCGGTCCAGCCGACGGGGTACCAGAGCATCTCGGCGCCGTACGCCAGCACCAGTCCGGCCACCCCGAGGAACGACGCCGCCGAGACGTACTCCCCGCCGATCGCCGACGCGTTGAGCATCGGCCGCACCCGCCGCGACGCGACGAAGAAGTCGCTGGTCGTGCGCGACGAGCGCAGCCCCCACGCGGAGATCACCAACGTGACGGCGACGACGGCCGCGACCGCCGCGCCTCCCCAGCGCGGGTCGAGCGGATCGCTCACGCGCCGGCCCCCGATGGCGGCTCCTCGCGGGCGACGAGCTGCGCGAAGTCGCGCTCGTTGGCCTCGGAGCGCCGCACGTGCACCCACCCGAGCACGAAGAGGAAGGGGTAGACCGCCCCCGCCAGCACCGCCCACGCCAGGGGCACCCCCAGCACCCGTACGTCGGCGAGCCCGGGCGCGAGGTAGAACACGACGGGCAGCGAGCCGAGCGTCAGCGCCAGCGTGGCCACGACGGCCAGCCCGAGGCGCAGCTGCTCGGCGAGCAGCGAGCGCAGGTAGACCTCGCCGACCGCCGTGCCCGCGTCGATCTGCTCGGCGCCGGTGGAGCGGCGGGCGCCGCGCCGCGGCGGGCCGGTGACCCGCACGCGCTCCGACGGCGGCCGGGGCCCCGGCGCGTGCTCGCCGGCAGGCAGGTCCGGCACGTCAGCGCGCCCCGACGTACCCGGCCAGCACCTCGCGCAGCGTCCGCGTGTGCCGGCGGCTGACGCCGAGCTCGGTGCCGTCGACGAGCACCGTGCAGCGCCCCGCCTCCATCCGCACCTCCTGCACGTGGCCGAGCGCGACGAGCAGCGAGCGGTGCACGCGCACGAAGCCGGCGTCCGCCCACTCCTCCTCGAGGGTGGCGAGCGGCGTGCGCACCAGGTACGACGCGGACTCGCCCTCCACGCGGGCGTGGAGCCGCGCGTAGTCGCCCTGGGCCTCGACGTGGGTGATCGCCGAGCGCGGCAGGAAGCGGGTGACGCCGCCCCGCTCGACGCGGACCTGCTCGTCGGGGACCGGACGGGGGCCGGTCGGGCCCGGCGCCGACCGCGCGCTCCGGTCGAGCACCCGGCGCACGGCCTCGGCGAGCCGGTCCTCGCGCAGGGGCTTCAGCAGGTAGTCCACCGCGCTGAGGTCGAACGCCTCGAGCGCGTGCTCCTCGTGGGCGGTCACGAAGACGACCGCCGGCGGCTCGCGGAAGGCGGCGAGCACACCGGCCAGCTCCAGCCCCGTGAGGCCGGGCATGGCGATGTCGAGGAAGACCACGTCGATGCGGGCGGCCCCGTCGCCGCCACCGTCGTGGAGCACCCGGAGCGCCTCGGTCGCGGACGGGCACGTGACGACGCGGCCGATGCGGGGGTGTCGCTCGAGGAGCCAGGCGAGCTCGTCGCGCGCCGGCTGCTCGTCGTCGACGACGAGCGCGACCAGCCCGGGGGGTCCCGGAGGCGGCGCCGAGGAGGGAGTGGCCTGGGTCACGGGGGTGACGGTAGCGGCAGCGGGTGGCTCAGGTGTGCACGCCCGGCGCGAACTTCGGGATCCGGACGACCACCTTGGTCCCCGCGCCGGGCGCGGTCTCGACGACGAGGCCGGCGTCCTCGCCGTACGTCGCGCGGAGGCGCGCGTCCACGTTGCCGAGGCCCACGGAGGGATGGGCGCCCTCGGAGGTCCCGGACCCCTCCGCCGTGCCGGCCAGCACGGCGGCGATGCGCTCGGGGTCCTCGCCGGCACCGTCGTCCTCGATCTCGACGACGCAGGTGCGGCCCAGGTCGCGGGCCACGATGGAGACGGTCGTGACGGGGCGCGGCGAGCCGGCCAGGCCGTGGCGGACCGCGTTCTCGACGAGGGGCTGCAGGCAGAGGAACGGCACCGTCACGCCGAGCACCTCGGGGGCGATCCGGAGCCGCACCGCGAGCCGGTCCCCGAAGCGCGCCTGCTCGAGCACCAGGTAGCGCTCGATCGCCCGCAGCTCCTCGGCGAGCGTCGTGAACTCGCCGTGCCGCCGGAAGGAGTAGCGCGTGAAGTCGGCGAACTCGAGCAGCAGCTCCCGCGCGCGGTCGGGGTCGGTGCGGACGAACGAGGCGATGGCGCCGAGCGAGTTGTAGATGAAGTGCGGGCTGATCTGTGCGCGCAGCGCCCGCACCTCGGCCTCGACGAGCCGGGTGCGCGACGCGTCGAGCTCCGCGAGCTCGAGCTGGCCGGAGACCCACACCGCCACCTCGTCGGTGGCCCGCACGAGCCGACCCGTCACCTGCGGGGCGAGCACGGCGAGGGTGCCGACGACGTCATCCTCGACCACGAGCGGGCTCGCGATCGCCCCCCGCAGCACGCAGTCGGGGGCCGCGCAGCGGAGGTCCGCCGGGGTCGCCAGCACCGTGCTGCCCGCCGCGACCGCGCGCGCGGCGAGCACGCCGAGGTCGCCCTCGTGGTGCGAGCCCGCGCCGTCCCACGCGAGCACCGTCGTCGGACCGGTCAGGCCGACGCCGGGCGTGCCGAGGAGGGTGCGCAGGTGCCCGACCGCGCGGGCGGCGCTGTCGGGCCGCAGCCCCTCGCGCAGCGACGGTGCCGCGAGCGACGCCGTGTGGAGGGTGCGGAAGGTGGCGCGGTCCGCCTCGGTGCCGAGCGCGGTACGACGACGGCTCCAGCGGGCCACGCCGGTCAGCGGAAGCGGATCAGCAGGTCGGGGTCGTCCGGCCCGTCGTGCGCGTCGGGCTCGGCGCCGCCGGGCTCGCCGAGCACCCGGAAGGTGCTGAGCGGCTGGGTCTGCTCGCCGCCGGCCGACTCGTCCACGGCGAGCGGAGCGCGCACGGGCGGGATCTCGCCGGTGTCGACGACGTAGGTGATGATCCCCTCCGCCGTGTCGCCCATGTCGAAGGTCGGCCGCGGTCGGGCCGGCGGCGGGTACGCCGGACGCTCGTCGGTGCCGTGCACCGCCGCGCGCAGGGCGTCCGCGTCCATGGCCTCGGTGCTCTCGCCGGTCTCGCGGGGCTCGTGCGGGCCGGCGGTCTCGTCCGCGACCGCGTCCACGTCGTACGGCGCGGGACCGTCCGTCGAGGAGCCCGTCTCGGCCGCGCGGGCCGCCGCGCCGCGGGCCGCGCGCTCGGCGAGGGCGGCTGCCTCGGCGGCGGCGCGGGCGCGCTCGGTGACCATCGCCCACGCCTCGCCGAGCACGGGGGCGCGGTAGCAGTGGCTGACCCACGGCAGCTGCATGCCGTCGGGGCCGCGGCCGTAGTCGTCGTAGAGGCGCTCCGCCTCCTCGACCGCACGGGCGGCCTCGGACTGGCTGCGGGCGAGCACCGCCGGCAGGGCGCGCACGACCTCGCCCAGCGTCTCGCGCGTCACGACCTGCCAGTGCCGGAAGGTGTCGGTGGAGACGGGCCCGAAGTAGGGCGACGAGTCCATCGGACCCGACGGGTCGACGGGGTCGGGCAGCCGCAGGGCCGCACGCAGCTTGCGCACCCACGGGATGCGGTGGTCGTGCGCCTGCACCAGCACGGCGACCTGGCCGCCGGGCCGGAGCACGCGGGCGGCCACCTCGGGCTCGGGGCAGAGGTCGAACGACACGATCGCGTCCACCGACCGGTCCGGCAGGCTCATGGTGCCGTCGAGGCTGGAGCGCACGTCGTACCCCAGCGCGGCGAGCGCCTCCTCGAGCGGAGCGGCGCTGCGGGGGTCGCCCACGAGCACCACGGTGCGCCCCGACGGTCCGGCCAGCCAGGCGGCGGCGTCGGGGGGGAAGGCGGAGGCGGCGCGGGTGCGGTCGGACAGACGGTCCATGGTGGGCCAGAGGCTACCGGCGCGGAGGGGCGCCCGGTCGCTCGCCACGCCGCGCGGCGTGCCCGCTCCGCCGCGTCCGCCGCCGTCGACGGGTCGCGGACCCGGGTCGTCCGCTTGCCCAGTTCGTTACGGATCCTTCATCTCCGTACACGTATCCCTCAGGAGATTCACGGGTTAGCGTGCCGAGGCCACCCCTTACCTTCCGAGAGGTAGACCGTTGTCCCGTTCCCAGACCCACCGCCTGCGCGTGAGCGCTGCCCGGCTGTCGGCGCTCGCCGTCACGGCCGGTCTGTGCGCCGTCGTGCCGGTGGCGCTCGCGCCGTCGGCGAGTGCCGCACCCGTCTCGATCCAGCTCCTCAACTTCAACGACTTCCACGGCCGCATCGACGCGAACACCACCAAGTTCGCCACCACGATCGAGCAGCTGCGGGCCCAGAACCCGAACACGCTCCTCATGAGCAACGGCGACAGCATCGGGGCGAGCATCTTCGCCTCGGCCGTGCAGGAGGACGTCCCGACCCTCGAGGTGCTCAACGCCCTCGACGTCGCGACGTCGGGCGTCGGCAACCACGAGTTCGACCAGGGCTACGACAACCTCACCGGTCTCGTCGCGGACACGGTCGACTTCGACTACCTCGGGGCGAACGTCTACCAGAAGGGCACGGACACGCCGGCGCTGCCGGAGTACGCCGAGTTCGAGGTCGGCGGCCTGACCGTCGGCGTCGTCGGCGCGGTCACGCTCGAGACGCCGGACATCGTGTCGCCCTCGGGCGTCGAGACCATCGACTTCGGCGACCCGGTCGAGGCGGTCAACCGCGTCGCAGGCCAGCTGTCCGACGGCGACGCCGCCAACGGCGAGGCCGACATCATCGTCGCGCAGTACCACGAGGGCGCGAACCTGACGACCGGGCTCGACGCGGCCAAGGCGAACCGGCCCGAGTTCGCGGAGATCGTCGATGGCACGAGCGCCGCGGTCGACGTGATCTTCACGGGTCACACGCACCAGAAGTACGCGTACGACGCGCCCGTCCCCGGCACGGACCGCACGCGCCCGGTGCTGCAGGCGGGCCAGTACGGCGAGAACATCGGCCAGGTCACGCTCACGGTCGACAGCGAGAGCGGTGACGTCTCGGCGTACACGCAGGCGAACGTCGCCCGCGTCGCCACCGCCGACACCACGCTGCCGCGCGTCGCCGCGGTCGACGCGATCACCAAGGAGGCCCTGGAGTACGCGGCCGAGGTGGGCAACGAGCCGGTCGGCGAGATCACCGCCGACATCACCCGCGCCTACAGCGCCCCGGGCGCGACGGACCGCTCGGTCGAGTCGACCCTCGGCACGCTCGTCGGCAACGCGCTGCGCGACGGCGTCCCGGAGAACATCGGCACGCCCGACCTCGGCATCACCAACCCCGGTGGTCTGCGTGACGACCTGCTCTACGCGGGCAACACGACCAGCAACCCGGCCAACACCGACGGTGTCGTCACCGTCGCCGAGGCCAACAACGTGCTGCCGTTCCTCAACAACGTCTCCCTCGTCGAGCTGACGGGTGACGAGCTCGCGCAGGTCTTCGAGCAGCAGTGGCCCGTCGAGGGTCGCAGCTCGACGCTGCGTCTCGGCACCTCCGACAACGTCGCGATCACGACGAACCCGGCGGCCCCCGCCGGCAGCCGCGTCGAGAACATCTGGATCGACGGCGTGCTGGTGCAGCCGGAGGAGACCTACACGGTCTCCACGTTCAGCTTCCTGGCGGGCGGCGGCGACTTCTTCAGCGCCTTCAAACTCGGCACCACGCGCGACACCGGTCTCGTCGACCGTGAGCTCTGGTTCTCCTACCTCGAGGACGCCAGCCCGATCGAGCCCGACTTCGCCAAGCACCAGGTCGTCGCGCCCGGCATGCCCACCGTGCTCGGCATCGGCGACACCGCCGAGATCAGCGTGAGCAACCTCGACCTCACGTCGCTGGGCTCGCCCGCGAACACCGACCTCACGGCCTACGTGGTCGACGAGGAGGGCGAGGTCGTCGACGTCGCCGGCGAGGCGACCGTCACCGCCGGTGCGGCCACCATCGCCGTCGAGGTCCCGCTGTCGGCCTACGAGGGCGACGAGATCTACCTGGTCGCCGAGCCCACCGGAACGGCCGTCGGCCCGATCGCCGTCGTCGACGAGCGCACCGCGTCCACCGCCACCGGCCCGGCCACGGCCGTCACCACCACGGTGGGCAAGGGCGTGCAGGTCCCGATCCGCATCACGTCGGACGCCACCGCGACCGGCACGGTCGAGATGCGCTGGAACGGCTACCGCCAGACGGCCACGGTCGTCAACGGCGTCGCCCGTCCCACCGTCCCGAGCAACTGGAAGCCGGGCACCTACAACATCGGCTTCTACTACAGCGGTGACGCCCAGACCGCCCGCTCCGCCGTCGGCGTGCGGGTCACGATCGGCCGCGCGCCGTCCGTGGTGCTGCTGACGGTGCCGAACCCGGTGAAGGCCGGCGCCACGCCGACCCTCGGGATCCAGGTCGGCAACTCCAGCGGCGTCCCCTACACGGGTCGCGCGAACATCTCCTACGGCGGCAAGGGCTACCAGGTCCTCGTCGTCAGCGGCCGCGCGAAGTTCACGATGCCCCCCGGCCGCGTGGGCAACCACCTCATCACGGTCTGGATCGACGGCAACACCCTCACGGCCCCGTCGGCCTCGACCCGTGGGGTCCGCATCATCCGCTGATCCCCGTACCACCTGCTCCACCAGTCGACAGGGAGTCGCCCCTCGCGGGGCGGCTCCCTGTTGCTGCTCGGGGTGCGTCTCCCCCTCCCGCGGTCGTGGTGCGAGGCCTCCACTTTCCGCAGGCCTGGCACCACGACCGCGGAGGCGGCGGCGGGTCGATACCCTCGCGCTCGTGCCCGACGCCGCGCCCGACCCGCTGAGCCACCTCGTCGCCCTCGAGGGGGTGGGATCGGCGTACGCCGCGGCGCGGGACGGCATCGACGTCATGCTGCGCGACCGGGGACTGCGCCGCACCTCGCCCGAGCTCACCGCCGAGTCCCTGCTGCGGGGGGCCCACGCCAGCGCGGTGCTGGAGGGCTCGGCCTCGACCCTGGCGGAGGTGCGCGAGGGTGCGGGCGACGAGGTCGCCCAGGACGCCGTGCGGGTCTCCACCCAGCTGCTCGGGCTCGCGCCCCAGCTGCGCACGGCGCCGCTCATGGCCTTCGCGCGGCTGCACGCGCTGGCCGCGGCCGGGGCCCTGCCCGACGAGCGTCTCGGGCGCCCGCGGGACGCGGAGAGCGCGGCCCGGCTGCGGAGCACGGCGGACCTGCTGCTCAGCTCCCGCGAGGTGCCGGCGCTGGTCGTCGCGGCCGTCGTCCACGCCGAGATCGCCTGCGCCGCCCCGTTCCCGTCCCACAACGGCATCGTGGCCCGCGCGGCCGAGCGGCTGGTCCTCGTCGCCCGCGGGCTCGACGAGAAGTCCCTCGTCGTCCCGGAGGCGGGGCACCTGGCGGTGCGGGCGGAGTACGAGTCGAACCTCCGCGGCTACCGCAGCGGCAGCGCGTCCGGCGTGCACGCCTGGCTGCTCTACGCCGCCGAGGCCTACGCGGCGGGGGCCGAGGCGAGCCCGCTGCGCCGCGACGCCGTCTGAGGTCGTCCGGGGCCGTCTGAGGTCGTCCGGGGTCGTCCGGGGTCGTCCGGGCAGCAGACGGCCCCCGGAGTCGCGTGGATCCGGGGGCCGTCGCTGACACGCACCGCCGCTGGCTACCAAGCGTGCACTCATCTGCCGCCGCGGGAGTCTCCCGTCGGCGTGCGCCCTGTCAGAAGGGTGGGTCGCCGCGTGGGTACCCGGTGGTGCGTGAAGTCCCTGTGGAGTTCCCGGTTCCGGATCCGGGGTGCTGCGTGGCACCCACTGTGCCTCTGTGATCCACGTCACGCAAGGGTTCCTGGTCGGTAACTTCCGATCCCGGCGTCGTCCCGACCGCGTGCGCTCAGACCGGCTCGCGGCGCCTGCGCACCTGGGTCCAGACCACGCCCGCCACGGTGAGCGCCCCGCCGAGCGCCAGCGCCGCGAGCGTCGGCCCGGCCGGCGGCAGCCGGCTCCGCAGCGCCACGGGCTTGGTGAAGACGAGCACCGGCCACTCGTTCGCGATCGCGACCTTCCGCAGGTCGCGGTCCGGGTTCACGGCGTACGGGTGGCCCACCGCCTCCAGCATCGGCACGTCGGTGATCGAGTCGCTGTAGGCGTAGCAGGCGTCCAGGTCGTAGCCGCGCTCCTCCGCCAGCGCCCGGACCGCGTTGGCCTTCTCCTCGGCGTAGGCGTAGTAGGCGATCTCGCCGGTGTAGCGGCCGTCCTCCTCGACGAGGCGGGTGGCGACGACCCGGTCGGCGCCGAGCATCGCGCCGATCGGCTCCACCACCTCCGAGCCCGAGGTCGACACGATCACGACGTCGCGACCCGCGAGGCGGTGCTCCTCGATGAGGGTGACGGCCTCGTCGTACACCAGCGGGTCGACGACGTTGTGGAGCGTGTCGGCGACGATCTCCCGCACCGTCGCGACGTCCCAGCCCGCGGTGAGCGCGGAGAGGAACTGCCGCATCTTCTCCATCTGGTCGTGGTCGGCGCCGCCGACGAGGTAGACGAACTGCGCGTACGCCGAGCGGAGCACCGCACGTCGGGAGATGAGGCCGCCGGCCTGGAACGGCTTCGAGAACGCGAGCGTGCTCGACTTCGCGATGATCGTCTTGTCGAGGTCGAAGAACGCCGCGGTGCGGCGGCCCTGGGCTCCGGTGCGCTCCGGCATGGTCGTGAGGATAGCCGTCTCGTCCGTCGCCGGTGGGCTGCTGCTCGCGTCGGCCCGGGGGTCAGGAGTAACGCTCGTGCAGCTCCGCGCCCGAGGGTCGCGACCGGAACCCGACGTCGGTGGGACCGATCACGGTGCCGTCGGGGAGCCGCCCCACGGCGTACACGGCGACCCGGCTCCCGTCCCGGCCCAGCACCCGCCCGAATGCGGCGAGGGCCTGCTCGAAGGACGCGGCGTCCGCGACGGCGACGTGCCCGCGCAGGGACCCTCCGCCGCTCGCGTCGGTGCGGAGCAGGAGGTCCTGGTCGGTGACCCCCGGCAGCGCGCGGACGGCGCTGACGAGCTGCGCCTGCACCTGCGCGTCGCTGCGACCGGAGCCGCCCAGCAGCCGCGTCATCCACCCCATGGGCCCATCCTCACCGATCCGGGCGGCCGGCGGGACCCCTCAGTCGGGAAGCCGCTGGACCGGTACGTCGACGGCGGTCGCCCGGCGGCCCGAGCCGTCGGGCCCGACGAGGAACGGCGCCATGGACCCCGAGGACTGGTAGGCCCGCAGCTCCGCCCCGAGCGGGGTGTCGGACGCGAGCGCGTCGTGCACCGAGCGGATGTAGGCCTCGTGGCTGTGGTTGGTGAGCACGTCGTTCCACGCGCCCGGGCTCGGCAGGTCGACGTGCCGGCTGGTCGGGGTGTGGGAGGTGCCGAGGCCCTCGAGGTCGGTGCGGGGGACCGGGTCCAGCGTGTGGCCCATCTGCAGGACGTCGACGCCGCGGACGTCCAGGTGGTCGACCGGGGCGCCGTAGGTGACCATGTTGGTCACGTTGAACCGCTCCCGGAAGGCGGGGTCGGTCGCCAGGTGGCCGGTGATCATGCCGCCCTGGGAGTGCCCCACGAGCAGCACCGGGGAGTCCGGGGGGATCCCGGCGCGCTCCATGGCCGCCCGGACGCTCTCGGCCGCCGCCGTCGGGTTGCCGGCCATGAGCTGCAGGTTCGCCGACAGGTCGCGCGGCATGCTCCCCGCCGACGGCGTCCAGGTCTCGGTGCCGGGGACGTTGACGATGTACGCCGGGGGCCCGGTGCCGTTGTCGACCCGCACGATGCGCACCTCGCCGTTGCTGCCCTCGGCCGTGCCGTTCGCGTAGGCGTCCGTCACCGACTGCATGATCGTGTCGAGGGAGCGTGGCGCCTCGAGGGCGGGGCGGTGGCCGAGCCCGGTGTCGGACGTCGGCACCGCGACCGGGTCGCCGGCCACGCCGCGGCCGCCCGCGAGCCAGCGCTGGTCCACGCCGGTGCCCAGGTTCACGCCGACCCCGAGGGCGGTGCCGACCGTGCCGAGCGCGCTCGCCGCGATGGCGGACACGCTCCAGTCGCGCTGGCCGGTCAGGACGTCGACCACCTTGCCCTGGAGGTCGGTCGCCGCTCCCAGGAAGCGCCCGAGGGCGACGCCGCCGGCCTGCAGGCGGTCACCGATCCAGGCGCCGATGCGGTCGAGCAGACCGCGCTGCGGGGCGGCTCCCGGGCCGGCCGGCGCCGTGCCGCCCTCGCCCGTGCCGCCGGACGCGCGGTCCTGCTCGTCCGCCTCCGCCCGGAGCCGGAGGGCGAGCTCGGAGAGGTGCTCGGCCACCAGCTCGAGGTGGGGGCGCTGGGTGAACGACCAGTCGGAGCGCACCCGCTCGGCGTCCGGGCCCCACCAGTCGAAGTCCGCGAGCGCGGCGTCGAGCCGCGCGGCGAGGGCGTCGATCTGCGCGGCCCCGCCCGTCAGGTCGTCCGCGGCGGCCAGACCGGCCGCCGTGTCCATCCCGTGGGTGACGGTGCTCATCAGGCCGCCCCGGTCGCGGCGAGCGTGCCGACGAGGTGGTCGAGCGCCCCGGCCACGTCCCACTGCAGGGTCGCCGCGATCGCCCCGGCGCGCTCCCGCAGGACGGTGGTCGAGCCGTCCGCGGCGGCCGTGACGGAGTACAGGTCCCGCGCGGTCAGCAGCCACGTGCGCAGCGCGAGGGTGTCGCGCGTCCGCGGCCCGTTCGACCGTGCGTCGGTGCCGGTCGGGCGGGCGGTCACCGTCACGGTGACCGCGTGGCGCACCAGCGCGGGCAGGACGGCCGTCTCCTCCGCGTCGACGGGCACGCGGTCGGCTGCGGGGGTGACGGCGGGCGCCGTGCGCGCCACGCTGTCGGCGGGCAGCAGCGCGCGGACGGTGGGCCAGAGCCGGCTGACGGGGAACTCGCTGATGGTCGCGTCGGGCGAGCCCAGCGGGGTGTGGACGGAGCCGCGACTGCCGACGACGACGAGGTCGCTGCGCGTGGTGCGTCGCCCCGTGGTGACCGCGATCCGGAGGGCGACGTGCGGGGGGAGCGCGGTGGACGGGACGTCGGGCACGGGGGGCCGCCTTTCGACGGGGAGCGGGGACCTGGGGCCAGGGAGCCCACGCTCCCCCCTCCGCCGGGCGTTGGGGAGGTGGAACGTTCCGGGTCGTCCGCGGGCCCGCTCCCCGTCCCCAGGCGCCCTGCCGGACGTGCTCGTCCCCAGGTCCGCCCGGAGCGGTACGCCGCGCCCCGCCCCCGACGCATCGTCGGACCCATGAGACGCCGTCGCCCCGGTCCGACCGCCGCCGAGCTCCGCGCTGCCCCGCCGCCCCCGACCCGCCCGGTGCTCGTGACCCGGGCGGCCGCGCTGGCGGCCCGGGTGGAGCGCCTGGCCGCGGCGTCCGGCACCAGCCTGCACGTGACCGCCGGTGCCACCGAGGCGCTGGCCGCCTGGCGCCGGGCCCCGCTCGTGCTGGTCGGCCAGGACGTCGCGGTCGAGCTCGCGGAGCGGCGCCCGGCGCGGCGCGCGGAGGTGCACGTGGTCGCGAGCGCGGAGGTCGGGCAGGAGGCGCTGCGAGCGGCGCTGGGGCTCGGGGCCGAGGGCGTGGTGGTGCTGCCCGACGGCGAGGCGTGGCTGGGGGAGCTGCTGGCCGCGCAGGAGGCGGTGCCGCACGCCGCGCGCACCGTCGCGGTGGCCGGGGCGACGGGCGGTGCCGGGGCGACGACGCTGGCCTGCCTGCTGGGGCTCCTCGCCGCCGAGGACGCTCCGGCCCTCGTGGTGGACCTCGACCCGGCCGGAGCGGGCGTCGACCGGGTGCTCGGCCTGGAGACGGTCGCGGGCATCCGCTGGTCCGCGCTGGACGACGTCGTCGGCCGCCTCAGCGGTCCGGCGCTGCGTGACGCGCTGCCCGGTCGCGGAGGCCTGCGGGTGCTCGCCTGGGACGACGCGGGCCGCGGCACCGGTGGTGGACGGGGGCGTGCGGACCGGCCGCTGCCCCACCCCGCGGTGCTGGCCGAGGTGCTGGCGGCGGCTGCGAAGGCGCACGCCACGGTCGTCGTCGACGTCGGGCGCCGCGAGGACGCCGGTGGCCGACGACGTGCTCGCCCGCAGCGACCTCGCGGTGGTCGTGGTGCCGGGCACCGCACCGGGACTGGTGGCCGCGGGCCTCCGGGTCGACGGCCTCGGCGCCCGCGTCCCGGTGGGCGTGGTGCTCCGCGGGCGGGCCGCGGACGAGGCCGTCGTGGCGGGTGCCGTCGGAGCCCCCGTCGTCGCGCGCCTGCCCGAGCGTCGCCGCGCGGTCGAGGACGTCCATCTCGGCATCGGTGGCCTCCGGCCATCGCGGGGCCTCGTCCGCGCTGGTCGCGACGTGCTCGCCCTGCTCCCCGAGCACGCGCCGCGGTGGTCGGCGGGAGGGGCGGCATGAGCGCCGCGGTGGGCGCGGTCGGCCCGCTGGTCGACCTCGTGCGCGAGCGGCTCGCCGGTGAGGGTGGCGACGTCACGCCGGCACGGGTCGCGGCCGCGCTGCGGGCCCAGGGCCGCCCGGTCGGCGACGCGACGGTGCTCGCCGTGCACGAGGAGCTGCGTCGGGAGGTGCTCGGGGCCGGCCCGCTCGACCCGCTCCTCCTCCGGCCCGGCGTCTCGGACGTCCTCGTCAACGGCCCGGCGGAGGTCTACGTCGACGTCGGTCGCGGTCTCGAGCTCACCGACGTCCGGTTCCCGGACGAGGCCGCCGTGCGGCGGCTCGCGCAGCGTCTCGCCGCGCAGGCCGGCCGGCGGCTCGACGACGCGGTGCCCCACGTGGACGCCCGCCTCGCCGACGGCACGCGCTTCCACGCCGTGCTGGCGCCGGTCGCGCGCCCGGGCACGTTGGTCAGCCTCCGGGTGCCGCCGCGCGGCCGGTTCGGGCTCGAGGACCTCGAGGCCCGCGGTGCGGTCAGCGGGCCCGGGGCGCGCCTGCTGCGGCGCGTCGTCGCCCGGCGGCTCGCGTTCCTCGTCAGCGGCGGCACCGGCACGGGCAAGACGACCCTGCTGGGCGCCCTGCTCGGCCTGGTGCCCCACGACGAGCGGATCGTCCTCGTGGAGGACGCGAGCGAGCTGCGGCCCGACCACCCCCACGTGGTCGCCCTCGAGGCCCGCCCCCCGAACGTCGAGGGCGCCGGCGAGGTCACCGTCCGCACGCTCGTGCGGCAGGCGCTCCGCATGCGACCGGACCGCCTGGTCGTGGGCGAGGTCCGCGGCGCCGAGGTGGTCGACCTGCTGGCGGCGCTCAACACCGGCCACGAGGGCGGCTGCGGCACCATCCACGCCAACGGGGCGGGCGACGTCGTCGCCCGCATCGAGGCGCTCGCCCAGGCAGCCGGGCTCAGCCGGGCGGCGGCGCACGCGCAGGTCGCCGCCGCGCTCGACGTCGTGCTCCACGTCGCACGCGGCCGTGACGGCCGCCGGCGGCTCGCCCAGGTCGCCGTGCCCGTACGCCGCGACGACGGCCTCGTCGAGACCCGGGTCGCCGTCGCGTTCGACGCCGCCGGTCGCCTCGTCGAGCACGCGGGTGTCGACCGGCTCGCGCGCCTGCTCGACCGCGACGCGGGGGAGCCGTCGTGAGCGCCGTCCCCGACGCCGGTGGACTGCTGCTCGCCGCGACGGCGGCGGCCACCGCGGTGCTGGTCGGGTGGCGACCGAGCCCGGCGACGCCTCCCGGGCGCGCGGGGCCGGTGGCGGGTGGAGGGGCCGGGCCCGCACCTCGTCGGCGCACCGCCGTCGCCGCGGCGGTCGCCGCGGCGGGCACGGCGGCGGCCGTGGTCGGCGGGGTCCGGGCCGCGGTGTGGGCGCTGCTGGCCACCGGTGTCGTGCTGGGAGCGCGCACCCTCCTGCGGCGTCGGCGCGAGGGCCGGGCGGCCGCGCGTAACCGGGAGCGGGTCGTCGGCCTCTGCGAGCTCCTGGCGGGCGAGCTGCGGGCGGGCCGTGCGCCGTCCGTCGCCCTCGCGGCGGCGGGCGAGGAGTGGCCCGCCGTCGACGCCGTGCGTCGCGCCGACGCCCTCGGGGCCGACACCGTCGCCGCGTGGCGGGCCCTGGCCGCCACGCCCGGCGCGGACGCGCTGGACCTGGTCGCCGCGGCGTGGCAGATCAGCGCCCGCACGGGTGCCGGGCTCGCTGACGCCCTCGCACGGGTCGCCCGGCTCGTGCGCGGGACGGAGGCGACCCGTCGTGTGGTCGCCTCCGAGCTCGCCTCGGCTCGAGCCACGGCGCGTCTCATGGCGGGCCTGCCCCTCGTCGCCCTCCTCGTCGGCGGCACGACGGGCGGCAACCCGGTCCACTTCCTCCTCGTCACGCCCCTGGGGCTCGGCTGCCTGGCGGCCGGGCTGGCGTTCGGCGCGGCCGGCCTGCTGTGGATCGAGCGCATCGCGGACGACGTCCTGGAGGTCCGGTGAGCGACGGGACCGGCCTCGTCCTCCTCGCGGCCGTGGGGGCCGCGGCGGCGGTCGCCCTCGCCGTACCGCCGCGGGTCGGCGGGCCCGCACCGCCCGCCGCCGGTCCGCCGGCCCCGCGGGACGACCGTGTGCGGCGGCTGGCCCCGCTCTGGTGTGCCTCCGCCGCCCTCGGTGTCGGCACCTTCCTCAGCGGGCCGCTCGCGTGGCCTGCGGCCGCAGCCGCCGCGGTGGGGCTGTGGGTGCTGCTGCGGCGGGCGGAGCCGGCGGAGGCGCGGCGACGACGAGCCCGCCTGGTGCGCGAGCTCCCGGCCTTCGTCGAGCTGTTCGGGGCGGCGCTGGCGTCGGGCTCCGGGCCCGCCACGGCGCTCGGAGCGGCGCGTGCGGCGCTACCGGGCGCTGCCGCCGACGAGCTCGCCCCCGTCGCCGCTCGCCTGGAGCTGGGCCTCGACGCGGGCGAGGTGTGGACCCGGCTCGCGGCGGACAGCCCGGGGCTGGCGCCGCTCGCGCGCGTCATGGCGCGCTCGCACGAGGCGGGCATGGTCGTCACCGACGCCGTGGCCGCCCTGGCCGAGGAGCTCGACGAGCAGGCGCGCGCCCGGGTCGAGGACCGTGCGCGGGCGGTGGGCGTCCGCGCGGCCGTTCCCCTCGGGTTGTGCCTGCTGCCGGCGTTTCTCCTGCTCGGGATCGTGCCGCTCGTCGCGGCCGCTGTGGAGGGACTGCGGTGGTGACCCGCTCGCTCTCCCCAGGCGGCCCCGGGGAGCCCGTCGTCCCCAGCCTGGTCGTCGTCCCGACCGCGGGGCCCGTCGACGGGCGAGGGTCGTCCCAGGTCGGCGGGACGGTCCCACCGACCGGAAGGGGGATGACCATGCACCTCACGTGGAGCGCGCGGCGACGCGTCGCGCGGCTGCTGGGCCGGAGCGCCGGTGGCGCCCGCGACCAGCGGGGGATCACGACGGCGGAGTACGCCGTGGGCACCGCCGCCGGGGCCGGCCTCGCCGGCCTGGCCTACCAGCTGCTCACCGGTGGTCTCGGCAACCAGATGCTGACGTCGATGTTCGAGCACGTGCTCGGACTCATCGGCATCGGCTGATGGGCCGGCGCCGACCCGCGCGGAGCGGGTGCGTCCTCCCGGCCCGCCTCCGCGCGGGTCGGCGCCGGGACCAGCGGGGAGCCGTCACGGCCGAGACCGTCATGGTGCTCCCGCTGCTGGTGCTCGTCACCCTGGCGCTGACGTGGATGGTCGGGCTGGCGCTCGTGCAGGTCCAGGTCGTCGACGCGGCGCGCGAGGCCGCCCGCGCCGCGGCGCGGGACGACGGCACGGCCGCGAGCGTCGCGGCGGGCCGGCGGGTGGCTCCGGACGGCGCGACGGTGACCGTGGCGACGGGGGAGTCCGAGGTGACCGCGACCGTGCACGTGCGGGTCGAGGGACCTTCCCTCCTCGCCTGGGCGCCCTCGGTGCCGCTGAGCGCAACCGCGGTGGCCGCCCGGGAGGAGCAGTGAGGGTGTCGGGCCACGTCCACGGCGACCAACGCGGCGCGGCCACCGTGACGGCGCTGGCGATGGTTGCCGTCCTGGGCGCCGTCGCGGTGGTCCTCGCGGTGGGGGCGGGGTTGTTCGTCGAGCACCGCCGGGCCCAGGCGGCCGCCGACCTGGCGGCGCTCGCGGGTGCCGGTGCCGTCGCGGAGGGCGACCCGTGCGCGGCCGCCGCGGCGACGGCCGGGCGCAACGGCGCGGAGCTGACCTCCTGCGAGGTGCTGGACCGCGACGTGCGGGTGGTGGTGGCGGTGCGCCGGGACTACCCGGGCGGGTGGGAGGCCGTCGTCGAGGGCGTGGCCCGCGCCGGTCCGGCCGGTCCGGCCCGTCCGCCGGGCGCCGGGGGCGGCGCATGACGCAGCAGCGCGTCGAGCAGCAGCAGCGCCGCGTGCTTGTCCAGCGGGTTGTTCTGGTTGCCGCACTTCGGGGACTGCACGCAGGACGGGCAGCCGTCCGTGCACTCGCAGTCCGCGATGGTCGCCCGGGTCGCGCGGAGCCAGTCCGGCGCGGCCTCGAAGCCGCGCTCGGCGAAGCCCGCTCCACCGGGGTGGCCGTCGTGGACGAAGACGGTCAGCCTCCCGGTGTCGGGGTGGACGACGGTCGACACGCCGCCGATGTCCCAGCGGTCGCAGGTGGCGAAGAGCGGCAGCAGGCCGATGGAGCAGTGCTCGGCCGCGTGGGCGGCGCCGGGGAGGTCCCCGGCGGCGACCCCGCGGCCCTCGAGGTCGGCGACGACGGAGGGCGGGACGGTCCACCACACGGCGGCCGTGCGGAGCGACCGCACGGGGAGGTCGAGGGCCTGCTCGCCGATCACCTCGCCCCCGGGCTCGCGACGGCGGAGGAAGGCGACCACCTGGTGGCTGACGTCGACGGTCCCGAACGCGAGGCGGCACCCGCCCCAGTCGACGCCGCGCTGCTCCTCGACGATGCGGATGTCGGTCACCTCGCGGGCGGAGGTGGAGTACGGCGGGTCCGACCGCTGCAGCACCGCCACGTGCTCGTCGAGGTCGAGGCTGTCGACGAGCCAGGTCTCGCCCAGGTGCACGTAGACCGCGCCCTCGTGCGCCTCGCCGTGCGCCCGCGCGGCGTCGACCGTGCCGATGACGCGGCCGTTCCCGGCCTCCACGAGCTGCACCGGCGCGCCGCCGCTCGACCGCAGGTCGGCGAGGTCGCTCGCCCGCCGTCGGTCGGTCCAGAAGTAGCCCGCCGGCCGACGCCGCAGCAGGCCGGCCGCGAGGAGCTGGTCGAGGAGCACCGGGGCCGTCGGCCCGAAGAGCGGGAGGTCGGCGTCCGTGAGCGGCTGGTCGGCGGCGGCCGCGCAGAGGTGCGGCGCCAGCACGTAGGGGTTGTCGGGGTCGAACACCGTCTGCTCGACGGGCGCGTCCAGGAGCGCCTCGGGGTGGGCGACGAGGAAGGTGTCGAGCGGGTCGTCGCGGGCGACGAGCAGCCCCAGGGAGTCCTGCTGCGCCCGGCCCGCGCGCCCGACCTGCTGCCACAGCGCCGCGCGCGTCCCGGGGAAGCCGACGACGAGCACGGCGTCGAGGCCCGCCACGTCGATGCCGAGCTCCAGCGCGTTCGTGGCCGCGAGGCCCAGCAGCTCGCCGGAGCGCAGGGCCCGCTCGATCTCGCGCCGCTCCTCGGGCAGGTAGCCGCCGCGGTACGACGAGACCCGCGCCGGCAGGCCCGGGTCGACGTCGGCCAGGTGCTCCCTCGCGGTGCGGGCCACCTGCTCGGCGCCCCGCCGCGACCGCACGAAGGCGAGCGTGCGGACTCCGTCGACGACGAGGTCGGTGAGCAGGTCGGCCGCCTCCGAGCCGGCGGCGCGGCGCACTGGTGCGCCGTTCTCGCCCTGGTGCGACGTCAGCGGCGGCTGCCACATGCCGAGGGTGACGCTGCCCCGCGGCGACGCGTCCTCGGTGACCGGCACGACGTCGAGACCCGTGAGCCGGTGGGCGGTGTCGGCGGGCTCGGCCGCCGTGGCCGAGGCGAGCACGAAGGTGGGCTCGCTGCCGTGGTGGGCCGCGATGCGCCGCACCCGCCGCAGCACCTGGGCGACGTGGGCGCCGAAGACCCCGCGGTAGTGGTGACACTCGTCGACCACGACGTACCGGAGCCCCCGCCAGAACGCGGGCCATCGGTGGTGCCCGGGCAGGAGCGAGTGGTGGAGCATGTCGGGGTTGGTGAGGACGTACTCGGCGTGGTCCCGGGTCCAGTCCCGCAGCTCCGTCGGGCTGTCCCCGTCGTGCGTGACCGCGCGCACGCCGGTGCCGAGGCGCTCGACGGCGGCGAGCTGGTCGGACGCCAGGGCCTTGGTGGGCGCGACGTAGAGGGTGGACGCCCCGCGGGTGCCGCGGGAGGTGCGCGCGTCGAGCAGGGTCGTGAGCGCCGGCAGGAGGTAGCCCATCGACTTGCCCGACGCCGTGCCCGTGGCCAGCACGACGTGGGTCCCGCCGTGGGCGAGGTCCGCGGCGGTCCGCTGGTGGGCCCAGGGCGCGGCCACCCCCTCCGCGGCGTACCCGTCGCGCACCGCGGGGTGCACCCAGTCGGGCCACGCGGCGGTCACGGCCTCCCGCCGGGGCAGCACGCGGACGTGCCGCAGGCGCTCGGAGCGGTCGTGCGGCGACGTCAGGCGCGCCAGGGACGCCGCGGGCGAGGCGGTGTGCCCCGCCTCGTGCTCACCGCGACCGTCCATGGGGCGGGAGTCTGGCAAGCGGCACCGACGTTGCTGGCATCGGCGGGGCCCGGCACAGCGGTTCCGGCGTCCTCCTGCGGCCCGTCGGGGGATCATGGTTTGATAGGCCGGGCACCTTCTCGGGTACGGTGCCCGGCAAGTGGCCCGATGCATGCACCCGCGTGCCTGAGGAGACGACGTGGACCTGACTCTTGCGACCAGCGAGGCCGATGGCAAGACCATCGTCGCCGTCGGTGGCGAGATCGACGTCTACACGGCGCCGCGCCTCCGCGACCGCATCACCGAGCTCGTGGCCGCTGGCACCTACGACCTCGTGATCGACATGGAGGGCGTCGAGTTCCTCGACTCGACCGGGCTGGGCGTGCTCGTCGGCGGTCTCAAGAAGGTCCGCGCCAACAACGGCTCCCTGCAGCTGATCTGCAGCCAGGACCGGCTCCTCAAGATCTTCCGGATCACGGGCCTCGCCAAGGTCTTCGTCATCCACGACTCGCTCGCCGCCGCGCTCGCGTCGGCCGACGCGTCCTGACGCCGACCGCCCGCCCCCGGGCGACCGGGGCCGACGCGTTCCTTAACCTCCCCGGAGGTTTCCCACCGGTGGCCGCGGGCACCGTCCCTCCGGTGTCCGCGCACGCGAGGGAGGAGAGGCCGTGAACGACCAGTTCGACGTGACCCTCGAGGACTCCGTGCTGCTGGGCGAGGTCGAGCTCACCACCAATCTCATGGTCGCGGCCAGCCGCTCCGAGCGTCACCTCACGACCGAGGAGATCGACCGCATCCTCGGTGTCACCCCCGACGACGACTGAGCCCTCCGCCCGTCCGGGAGTCTCGGGCCCGGGGTGTGAGGATGGTGCCCATGTCGCGCCGCCTCCCCGGGTCCGTCCCCCGCGAGCAGCTGCCGCCGTCCGCCGGGACCGGTGCGGGCGACCGGCCGGCCGTGCGCGCGGCGGGTGCCGTCGTGACGCGACCCGGCAAGGAGGTCCTCCTCGTCCACCGTCCGCGGTACGACGACTGGTCCTTCCCGAAGGGCAAGGTCGACCGCGGGGAGCACGTGGTCGCGACCGCGGTGCGGGAGGTCGAGGAGGAGACCGGGCTCCGGGTCCGCCTGGGCGCCCCGTTGGCCGACCAGCACTACGGTGTCGTCGGTCGTGGCGGCCCCCGCGCGAAGACGGTCTCCTACTGGTCCGCCCGCGTGGTCGGCGACGACGAGGTGGCCGGCTACCGGCGCGGCGAGGAGATCGACGAGGCCGCCTGGGTGCCGGTCGCCGAGGCCCGGGACCGCCTCACCTACCCCCACGACGTCGCCACCCTCGACGAGGCGATGGCCCGCCCGCGGCGCACGTCGACCCTCGTCGTCCTCCGCCACGGCCTCTCCCGCTCGCGCGACCGCTGGCGCGCCGACGACCGGGTGCGCCCCCTGCTGGCGGGCGGCCACGACCAGGCGCGCCGCTGGGTGCCGCTGCTCGCGGCGTACGGCGTGGGTTCCGTCGTGAGCTCCCCGAGCACGCGCTGCGTGCAGAGCGTGCAGCCCTTCCTCGACGCGCAGGACCTCACGCCGCGGCTCGAGCCGGTGCTGAGCGAGGAGGACGCGAACGCGGCGGGGGTGCGTCGTCTGGTGGCGCGCCTGCTCGAGGAGCCTCGCACGGTCCTGTGCACGCACCGCCCGGTGCTGCCGCTCGTGCTCGACGCGCTCGGGGTCGCGCCGGTGGCCCTCGACAAGGGCGCGGCGCTCGTCGTCCACCACCGCCGCGGCCGCGTCGTCGCCACGGAGGTCACGACCGCGTAACGGTGAGTGTGGTCCAGGTCATGCCGTCAAGGGTGCACCGGTCCAGTTCACCCGATGCTCACCGTCTGCCCGACCTCGCGTCTGCCGATGGGTCACCACCGTTCACTGCTCGTTCACTGACGCCGACGGATCCGTACACCAAGTCTCCCTACGTTCCGTGCGTCAGTTCGTTCAGTGATCCTCAGCAGACCTCAGGAGACCCGCAGTGAAGCGCACTTCCTTCCGCTACGTCGTGCCCGGTGTGGCCGCTCTGGCCCTCACCCTCTCGGCCTGCGGTGCCGGCAACGAGGGCGGCAGCTCGGACGGCGCCGGCAGCGGTGACGCCCCCTCGGCCGCCTCGGGCCTCTCGGGCGAGCTCCGCGGCGCCGGCGCCACCTCGCAGGAGAAGGCACAGGAGGCGTGGGCGACCGCGATCCAGGGCCTCAACGACGGCAACCTGACCGTCGACTACCAGGGCATCGGCTCGACGGACGGCCGCGGCCAGTTCATCGACGGCGCCACGTCGTTCGCGGGCTCCGACTCCTACCTGAGCGACGACGAGCTCGGCGAGGCCGGCGACCGCTGCGGCGGCAACGTCATCGAGATCCCGGCGTACGTGTCGCCGATCGCGATCGCGTTCAACGTGCCGGGCGTCGACAGCCTCAACCTCAGCCCCGCGGTGATCGCGGACATCTTCAACAACCAGATCACGAAGTGGAACGACCCGGCGATCGCCGAGGACAACCCGGACGCCGACCTGCCGGACGCCGACATCTCGCCGGTGCACCGCTCCGACGACTCGGGCACCACGAAGAACTTCACGGACTACCTGGGCAAGGCCGCGCCCGACAACTGGCCCTACGAGGCCGAGGACGCGTTCCCCGTCTCGGGCGGCCAGTCGCAGGCGGCCGAGGGCACCTCGGGTGTCGTCGAGCTCATCACGAACACCGAGAACACGATCGGCTACGCCGACGAGAGCCAGATCGGTGACCTCGGCACCGTGTCGGTCGGCGTGGGTGACACGTTCAGCGCCCCGACCGCCGACGGCGCCGCCCAGGTCGTCGCGGTGTCGACCCGCGTCGAGGGCCGCGACGCCACCGACATGGCGACCGACGTCGACCGCACCACGACGGAGGAGGGCGCCTACCCGGTGATCCTGCTGTCCTACCTGATCGCGTGCGAGAACTACGACGACGACACCGAGGCCGCCAACGTCAAGGGCTACCTGTCCTACATCGTGTCCGACGAGGGGCAGCAGGCCGCGGCCGACGCCGCCGGCTCCGCGCCGCTCTCGTCCGAGGTCGCGACCGAGGCCCAGGGGATCGTCGAGAACATCTCGGCCGGCTGATCCAGACTGCTCCTGCACGGCGCTCCCGGGGGTGTGACGATGTCACACCCCCGGGCGCGTGCACGGACCACTGCACCGATTCTCACGTCGCCCGGAGGAGACCTCGCCCGTGAGCACCATCCTGACCACCAAGGAAGCGCCAGCCGGCGGCGACCCGTCGCCGTCCTGGATCTCCGAGCGCTCGGGCCGCGGCGACGCGATCTTCAAGGCCCTCACGATCGCTGCTGCCGCACTGATCCTCCTGGCGCTGGCCAGCGTCTTCGTCTTCCTGTTCACCCAGGGGTTCGCGGGCTTCACGCAGCCGGCCGAGGTGTACTCCAAGTACGGCTCCAGCTTCTGGGGCTACGTGTGGCCCCTGCTGGCCAGCACGATCGTGGCCTCGCTGATCGCCCTGATCATCGCGGTGCCGCTGGCGATCGGCATCGCGCTCGTCATCACGCAGTACGCCCCGTCGTGGCTCAGCACGCCGGTGGCCTACGTGATCGACCTGCTCGCCGCCGTGCCGTCGGTCGTCTACGGCCTCTGGGCCGGCATCTACCTGGCGCCTCGGCTGGTGCCGATCTACGAGTGGCTCCACGAGCACTTCGGCTTCATCCCGCTCTTCGGTGACGTCGTGAGCAGCGGCCGCTCGATCTCGACCGCGGGCATCGTGCTGGCGATCATGGTCCTGCCGATCATCACGGCCATCAGCCGCGAGGTCTTCGCCCGTACGCCGCGGCTCCACCGCGAGGCCGCCCTCGCCCTGGGTGCCACGCGGTGGGAGATGATCCGGATGACGGTCTTCCGGTACGGTCGGTCCGGTGTCATCTCGGCCGTCATGCTCGGCCTCGGTCGCGCGCTCGGCGAGACCATGGCGGTCGTCATGGTGCTGTCGCCCGGAACGCTCTTCACCTTCAACCTGTTCAGCGGCTCGAACACCCCGTCCATCGCGGCCAACATCGCGCTGCGCTACCGGGAGCGGTCGGAGGGCACCCTCGAGGTGCTCATCGCCACGGGTCTCGTGCTCTTCCTGCTGACGTTCGCCATCAACTTCGCGGCCCGGTGGGCCGTGGCCCGCAGCGAGAGGAAGCTTGCCGGATGAGCATCCAGTCCCCGCCCGCGTCGCTCCCGACGCTCACCCACGGCCGCCTGCCCCGGCAGGCGCCCCTGATGGTGGGTGCCGTCGCCGCGGCCGTCGCCGTCGCCGGCGTGGTGATCGGTCTCGGGACGGTCTCCTCCGTCCTGATCGGCGCGCTGGTCTTCATCGTCGCGCTGCCGGTCTGGTCGCTCGTCGTCGAGAACCGTCGCTCCGCGACGGACCGACTCATGACCGGTCTCATCTGGGCGACCTTCTTCGTCGCCCTGGCACCCCTGGTCAGCCTGGTGTGGACCGTGGTCGCCGAGGGCTCCCAGGCGCTCAGCGGCACGTTCTTCACCTACAGCTTCTACCGGACGTCGCTGGACCAGCCGGTCGGCGTCTACCACGCGATCATGGGCACGCTGGTCATCACCGGCGTCGCCGCGCTGATCTCGGTGCCGGTCGGCATCCTCACCGCGATCTACCTCATCGAGTACGGCAAGAAGAACACCTTCTCCCGCGTCGTCACGTTCCTCGTCGACGTCATGACCGGCATCCCCTCGATCGTCGCCGGCCTCTTCGCGTTCGCGCTCTTCACCTTGCTCTTCGGGGCGGGCTACCAGTCGGGGCTGGGCGGCGCGGTCGCGTTGTCGCTGCTCATGATCCCGACGGTCGTGCGGGCGACCGAGGAGATGCTGCGTCTGGTCCCGGACGACCTGCGCGAGGCGGCGTACGCCCTGGGGACCCCGCGGTGGCGCACGATCGTGCGCGTCGTGCTCCCCACCTCGGTCGGTGGCATCATCGCCGGTGTCACGCTCGCCGTCGCGCGCGTGATCGGTGAGACGGCGCCGCTGCTGCTCATCGCCGGCATCGTGCAGCGCACCAACTTCAACCCGTTCGACGGGAGCATGACCACCCTGCCCGTGCTGATCTTCTCGGAGCGCAACAAGGGCAACATCGAGATCGTCTGGGGAGCCGCACTGGTGCTGATGGTGCTGGTCATGCTGCTCAACGTGATCGCTCGCGTACTCGGCAAGATTCTGGCGCCCAAGCAGGGCTGAGAGGGAACTCCCACCACCATGGCTAAGAGCATCGACGTCTCCGACCTCGACATCTACTACGGCGACTTCCTCGCCGTGCAGGGTGTCAACATGACCATCCGGGCACGCTCGGTCACCGCCTTCATCGGCCCCTCCGGCTGCGGCAAGTCGACCTTCCTCCGCTCGCTCAACCGCATGCACGAGGTCATCCCCGGCGCGCGCGTCGAGGGCAAGGTCTCCGTCGACGGGCAGTCGCTCTACGACCCCAACGTCGACCCGGTGGCCGTGCGGCGCCAGATCGGCATGGTCTTCCAGCGCCCGAACCCGTTCCCCACGATGTCGATCTACGACAACGTGCTGGCCGGCAACCGCCTCAACAACAAGCGCATGAAGAAGAGCGAGGCCGACGCGATCGTCGAGCGCTCCCTCAAGGGCGCGAACCTGTGGGGCGAGGTGAAGGACCGTCTCGGCAAGCCCGGGATGGGCCTGTCCGGCGGCCAGCAGCAGCGCCTGTGCATCGCCCGGGCCATCGCGGTCGAGCCGCAGGTCCTCCTCATGGACGAGCCCTGCTCCGCCCTCGACCCGATCTCGACGTCGGCGATCGAGGACCTCATCCACGAGCTGAAGACCCAGTTCACGATCGTGATCGTCACCCACAACATGCAGCAGGCGGCCCGCGTCTCCGACGAGACGGGCTTCTTCAACCTCAAGGGCGCCGGCCAGCCCGGCCACCTGGTCGAGTTCAACTCGACCGAGAAGATGTTCGCCAACCCGGACAACGACGCCACCGAGGCCTACATCTCGGGCCGCTTCGGCTGATCCGCTCCCGAGGGCCCGGCCCGCCACGGTCGCCCGTGGCCGGCCGGGCCTTCGTGCGTGTCGCGCGGTCGCTGTCGTCGTTGCCGCCCCCTTTCCGGCGGTAGTCCCTGACGTTTCGCACCGTGTCGCGCCCGAAGGGCGGCATGTCGGATGCAGAACGTCAGGGACTACCGCCGAAGAGGGGCAACAGCCTGGCCCCGCGGGCCTGTGGATGGCCGGTGGCGGCGCGCGCGGAAGCGGCGCACGCTCGTCGGGTGGACCGTTCACCGCTTGCCGACCTGAGACGGGCGATCGCCGTGGCCCGACCCCACCTCAGCGTGCCGGTCCGGGCGGACGACGGGACGGAGGGCTTCCCCCGGTCGAGCTTCCGGCGCGGTTGGAGGCGCGCCCACCGCGGCCTCTACGTCCCTGCGGGAGTCGACGACGGATCGCCCGAGCAGCGGGTCCTCGAGGCCGCGGCCTGCTTCGCGGGCCACGCCGGTGCCGTGACCGGGTGGGCAGCCCTGACGTGGCGCGGCGCGCGCTGGTTCGACGGAGAACGCGGGGACGGATCGCGCGCGCCGGTCGCGGTGGTGATCTCTACCTTCGATCGTCGCCCTCGAGCCGGAGTCCGCCTGTCAGCAGAAGCGTTTCGCGCTGATGAAGTCACGGTCGTCGACGGCGTGCGGGTCACGACTCCCTGCCGCGCGGTCGCCGACGAGATGCGGTGGTCGTCATCCGTGCGGGCAGCGGTACGCGTTGCCGAGATGGCGGCGTACGACGACCTCGTCTCGGTGGCGGAGCTCAAGCAGCAGGTACGGCGCTGGACCGGGCGCACCGGCGTACGCATCCTCCGCGACGCCGTGCCGCTGGTCGACGAGAATGTGTGGTCGCCGCCGGAGTCCGACCTCCGATGGGACTGGCACGAGCTCGCGGGCCTCCCGCCGGTCATGACGAATCGGCCTGTCTTCGACCGGCGGGGCCGCCATCTCGGCACACCGGATCTGCTGGAGCCGACCGTGGGGCTGGCGGTCGAGTACGACGGCGTGATCCATCTCGATGCCGTCCGGAGGCGCAACGACGTGGACCGGGAGGAGCGGTTCCGGGCGGCCGGCCTGGAGTACGCGACGATCGTCGCAGGGGCAGACCGCCACGCTCGTGCGCTACGTCTGCAGAGGATCTGGGAGCGCGCTCGAGCGAGCCGCGATGGAGGGCGCGAGCAATCGTGGACGGTGGACCCGCCGGTGTGGTGGACCCCGACTGACTCGGTGGAGGCCCGCCGGGCGCTGTCACTCGACGACCGGGTACGCCTGCTGGGGTACCGATCCGCCTCGTGAGGCGGTGCCGGCTCGGTTCGGGAATCGAGCCGAGCCGGGGATAGTCCCTGACGTTGTGCACCCAACACGCCGCCGTGTCGACGCAACACGGTGCCGAACGTCAGGGAGTACGCAGCAGCGCCGCGCCACCGCAGCGCATGACGTCCGAGAGGGCCCCGGCGTCCGGGAGCAGCGGCCCCAGCGAACGGAACCAGCGTCAGCGGGTCAGGGCGCGACCTCGAACAGCACGTGCGCGACCCAGTACCCCGCGGCGCCGACGAGGCCGGCGGCGGGGAAGGTGAGCACCCAGGCGGCGACGATCGACTTCGCGACGCCCCAGCGCACGGCGGAGAAGCGCTTGGTCGCACCGGCGCCCATGACGGCGGAGGTGATGGTGTGCGTGGTGGAGATGGGCGCCTCGAACACGAACGCGGTCGTGTAGAGCACGCCGGCCGCGACCGTCTCCGAGGCGAAGCCGCGGGCGGGGTCGAGGTCGATGATGCGGCGGCCGAGGGTGCGCATGATGCGCCACCCGCCGGCGTACGTGCCCAGCGAGATCGCCGCGGCGGCCGAGAAGATGACCCAGAACGGGAGGCCGTCGGACTGGGCGGCGAAGCCGCCGGTGACGAGCGCCAGGAAGATGACACCCATCGTCTTCTGGGCGTCCTGCAGGCCGTGGCCGAGCGCCATCGCGGCGGCCGACACGGTCTGCGCGACCCGGAACCCGCGCTGCGTCGGGCCGGGCTTGCGCCGGCGGAAGATCCACATGATCGCCAGCATCAGCAGGAACGCCGCGCCGAAGCCGAACAGCGGCGAGGCGATCATCGGGATGACGACCTTCTCGACGATGACGTCCCACTTCACGCCGGCGCCACCGGCGATGGCAGCGCCGACGAGTCCGCCGATGAGGGCGTGGGACGAGGAGGAGGGGAGGCCGAAGTACCAGGTGACCAGGTTCCACGTGATCGCGCCGAGGAGGCCCGCGAGCACGATCACCAACCCGTGCACGGCCGCGGACTGCGTCGTCGGATCGGGGATGGTGATCACCGAGGCGACGGTGTTGGCGATCTCCTGGCCCAGGAACGCGCCGACGAAGTTCATGACAGCGGCCATGCCGAGGGCCACGCGCGGGGTCAGCGCCCGGGTGGAGACCGACGTCGCGATCGCGTTGGCCGCGTCGTGGAAGCCGTTCGTGTAGTCGAAGACCAGGGCGACGACGACCACCACGATGACGATGGTGAGCTCCACGTCGTCAGGACTCCTTGACCGCGATCTGCTCCACGGTGTTCGCCACGGTCTCGAAGGCGTCGACGGCGCGCTCGAGCGCCTCGACGATGTCCTTCAGCTTGAGCACCTCGAGCGCCTTGTAGTTGCCGCTGAAGAGGTTCGCGAGCGTGCGGCGGTGGTTCTTGTCGCCGGCGTTCTCGAGGCGGTTGATCTCGATCCAGTACTCCGAGAGGTCCTGCATGGTGCGCAGCCGCGGCATGGCCTCGGCCGTCAGCTCGGCGCAGCGCTGCAGCACCTCGACCTGGGCGCCCAGCTCGGCGGGCAGCGACTTCACCTCGTAGAGCAGGATCATGTCGACGACCTCGTCCATCTCGTCCATGACGTCGTCGAGCCCCGACGCCAGGCCGTAGATGTCCTCACGGTCGAACGGGGTGATGAAGGTGCTGTTCACCTTCCGCACGATCTCGTGGGTGGTCTCGTCCGCAGCGTGCTCGGCATCCCGCATGCGGCGCGCCACGTCCTCGTGGTCGGCGCCGTCGGCCAGCATCTCGGCGAGCAGGCCGGCTCCGACGGTCAGGTGCTGGGCCTGCTGGGTGAAGAGGTCGAAGAACGCACCCTCGACCGGGCGGAAACGAAAAGCCACGACTTCTCCTGCTGGATGGGAACCGGCCGCCCCATGCTAGGGGCACGTCACTCCGGCGTCACAAACCGCGGGGGTCGCGCGCGCGTTCTCGCGGTACGGCGCGGGGGGAGCCCGCGCCGTACCGCACGCCCGACGGGCGTCAGGACCGGCGGCGCCGCTGCCGGTCGACGAGGCTCTCCTGCAGGTGCACCGAGCCGGTGTTGCGGTTCCACACGCCGTCCGCGTCGAGCTCCCAGGCGTTCGTGTCGGGATCGAACGCGAGGTCGAGCAGGCTCTCGACGCGGGCGCCGAGGGCGGACGGCAGACGCACCAGCACCTCGACGCGACGGTCGAGGTTGCGGTGCATCATGTCGGCCGAGCCGATCCAGGCCTGGGGCTCGCCGCCGGCCTCGAACGTGAAGACGCGGCTGTGCTCGAGGAACCGGCCGAGCACGGAGCGCACCGTGATGGTCTCGGACAGGCCGGGCACCCCGGGCCGCAGGGCGCAGATGCCCCGCACGAGCAGCTCGACGGGCACACCCTCCTGCGAGGCCAGGTAGAGCGCGTCGATGATCGCCTCGTCGACGACCGAGTTCGCCTTGAGCCGGATCCGCGCGGGACGCCCCGCCTGGTGGTGGGCGATCTCGGCGTGGATCTGCTCGACGAGGCCGGTGCGCACCGAGTCGGGGGCGACGAGCAGCTCGTCGTAGGACGCGTTGCGCGAGAAGCCGGACAGGTTGTTGAACAGGTGGGCGACGTCCTCGCCGATGCGCGGGTCGGCCGTGAGGAGGCCGAGGTCCTCGTAGAGCCGCGCCGTCTTCGGGTTGTAGTTGCCCGTGCCGATGTGGGTGTAGCGACGGATGCCGTCGGGCTCGTCGCGCACCACGAGCGAGAGCTTGCAGTGGGTCTTCAGCCCGACCAGGCCGTAGACCACGTGGCAGCCCGCGTGCTCCAGCTTGCGTGCCCACCGGATGTTGTTGGTCTCGTCGAACCGCGCCTTGATCTCGACGATGACGAGCACCTGCTTGCCGGCCTCGGCCGCGTCGATGAGGGCGTCGATGATCGGCGAGTCGCCCGACGTGCGGTAGAGCGTCTGCTTGATCGCCAGCACGTGCGGGTCGGCGGCCGCCTGCTCGAGGAACCGCTGCACCGACGTGGCGAACGAGTCGTAGGGGTGGTGGAGGAGCACGTCGTTGCGCCGCACCGCCTTGAACACGTCCACCGGCGAGCTCGACTCCACCTCGGCGAGCAGCGGGTGCGTGGTGGGCACGAACGCCCGGTACTTCAGGTCCTCCCGGTCGAGGTCGGCGATGTCGTTGAGCCCGCGCAGGTCGAGGGGGCCGGTGAGGCGGAAGACCTCCTCCTCCCGCACGCCGAGCTCGGACATCAGCAGCTCGAGCACGGCGGGATCGATGGACTCCTCGACCTCGAGGCGCACCGCGGGCCCGAACCGCCGGCGGAGCAGCTCCTTCTCCAGCGCGGCCAGCAGGTTCTCGGCGTCGTCCTCCTCGACCTCGAGGTCCTCGTTGCGGGTCACGCGGAACGTGTGGACCTGCAGCACCTCCATGCCGGGGAACAGGCGCTTGAGGTGCTCGCGGATGACGTCCTCCAGCGGCACGAACCGCTGGTTGCCCACCGCCACGAAGCGGTCGAAGATCGGGGGCACCTTCACGCGCGCGAACTGCTCCTTGCCCGACTTCGGGTTGCGCACCAGGACGGCGAGGTTGAGCGAGAGGCCCGAGATGTAGGGGAACGGGTGCGCCGGGTCGACCGCGAGCGGCGTCAGCACCGGGAACACCCGGTCGCGGAACAGCCGCTTGCAGTGCTTCTGCTCCTCCCGGTCGAGGTCCTCCCACCGCACCAGCTGGATGCCCTCGGCCTCGAGGGAGGGCGTGATCTCCTCGCGGAAGACCCGCGCGTGCCGCTCCATCAGCTCGCTGGTCGTCGCCCAGATCTCCTTCAGCACCTCGCGGGGCAGGAGCCCGGACACCGCGCGCACCGCCACGCCCGCCGCGATCCGTCGCTTGAGACCGGCGACCCGCACCATGAAGAACTCGTCGAGGTTGCTCGCGAAGATGGCCAGGAAGCGCACCCGCTCGAGCAGCGGCAGCGACGGGTCCTCCGCCAGCTCCAGCACCCGCTGGTTGAACTTGAGCCAGGAGACCTCGCGGTCGAGGAAGCGGTCGCCGTGCTTCTCGACGGCGGCGAGCGCCTCCGGGTCGGGCGTGTAGGGCGGGTCCACGTCGAACGTGTCGCCGCCGACGGCGGCCAGAGCAGCCTCGGGCGGCCCGTCGTCCAGGGATCCGGAGACGTGGGCTGCGAGGGCGGACGGGTCGGTCATGTCGGAGATCCTCCCACTGCCGGGTGAACGGCCGGTGTCGTTTTCCACAGGGTCGCCAGGACCTCCGGCGGGCGACCGAACCGGCGGGTAACGTGACCGCCGTGTCCCTCCCGACCCGCCCCGCAGCCGTCGTCGCCGCGGCCCGCCGTGCCTCGGTCGCGGCGCTGCTGCGGCTGCCCGAGCCGGTCAAGCGACGCCTCGCCGGCCCGCCCGTGCGGGTCGACGGGCTGGAGCTCGACCTCGACACCCAGCTCGTCCTGCGGCTGCGCCGCCTCGCCCGCGAGCCCGTCGTCGAGGACCTCCCGATCGCCCACGGTCGGGCCGTGCTGCGGGCCCAGGCGGCCCTGGCCGGCGGCGACCAGCCCATCGGTGCCGTCCGCCCGTGCCGCGTGGCGGACCTCCCGGGCCGGCTCTACGTCCCGAGCGGTCGTCTCGTCCAGGACGGCGGCGACGGCGACCCCCTGCTGGTCTTCTTCCACGGGGGCGGCTGGCTCTACGGCGACCTCGACAGCCACGACCCGCTCTGCCGGTTCCTCGCCGAGCGCGCGGGCGTGCGGGTGCTCTCCGTCGCCTACCGGCTGGCCCCGGAGCACCCGTTCCCCGCGGCGTACGACGACGCCCTCGCCGCCCTCGAGTGGGTGAGCGCCAACGCGGGGTGGCTCGGCGCCGACGTCCGGCGGATCGGGGTGGGGGGCGACTCCGCGGGCGGCAACCTCGCGGCCGCCGTGGCGATCGAGGCCGCGCGGCGCGAGATCCCGCTCGCGTTCCAGCTGCTCGTCTACCCGGCGACGGACATGACGCGGGGGAGTGCCTCCCACCGGCTCTTCGGCCAGGGGTTCTACCTGACGACCGAGTTCATGGACGGGGTCGCGGCCCACTACCTGCCCGTCGAGGAGCAGCGCACCGACCCGGCGGCGTCCCCGCTCTTCGCCGACCTGCCCGCGGGGCTCGCTCCGGCGTACGTCGCCACGGCGGGCTTCGATCCCCTGCGGGACGAGGGGGAGGCCTACGCCGCGAAGCTGGCCGACGCCGGCGTGCCCGTCCGGGTCCGCCGGTTCGACGGCCTCATCCACGGCTTCGCCAACTGGGTCGCCCTCGGGGCCAGCAACACCGCGGCCGTGGCGGAGGTCGCGGACGCGCTGGCCAGCGGTCTCGCGGAGGCCGACACGTGAACCGCCCGCTCGTCCGTCGCGTCGCCACCGGGGGAGTGGCGCTGGCGGCACTGACGGGCCTGCTCGTCCACGAGGCGGTCCGCGTCGAGGCCAGCACCCACGGCGTCCCGACCGTCTTCATCGGCGACTCCATCAGCCAGGCCGACACCGACGAGTTCACCGACCTCCCCGGCAAGGCGTCGTGGCTGCGCTACGTCGTGGTCGACGACCGCACCCCGTGGCGGTACGTCGCGAACGCCGCCATCTCCGGCGAGACCCTCGGCCAGATGGAGGCGCGGTTCGACCGGGACGTCCTGGAGCGCGACCCGCGGGCCGTCGTCATCATGGGCGGCACCAACGACGTCCGGCTCGGGATCCCGGTCGAGGACTCGCTCGACTCGCTGCGCTCGATGGTGACGTCCGCCCAGGACGCCGGGGCCGCGGTGTGGGTCATCTCGCCGCCGCCGCTCGACCGCGACGACTGGGGGGACGTGGGTCCGCTCATCGCCGCCGAGCGGGAGCTCGCGGCCGAGCTGGACGTCCCGTTCGTCGAGACGGTGGACGCCGTCGGCGAGGGTGGCGAGGACCGCTGGCGGCCCGGCCTGTCCGAGGACGGGGCGCACCCGACCCGTGAGGGTGCCCGTGCGATCGCGGCCGCCGTGCTGGCCGCCGTGGGCGCCGAGCGCGCCCAGCGCGCGGGCTGAGCCCGAGCAGCGTCAGGCGGTCGACGCCGCGCGGGCGTACTGCACGTGGGTCGCCACGACCTCGAAGCCGAGCCCGGCGTAGACCGCCCGGGCAGTGGCGTTGTCGCCCTCGACGTACAGCTCGATGCGCTCCACGCCCCACGACGCCAGGTGGTGCAGTCCCGCGAGCGTGAGGAGCTTGCCGAGCCCGCGGCCCTGCGCCTCGGGGGCGACGCCGACGACATAGACCTCCCCGTCCGCGCCGGGGCCCTCCGGCCCGGCGTCACCGGGCCGTCGGGCCGTCTTGGTCCAGTGGAACCCCAGCACCGCGCGGGTGGCGGCGTCCTCCGCGACGAGGAGACCGGCCGGGTCGAACCAGTCCTGGGCCATCCGCTCCGCCAGGTCGCGCTCGTCCATGGCGCCCTGCTCCGGGTGGTGGGCGAACGCGGCCGCGTTGATGCGGAGGAGGTCGTCGCGGTCGTCGGGCGTGAAGGCCCGGATCCGCACGTCGTCGCGCTCGACGGCGGGCGGCAGGCCGGTCGCGGGCCGCTCCATGACGAGCAGCTCGCGCACGACGGCGAAGCCGGTCCGGGCCGCGAGCCGGTCGGCCCGCTCGTCCGTCGTGTGCCGCCACGCGACGACCCGTCCGCCGGTCGCGTCGGCGAGGGCGGCCTCGGCCAGCGCCGTACCGATGCCGTGGCCGGCCACCGCCGGCCGCACCGCGAGGGTGAGGTCGTGCTCCGCGCCGGTGTCCCTGAGGAACGCGAAGCCGCCGGGTCGTGCGCGGCCGTCGGGCCCGGTGGCCGCGGCCAGCCAGAGGCGCGCGCCCTCGAGACCGCGGTGCTCCAGGTGGCGGTGGCCCGCCTCGTCGAGCGCGCCCCCGCCGAACGTCGTGCGGACGTCGGCGTCGACGCCCGTGACGTCGTCGCGCGCGCGGGAGTCGAGGTCGGCGACCTCACGGACGGTGAACGTCGTCGTGTCGCGCGTCTCGACCATGGCCCGAGCGTACGGCGGCCCCCCGACCACGGGGGTCGGAGGGCCGTCGGACGAACGGTGTGCCCGGATCAGGCGTCAGCGGGGACCGTGGCCTCCGCCGCCTTCTCCTTCGTCGGCAGCACGAAGCGGTAGCCCACGTTGCGGACGGTGCCGATGAGCGTCTCGTGCTCGGGGCCGAGCTTGGCGCGCAGGCGACGCACGTGGACGTCGACCGTGCGGGTGCCGCCGAAGTAGTCGTAGCCCCAGACCTCCTGCAGCAGCTGCTGCCGGCTGAAGACGCGGCCCGGGTGCTGCGCGAGGAACTTGAGGAGCTCGAACTCCTTGAACGTGAGGTCGAGCGGCCGCCCACCGAGCTTCGCGGTGTAGGTCGCGTCGTCGACGACGACCTCGCCGGAGCGGATGACGTGGGCCTCGGGGTCGTCCGCCTCGCGCTGCGCGGCGAGACGACCGATCGAGAGGCGGATGCGCGCCTCGAGCTCGGCCGGACCGCACGTGTGGAGCAGGACGTCGTCCATGCCCCAGTCGGCGGCCACGACGGCGAGCCCGCCCTCCGTGACGATCAGGAGCACCGGCACGTCCGACCCGGTGGTGCGGATGAGGCGGCACAGGTCGCGGGCGTGGGCCAGCTCCTGTCGGCCGTCGACGAGCACGAGGTCGGCGTCGGGGGCCTCCAGCAGGGCGCTGCCCTCGGCTGGAAGAATCTTGACCGAGTGGCCGAGCAGTGCGAGACCCGGCAGCACCTCGACCGAGGGCTGCAGGGCGCTGGTGAGGAGCAGGAGTGCACTCACGATGGTCTCCTCCCTGAGGGGGTGGGGACCGAAACACGACGTTGAGCTTCGGCCAGCACAAGTGAACGGGAGAATACAGAAACATGGGCGACACACCACCGGAATCCCCGCGAAGTGAGACGCAGGTCATCGAGGCGCGCTACTGGGCGTCGGCGAAGCAGGCGGCGGGGACCGACGCCGACCGGCTCGAGGTGGAGGGCCCGGTGACCCTGGCTGACCTGCAGCAACGGCTGCTCGGGCTCCACCCGGGGGCGCGTCTCGGCGACGTGCTGGCGGTCTGCTCGGTGCTCGTGGACGAACGACCGGTCAGCTCCGACGATCCGGGCGAGGTCGTGGTCAGCCCGGGCAGCGTCGTGCAGTTCCTCCCGCCGTTCGCGGGCGGCTGAGCCCACCCCCCCGTACGCCGCGGGGCCACCCCGGCCGGGTGGTCAGCCCGGGAGGAGGTTGAGCAGGCGCAGCGCGGACTGCACGTCGCTGGAGTCGATCACCTTCATGCCGTCGACGGTCCAGGACTCCGGGGTGCGGGCCCGACCGTTGGGCGAGCGGCCCGGCACGATCGCGAGCCGGAAGCCCAGGCGCGCGGCCTCGCCGAGCCGCTGGTCGAGGTCGCGCACCCGCCGGAGCTCGCCCGCCAGCCCGATCTCGCCCATGGCCACGACGCCCAGCGGCGCGGCGCGACCCTGTGTGGCGGAGGCGAGCGCGACGGCCACGGCGAGGTCGCTGGCCGGCTCGTGCAGGCGCGCCCCGCCCACGGTCGAGGCGAAGACGTCCATGTTGTGCAGCCGGATGCCGCAGTGCTGCGCCAGGACGGCGATGACCATCGCGATGCGCGAACCGTCGAGCCCGGACGTGGTGCGCCGCGGCCGGTCGGCCGAGGTCGGCGTCACGAGCGCCTGCACCTCGGCGAGGAGGGGGCGGCGGCCCTCCATCGCGACCGCCACGCACGTGCCGGGGACCTGCCGCTCGTGGTGCTCGACGAACAGGCCGGTCGGGTCGGACACGGCCACGATGCCGTCGCTCGCGAGCTCGAAGCAGCCCACCTCGTCGACCGGTCCGTAGCGGTTCTTCATCGCGCGCACCATCCGCAGCCGCGAGTCGCGGTCGCCCTCGAAGTGGAGCACGACGTCGACGAGGTGCTCGAGCACCCGGGGGCCGGCGATCGCCCCGTCCTTCGTCACGTGGCCGACGAGGACCGTGGTGATGCCGCGGGTCTTGGCCATCCGGATGAGGGCGGCGGCGACCTCCTTCACCTGGGTCACGCCGCCGGGCACGCCGTCGACGCCGGCGGCCTGGATCGTCTGGACGGAGTCGACGACCAGCAACGTCGGCTTCACCGCGTCGACGTGGCCCAGGACGGCGCCGAGATCGGTCTCTGCCGCCAGGTAGAGCTCCTCGGTCACGTTGTGGGTGCGGTCGGCGCGGAGGCGCACCTGCGACGCGGACTCCTCGCCCGAGACGTAGAGCGTGCGCGCCTTGAGCCGCGCGGTCTGCGCCGCCACCTCGAGCAGCAGCGTCGACTTCCCGACCCCGGGCTCGCCGGCGAGCAGCAGCGCGGCGCCGGGCACGAGGCCCCCGCCCAGCACGCGGTCGAGCTCGGGCACGCCCGACGACCTGAACGCGGCCGTGTCGGTGCGCACCTCGCCGATGGGCACCGCCGGCGCCGACACCGGACCCGCCACGGCGGTCGTGCCCGCCGCCGCCGGCGCGACCTCCTCGACGGTGCCCCACGCCTGGCACTCACCGCAGCGCCCCACCCACTTCGCCGTCTCCCAGCCGCACTCGGTGCAGCGGTGGACGGTGCGCGGTCGCGACGAGCGCGAGGGGGGGTGCGGGACATGGCGAGGACGCTAGACGAGACCGCCGACACTCCTCGCGGCTCGTCCCCAGGTCCCCCCGTCGTCCACAACCCGGGGTTGCCGTGCGGACCGGGCCGCCCCGACGTACCGTTGGAACGTTCTAGTGCGAGCGGACGGAAGAGGACGCATGGGTCGCGAGCTGCGGGTGCAGGACGGCGCCACGTCCCTGCCCACCCTGGCGGACGTCGCCGCGATGGCCGGCGTCTCGCGGCAGACCGTCTCCAACGCGCTCAACAACCCCTCGCTGCTGCGGGCGGACACCCTCGAGCGGGTGCGGGCCGCGATCGCGCACCTGGGCTACACGCCCAACCGGGCCGCCCGGAACCTCCGCACGAAGTCGTCGCGGCTCATCGGCCTGCGGCTGACGCCCTTCGCCGAGGACACGGCCAACGCGACCATCGACCGGTTCGTCCACGCGCTGGTGCAGGCGACGCGGGCGGCCGACTACCACGTGCTGCTGTTCGACGGGAACGACCCGGCGGACCCGTCGTCGGGCTACGACGACCTCGTGCGCTCGACCGCGGTCGACGCCTTCGTCGTCACCGACACCTTCAAGGGCAGCCCGCAGGCGGCCTACCTCGAGGACGGCGGCGTGCCGTTCGTCGCCTTCGGCCGACCCTGGACGCCCGCGGCGCTGCACCCCTGGGTCGACGTCGACGGCGCGGCGGGGACGTCGGCGGCGACCGCGCACCTCCTGGCGCAGGGCCACACCCGCATCGCCTGGATCGGCTGGCGCAAGGACTCGCCCATCGGCGAAGACCGCCGCGCCGGCTGGTCCCGCACCATGCACGGGCACGGGCTGCGCACGACCGGCCTGGCCTCGCGCGTCGAGGACTGCGTGACCAGCGGCGTCGAGGCGGCGGCGGTGCTGCTCGACGAGGCCCAGCCGACCGCCTTCGTCTGCGCGTCGGACACGCTCGCGACGGGGGTGCTCCACCAGCTCCACGAGCGCGGGCTGCGACCGGGCCGCGACGTCGCCGTCACCGGGTTCGACGACTCGCCCTTCGCGCAGCTCCTGCCCGGGGGCCTCACCTCGGTGCGTCAGCCCGTCGAGGAGGTGGCGGTGCAGGTGGTGGACCGGCTCGGCAAGCTGCTCACGCACCGCGAGGTGTTCGGGTCGGGCACCCTCCTCGAGCCGACGCTCGTGGTGCGCGGCAGCAGCGAGCGCTGAGGGCGGGGCCCCGGACGGCCCGGCGCGTCAGAACCGCCGCCACCACAGGTTGACGGCGTAGTCGACGGACGTGCCCGGGTGCTCCGCGAGGATCGCGTCGGCGGTGCGCGGGTCGAACTCGATGCGCACGACGGCCTCGAAGTCCTCCCGGGTGTCGTGCTCCCAGGCGATGTCCAGCTGCTCGCGGTTCCACCCGTGGGAGGCCCAGAACCGCTCGATCACGGCGGGCGGGTCGACCTGCGGGTACCCCCGCCGGAACCACGCCCCGAAGGTCGAGCGCGACCCGTCGTTGTCGATGACGAAGGCGGTGCCCCCGCGCCGTACGACGCGGGAGAGCTCCGCGAGGCCCGGTTCGCAGCCCGGGCCGAAGAAGTAGGCCCACCGGGCGTGGACCACGTCGACGGAGGCGTCGGGCAGCGGGACCTGCTGGGCGGAGCCCACCTCGACCCGCACGCCCTCGAGGCTCCGCACGCGCCGCCGGGCCAGCGCGGCCAGCGCGGGGTGCGGCTCGACGCCGACGACCCGGGCGGCCCGTCCGCCGCTCGGGTCCGCGCCGGCCCAGCGCGGCAGGTGGAAGCCGGCCCCGCAGCCCAGGTCGAGGAGCGTGGCGCCGGACCAGTCGTGGATCCCGCGCATGGTGCGCTCGATCAGACCGTCGCGGTCGACGCCACGGTTCTCGAGCTCGTAGGCGGCCGTGTGCTCCCAGATGTTGGGACTGGGGATGGTGCCGCGAGGGGCCCCGGGCGGGAGCTTCGCCACGAGCGGTGCTCCGCTCAGATGCGGACGAGGCCGTCCGGCGTCTGCACCTGCACGGCGAGCAGCCCGGGGGTGCCGTGCGGGGCGACCCACTCGACCTTGAGGTCCTCCAGGGGCTCCTCGATGGGCTCGCCCAGCCACTCGCTCACGCGGTGCGGGTCGCCGGCGATCTCGAGGCAGGCCAGCGAGAACGCCTGGTCGGCGCCGGCACCCGGGTGGAGCTCGCGGGGCGAGTCCCAGTGCACGAAGAACGGCAGCTGCGGGTCGGCGATGAGGCCGTTGACGCCCAGCTGCTTCCAGACGAGCTCGGTGCCGTCGGGCCGGTGGCGGCTGCCCTTGACCGCCTCGCGACCGAGCCGGCGCTCGATGCGGGAGAGGTCGCCGACCGCGACGACCCAGCCGAGCCACCCGCCGCCGAGCGCGGACCGCGCCCGCACCGCCTGGCCGAAGGGAGCCTTGTCGGACGCCGGGTGGTCGAGCACCTCGACGATCTCGATGTAGGTGTCGCCGGCGAGGCCGAGCGTCATGTTGCGGGTGCCGAAGCGGGGGTGGATGCCGCCGTCGGTGAACTCACGGCCGAGCAGCTTCCCGATGCGCTCGGCGGTCGCCGCCAGTCCGTCGGGTCCGGCGGCGTACGAGACGTGGTCGAGGCGCATGGCCACGATTCTGTGGGACACACCGCGCCGCCGCGAAACCGGGGTCCGGTGTCTTGACGTCGAGACTTGTCGGAGGGTTCAGCGGGGGTCGGCGGGGTGGAGCGCCAGGGCCGACCGCGAGCGCACGTGCGCCTCGCAGTGGCGGACGAGCGCGGCGTACCCCGCGTCCCCCATCAGCTCCCGCAGCTCGGCCTCGCTCGTGACGTAGAGCGGCTCCGGCGCGACGTGGGCGACGGGGTTGCCGGTGCAGTACCAGTCGAGGTCGTGCCCGCCCGGTCCCCAGCCGCGGCGGTCGTACTCGCCGATCGACACCTCGAGGTACGACGTGCCGTCGGGCCGCTCGACGGTGCGGTAGGTGCGCCGCAGGGGCAGCTGCCAGCAGACGTCGGGCTTCGTCTCGAGCGGGTTGCGGCCCTGCCGCAGCGCGAGCGCGTGCAGCGCGCAGCCCTCGCCGCCGGCGAACCCGGGGCGGTTGGCGAACACGCACGCCTCCTGCCCGTCGACGACGATCGTGAGCGTCTTGCGGGCGCCGTCCTCGTCCTTGGTCACCCAGTCCTTCCGGGTCACCCTCGCCACGTCGGGACGGTGCTGCCACTCCTCGGGGCCGAGCTCGGCGACGTACGCCGCGACGCGGCGCTCGTCGTCACGGTCGGAGAAGTGCGCACCGAGCGTGCAGCAGCCGACGTCCGGCGCGGAGGCGTAGATCCCGGCGCAGCCCGCGCCGAAGATGCACGTGTAGGCCGAGGTCAACCACGTGAGGTCGCAGCGGAAGACCTGGCCGTCGTCGGCGGGGTCGCCGAACTCCACCCAGGCGCGGGGGAAGTCGAGGGGGACCTCGCGGGAGGGACCGGAGGGGTCGGGCACCGGGCCACCCTACGGGCGACGCCACCGGGGCGTCCGCGCGGCGCTACGGTTCTGCCCATGAGGTTGGGAGTGCTGGACATCGGCTCGAACACGGGTCACCTGCTCGTGGTCGACGCCGCCGGCGGGGCGGCGCCGCTGCCCGCCTCCTCCTACAAGGAGCCGCTGCGCCTCGCCGAGCACCTCGACGCCTCCGGCGCGGTCACGCAGGCGGGCATCGACGCCCTCGCGGCGTTCGCGCAGCAGGCCAAGGTCGTGGCCGAGGACAAGGGCTGCGAGGACATGCTGGCCTTCGCGACCTCCGCGGTGCGCGACGCCTCGAACTCCGACGCCGTGCTCGCCGAGGTGGAGGGCCGCACCGGGGTGCCGCTCACGGTGCTCTCGGGCGAGGACGAGGCGCGCCTCACCTTCCTGTCCGTACGGCGCTGGTTCGGCTGGTCGGCGGGCCGGCTGGCCGTCTTCGACATCGGCGGGGGGTCGCTCGAGATCGCGGGCGGCTCCAACGAGGCCCCGGACGTCGCGTGGTCGCTGCCGCTCGGTGCGGCCCGCCTCTCGCGCGCCTGGTTCGCCGACGGCGTCCCCGACGAGGACCGCGTGCGCGACCTGCGCCGCACGATCCGCGCCGAGATCGCCCGCGACGCGGGCAACCTGCTGCGCGCGGGCGCGCCCGACAAGGCCGTGGCCACCTCGAAGACGTTCCGCTCCCTGGCCCGCATCTGCGGTGCGCCCGGCTCCTCGGAGGGGCCGCTCGCGCCCCGGGTGCTGCCCGCCGCCGAGCTGCGGGAGTGGATCCCCAAGCTGATGGTGATGGACCACGAGGCCCTCGCCGCGCTGCCCGGGGTCTCGCCGAGCCGCACGCACCAGGTCGTGCCCGGCGCCCTCGTCGCCGACGCCGTCATGGACATCTTCGGGCTCGAGGGCCTGGAGATCTGTCCGTGGGCGCTTCGGGAGGGCGTCATCCTGGAGAGGCTCGACCAGCTCAGCGTCCTGGGCTGACCCCGACCCCCCTCCTAGGAGCGGCTCGATGATCGTCGGCCTGTCCACCTCCTCGGTCTACCCCGAGTCGACCGCGCACGGGTTCGCCTACGCGGCCGAGCTCGGGTACGACGCGGTCGAGGTGATGGTCGGGATCGACGCGCTCAGCCAGCAGGTGGCCGCGGTGGAGCAGCTGGCGCAGCACCACGACGTACCGGTGTGTGCGGTGCACGCCCCCTGCCTGCTGTTCACGCAGGCGGTCTGGGGCCTCGAGCCGTGGGGGAAGCTGGAGCGGTCGGCCGAGATGGCGAAGGCCCTCGGGGCGGACGTGGTGGTGGTGCACCCGCCGTTCCGGTGGCAGCGGGAGTACGGCCGCGACTTCGTCAACGGCATAGCCGCGCTCGAGGAGTCGAGCGGCGTCGCGTTCGCCGTCGAGAACATGTATCCGTGGAAGGCCACGCCCCGGAAGGGCTCGACGCGGGGCATGGAGGTCTACGTGCCGGGCTGGGACCCCTCGGACGAGAACTACGCCAACACGACGATCGACGTCTCGCACGCCGCCATCGCCGGCTCCGACCCCGTCGCGATGGCCGAGCGCCTCGGCGAGCGCCTGCGGCACGTGCACCTCACCGACGGCACCGGCTCGGCGAAGGACGAGCACCTCGTGCCGGGTCGCGGGCGCATGGAGCCGGAGCGCCTGCTGCGCCACCTCGTGCGCACCGGGTTCGACGGCCACGTCGTGCTCGAGATCAACACCCGCAAGGCGGAGACGGCCGACGCCCGCCGCGCCGACCTCGCCGACTCCCTCGCGTTCGCGCGGGAGCACCTGCGCCCCGCGGCGGTCTGACGCGGGCTGACGCAGCCCGCGGTGTCGCCTGGATCACGCCCGGTAAGTTGGAGCGCATGTCCCTCCTGCGACGTCCCCTGCTCGCGCTGGCGCGCAGCGAGGAGGTGAAGCGGGGGCTCATGACGATGCCGCTGACCGCGGCGGTGGTGCGGGGGTACGTCGCGGGCGAGTCCACCGCCGAGGCCGTGCGCGTCACGGCCGACCTCGTGGGCGAGGGCCTGGCGGTCACCATCGACCACCTGGGCGAGCTGACGACCGACACCGGTCGGGCGGAGGACACGACGAAGGTCTACCTCGCGCTCCTCGACGACCTGGCGGCCCACGGGCTCGCGCGCCGCGCGGAGGTGTCGCTCAAGCTGAGCGCGGTGGGCCTCTCCCTGGGGGACGCCGGCACCGACCTCGCGCTCGCCAACGCGCACCGCATCTGCGAGGCCGCCCGCGCGGTCGGCACGACGGTCACCGTCGACGCCGAGCACCACGAGATCATCGACGACACGCTCACCGTCGTGCACGAGCTGCGCCGCGAGCACCCCGAGGTCGGTGCCGTGCTGCAGGCCTACCTGCACCGCACCGAGGCGGACGCCCGCGACCTCGCGCACGAGGGGTCCCGCGTGCGCCTCTGCAAGGGCGCCTACGACGCCCCGCCGACCGTCGCGCACCAGGGCGCCGCCGTCGACCGGGCCTTCGTGCGCAGCCTGCGGATCCTCATGGCCGGCCAGGGCTACCCGATGGTGGCGACCCACGACCCGCGCCTCATCCGCATCGCGGCGTCGCTGGCGAGCCGGCACGGTCGCGGCCCCGGCACCTACGAGTTCCAGATGCTCTACGGCATCCGCCCGGCCGAGCAGCGGCGTCTCGCCGAGGCGGGCGAGACCATGCGGGTCTACGTGCCCTACGGCACCGACTGGTACGGCTACCTCACCCGCCGGCTCGCGGAGCGACCGGCGAACCTGTCACTCTTCCTCACGTCGTTGATCTCCAGGTCGTGAGCCGTCCCGGCTCACCCGAGCCGGAAGCAGGCAGCACGTGAGCAGCTCCACCCCCCGTCTGACCGCCATCATCGGTGCCGGCGTCATGGGCGAGACCCTCCTGTCGGGCCTCGTCCGTGCGGGCCGCCGCCCGGAGGAGCTCGTCGTGGGGGAGAAGCGGCCGGAGCGCGCCGAGGAGCTCACCGCCCGCTACGGCGTCGCGGTCGTCGACAACGTCGACGCCGCCCGTCGCGCCGACACCGTCGCCCTCGTGGTCAAGCCCCAGGACATGGCGGCCGTGCTCGAGCAGATCGCCCCGGAGCTCCGCCCCGGGCAGCTCGTCGTCTCCCTCGCCGCCGGCATCACGACGGCGTACGTCGAGGAGCGGGTGCCCGCCGGCGTCGCCGTCGTGCGCGTCATGCCCAACACCCCCGCGCTGGTCGACGAGGGCATGCACGCCGTCTCCGGCGGCCGCCACGCGACCGCCGAGCACCTCGACGAGGTCGAGGCGCTGCTGAGCGCGACCGGCAAGGTGGTGCGCATCCCCGAGGCGCAACAGGACGCCGTGACCGCCATCTCCGGATCCGGCCCCGCCTACGTCTTCTTCGTCGTCGAGTCGATGATCGAGGCCGGCGTGCACCTCGGCCTGCCGCGCGCGACGGCCACGGAGCTCGTCGTGCAGACCCTGGTCGGCTCCGCCGCCATGCTGCGCGAGACCGGCACCCACCCCACGGTGCTGCGCGAGCAGGTCACGTCGCCCGCGGGCACCACGGCCGCCGCGCTGCGCGAGCTCGAGATCCACAAGGTCCGGGCCGCGTTCCTCGCCGCCATGGAGGCCGCCCGCGACCGCTCGCGCGCGCTGGGGGCCTGAGACCGGGACCGCGCCTCGACGGCCTACGCCGCGAACTCGAGCTCGTCGAGCGACCGCACGCGGCGTACGCCGGCGGTGGGGTGCTCGTCGTACCGGTCCAGCAGCACCGCCGCGAGGCCGGCGTCGAGCGCGCCGCGGACGTCGTTGACCAACGAGTCGCCGACCATCAGCGTCGCGGCGGGCGCGACGCCGAGCCGGGCGCACGCGGCGGCGTAGGACCGCGCGTCCGGCTTGGCCGCGGGGAGGCTCGACGAGGCGAGCACGGGGGCGCCGAGGCCGTCGAGCAGGCCGGCGAGGCCGACCGCCTCGGCCTTCCGGCGCTGGCGCACCGCGTCGCCGTTGGTGAGCACGCCGACGGCGAGTCCTGCGGCCGCCGCCCGGCGCAGCGCCCGCGTGGCGTCGCCGAACGCCCGCCAGGCCGCCTGGTAGCCCACCAGGTAGCCCGCGAACGCGTCGTCCGCCGCCGCGTCGCTGCGGAGGTCGAGGTGGGGGAGGAACGCGCGCACCCGCGCGCGGCGCTGCTCGTCGAAGGTCAGGCGCCGCTGCTGGTACGCCGCGTAGTAGCGCACCTCGAGGGCGCTCCAGCGCTCCGCGACCTCGTCGGGGGTGCCGGCCACGCCGTGGCTCGACGCCCACCGCTCGAGGCCCGCACGGGCCGCTCCGCGGTGGTCGACCAGGGTGTCGTCGAGGTCGAACAGCACGGCGGCGAGCGGGCGTCGGGCGATCACCCGCCGCAGTGTGCCAGCGACCGCGGACAGGTCGGGATCCCGGCGTCGAAGGCGCGAGTTGCACCGCTGTCATTCGCGTTCTCGGCGTGAACGCAAGGCGACACGCCGACAAGCGCCAGATTTTGCGAATCCAACCCCTTTCCCATCCGTCACACGAGGCCCTATTCTCACGCCAACCCCATGCGTCAGTGGGTCGGACGGCCCGTCCGGCGCGCGTGGGCACGAAAGCGGTGCCTGATGCCCCAGCACGACGGTCCGACCGGCGACCTCTCCGGAGTCCGCTTCCTCACCATCGCCGAGGTCGCCGCGGTCATGCGCGTCTCCAAGATGACGGTGTACCGACTGGTGCACGGCGGCGACCTCCCCGCCGTGCGTGTCGGCCGGTCGTTCCGGGTGTCCGAGGACGACGTGGACGAGTACCTGCGACGCAGCTTCTACAACGCCGGCTAGTCCCGGCCGCTGCCCGGGAGGGACGCTGGTTTCAGTGCGCCACCGCTCTGCGGCTACGCTGAGCGTCTGGCCGCCCCGTGTCCTTCGGTGCGCGGTTCCGCTGTAGGCACGTGAAGAGGTAACTCGTGGGTTCTGTCATCAAGAAGCGGCGCAAGCGCATGGCGAAGAAGAAGCACCGCAAGCTGCTCAAGAAGACGCGCGTCCAGCGCCGCAAGCTCGGCAAGTGACGCCGATGCGGGACTGAGGCGTCGCGGTGGGCCGGGTCGTTCTCGTCACCGGGGTCTCTCGTGACCTCGGGCGGCGGGTCGCGCACGCGCTCGCCGCGGACCCCGGCGTCGACCGCGTCGTCGGCGTCGACGTCGTCCCCCCGCGGGGGGACCTCGGTTCCGTGTCGTTCGTCCGTGCGGACATCCGCACGCCCGTCATCGCGAAGGTCATCGCGCGTGAGGACGTCGACACCGTCGTCCACATGAGCGTCATCGCGACCCCCGGCACCACCGGGGGTCGCAACGCGATGAAGGAGCTCAACGTCATCGGCACGATGCAGCTCCTCGCCGCGTGCCAGAAGTCGGAGACCGTCCGGCACCTCGTCGTGAAGTCGACGACGACGGTGTACGGCGCGTCCAGCCGCGACCCGGCGATGTTCACCGAGGACGTCGAGCCCCGGGTCGCGCGCGGCGGCTACGGCAAGGACGCGCAGGAGGTCGAGGGGTACGTCCGCGGGTTCGCCCGCCGGCGGCCCGACGTCCGCGTGCTGATGCTGCGCGCCGCCAACGTGCTGGGCCCGACGGTGACGAGCCCGATGACGTCGTACCTCCGGCTCCCGGTCGTGCCCACCGTGCTCGGCTTCGACCCCCGCATGCAGTTCCTCCACGCGGACGACCTCGTCGGGGTGCTGCGGCACGGGGTGCACGCCGAGGTGGGGGGCACGTTCAACGTCGCCGGCGACGGCATCCTCACGCTGCACCAGGCGGTGCGGCGGATGCAGCGTCCCAGCGTGGCCCTGCCCCCGTTCGCGCTCGGCGGCCTCGGTCAGCTGGTCCGCCGGGTGCGCCTCGCCGAGCTGTCGCCGGAGCTGGTCGCCTTCCTCACCTACGGGCGCGGCGTCGACACGTCCCGGGCCCGCACCGAGCTGGGGTTCACCCCCCGCTACTCGACGGCCGAGGCGTTCGCCGACTTCGCCGCCGACCTGACCCCCACCTTCACGGCTCCGCAGCAGGCCCTCGGCCTCCTCGCCGAGCGACTGCCCGAGCCCGACGCCCCGCGTCCTGCGCCCGTCGCCGTCGACGCGGGCTCCGTGCGCCCCTTCGTCGCACCGGGAGGCCCGCGTGGGTGACGCCGACATCATCCCGATCGGCACGCGCGGTCGTCCCGGACGCGGCAGCGGCCGCAACCGGCCCTCGACCTCCGCGCGCGACCTCGCCGGCAACGGGAGCGGTCCTGGCAACGGAGCCCCCCGACGTACGTCCGCGGCGGAGCCGCCCGCACCCGCGGCCCCGGACGCGGCCGCCGAGCCGCGCCGCGCGCCCGCCACGGCGCAGGAGCGGGGCCCCCTCGCGGGGGTGCCGATCGGTGACTGGCTGTCCGCCTTCCAGCAGGCCGCCGCGGAGCTGTTCGGCGACGACGCCGAGCAGCAGCTCGCCCGCTTCCTGGCGTTCCTCCGCCGACGGGTGACGGGGGACTACGTCATCGACGAGTTCGGCTTCGACGCCGAGCTGACCGAGCGCTTCTTCCTCGCCGCGCTGCGCCCCATCGCGGAGAAGTGGTTCCGCGTCGAGGTGCGCGGGATCGAGAACCTGCCGGCCACGGGCGGGGCGCTCGTCGTCTCCAACCACTCCGGCACCGTCCCCGTGGACGGCCTCATGACGATGGTCGCCGTCCACGACCACGCGGGCCGGTTCCTGCGACCGCTCGGGGCGGACCTGGTGTTCCGGCTCCCGATCGTCAGCACGGTCGCGCGCCGCGGGGGCACGACGCTGGCGTGCAACGCCGACGCCGAGCGCCTGCTGCGCTCCGGCGAGCTCGTCGGGGTCTGGCCCGAGGGGTTCAAGGGGATCGGCAAGCCGTTCTCGGAGCGCTACAAGCTGCAGCGCTTCGGCCGCGGCGGCTTCGTGGGAGCGGCCGTGCGCACCGGGGTGCCGATCGTCCCGCTGTCCGTCGTGGGTGCGGAGGAGATCTATCCCCTCGTCGGCAACGTGCCCTCCCTCGCGCGGCTGCTCGGCGTGCCCTACGTCCCCATCACCCCGACGTTCCCGCTGCTCGGCCCGCTGGGCCTCGTGCCGCTGCCGTCGAAGTGGCTGATGGAGTTCGGCGAGCCGATCCGCACGGACGAGTACGACGCGGGTGCCGCCGACGACCCCATGCTGGTGTTCGACGTGACCGACCAGGTGCGCGAGACCATCCAGAGCACGCTCTACCGGTTGCTCATCGACCGCGGCGGCGCCTTCGGCTGAATCGCCCGACCCTGCCCCCGGACGTCATGCGGTCCGGTGCCCGGGGCGACGACGGCGCATGACGTCCGCGAAGGGTTGGGGGCGTGGCTGGGCCGGGCCTCCTCCGGGCCGGCGTGGAAATGTGCGGATGGTGCGGCTGGGGCCGGGGTGGCGGCGTACCAGCGTCCCAGTTCCGGTCCTCGGGTGGCGTGCCGTCGCGAGGCCTCGCCGGTCGTGGTGCGAGGCCTGCGGAATCCGGTGGCCTCGCACCACGACCCGGCTGGCGGAAGCGCCCGCCTCCGGACGTCATGCGGTCCGGTGCCCGGGGCGACCGCGGCGCATGACGTCCGCAGGATCGAACGCTGGTCGTGGTGCCAGCCCTCCGGAAACCAGTGGCCTCACACCACGACCGGCGGGGATCGAACCGGATCAGGGCGTCGACTTGAGCCCGAGCAGGGTGTCGAGCGTCTCGGTGATCGCCCGGAGCGGCTCGGCGAGCGGCCCGGTCAGGCCCGTGATGCCCTCCGTCGTCCCGGTGATGCCGCCGCTGGTGCCGGGCAGCCCGGCGCCGGGGTCGGGGGTCGTGGGGGCGGTGGGCGTGGTCGGCGTCGCGGTCGGTGCCGGCGTCGGGGTGCTCGGCTGCTCGCTGCCCCCGGTCGCGGGCGGCGGCGTGGTCTCGGGGGGAGCGGCGACGGACGTCCCGTCGTCCTGCGGACCGGCGACGCTGCCCGGCGGGAGGGCGCTGACGTCGACGTCGGGCACGACCGGCGCGTCCTCGCCGAAGAGACCCTCGTCGAACATCGACGCGGCGTTCGCCAGCGCGAACGGCAGCTCGACGGCGGAGGACGACCCGCAGGTCGGGCACAGCTCGAGGGCCCGGCCGTCGATGTCGCGGAGCGCGGCGACCGCGGTGGCCAGGCCCTCCTGGTCGGTGACGGACAGGGACGGCTCGAGGTCGGCCAGGGTGGCGACCGCCCCGGCGACGAAGCCACGGAGGTCGGTCACCGACCGGTCGTCGCCCTGGGCGCCGGCCGCGAGCAGGAGGTCGGCGGCCTCGTCGGACTGCTCGACGAACGTGGCGAGCGCGTCGGAGACGAGCGCGTCGCTCGCGGTGTCGTGCCGCTCGACGAGGCCCTGCACCTCGGCCAGCCGCTGCTCGGCGTGCCGCAGCGTCAGGGCGCCACGCGACTCGTCGGTGAGGCTGATCGACCCGCGGGCACCCTCGAGCGCGCGCTTGACCGGGTAGAGCGAGTCGCCGGGGAGGGCGCCCTGCGCGGCGTACGCCATCGTGCTGGACCCGCCGGCCACCACGAGGACGGCGGCGACGGCGGTCACGCGGCGCTGGCGGCGGGGCGCGTGGGGCGAACGGCGGAGGGTAAGCAGCTCGTCGGTCGCCGGGTCGGGGGCGACGAGCACGGTGGCGGCCTCGGTCATGAGGCGACCGCGGAGATCGGCGGCGAAGTCGGCCCGCGGGGCGGGGACGGACGCGGCCCCCTCGGCGCGGAGCTGGGCGACGACGTCGAGCAGCGGCTCGAGGTCGGCGCTCGGCGCGGAGGCGTCGCGCGCCGACCCGGAGACCGCTGCGTCGAGCTCCTCGGCACGGCGACGCGCCGTCGGGAGGGACATCATGCGGGCATCCTCATCGGTCGGTGGCCCTGCCCGAGGGAGGGCCGGACAGGTGCACTGTCCCGCTCAACGAGGGCGGAGGTCGCGAGGTTACGGCGGCTCACGAGTCCCGCATCCCCTCGGGCATCAGCTTCGCCAGGTTGCGCACGCCGCGCAGCTGGAGCTGCTTGACCGCGCCCTCGCTGCGCTCGAGCACCGCGGCCGTCTCGGCGATGCTCATCCCCTGCAGGAAGCGCATGACGAGGCAGTCCTGCTGCTCCGCCGGGAGCTGCGTGAGGGCCTCCATCAGCAGCTCGTTCGTGATGGCCGAGAGCACCGTCGACTCGGGGCCGTCGTCGTGCCCGTCGTCGTGCAGCCCCATGTCCTCGACGGTGTGCTCGAGGCGGGTGCGCCCGGCCTTGAAGTGGTCGGTCGTGAGGTTGCGCGCGATGGTCATGAGCCACGCACCGAAGTCCTTGCCCTGCCAGCGGAAGTCGCTCATCCGGCGCAGGGCGCGGAAGAAGGTCTCCGACGTCAGGTCCTCGGCCAGCGTGACGGAGCGGGTGCGGTAGTAGAGGAACCGGTAGACCGCGGCGTGGTAGTGGTCGTAGAGCAGCCCGAACGCCTCGCGGTCGCCGCCGCGGGCCAGGTCGACGAGGGCGATGAGGCGCTCCCGGTCCTCCGGACGCTCCTCCGCCGAGTGGGCCTCGGTGCTGCCGTCCCCGCCGGGCTCGCCCCCGCCGCCGCCTCCCGCCGTGGTGTGGGGTGCCGAGGCCCGGGCGCTGCCGACCACGTCCTGGTGGAGGACCGTCAGGGGGCCTCCGGCGGTCGCGACCGCCGCCGGCGCGAGGGCCTCGAGCACGAGGGCACGCAGCACGTCGAGACCTCGCTCGACCGCGCGTGCGTGGCGCGCTGCACTGCCCATGGTGATGCCCTCCCCGCCCCTCTCCCCAGGGGGACGTCGGCCAAGGTTAGGCCGCGTCCGTGGTCTTGGGAACCGCAATCGGCAAATCCCTCGCGGACCCGAGGAGAACGCAGCACCGACTTCCATCGTCCAGTGGGGGCGCGGGATACCGGTCGGTAGGTACGCACGGGAGGAGTGCGTGCCGGGGCTCAGCGCCGGGCGGAGCGGAGCGCCGTACCGGCCGCCACGGCACCGGCGGCGGCCCCCACGGCCGCGCCCGTGAGCAGGCCCAGGCGGGCGGCCTTGCGCCCCGTGCGGTAGTCCCGCACGCGCCAGCCCTGCTCACGGGCGTGCGCGCGCAGCCGGGCGTCGGGGTTGATCGCGCAGGGGTCGCCGACGAGGCCGAGGAGGGGGAGGTCGTTGACGGAGTCGGAGTAGGCCGAACACCGCTCGAGGTCGAGGCCCTCCCGCGCGGCGAGCGCCTTGACGGCCTCCTTCTTCGCCGGGCCGTGGAGCATCTCGCCCACGAGACGGCCCGTGTAGACCCCGTCGTCGTCGTGCTCGGCGACGGTGCCGAGCGCGCCGGTGAGCCCGAGGCGGCGCGCGATGATCGTCGCGATCTCGACCGGCGCCGCCGTCACGAGCCACACCCGCTGCCCCCGGTCGAGGTGCAGCTGCGCGAGCGCCCGGGTGCCCGGCCAGATCCGCATCGCCATCGCCTCGTCGAAGATCTCCTCCGCCAGCGACTCCAGCTCGCCGACGGTGTGGCCCGCGATGAAGCCGAGCGCGGAGCTGCGCGCCTCCGCCACGTGCTCCGGGTCCTCGACGCCGACCACGCGGAAGTAGGCCTGCTTCCAGACCGCGCCGGCGATCTCGCGGGTCGTGAAGAACTCGCGGCGGTAGAGCCCCTTCGCCAGGTGGAAGATGCTCGCCCCCTGCATGAGCGTGTTGTCCACGTCGAAGAAGGCGGCCGAGGTCGCGTCGCGGGGCACGTCGAGCGCGCTCTCCACCTCGGCCGCGGCCGCCGACGCCTCGCCCGCGAGGCGGGAGCGGCGCTTCAGGTCGGTGCGCCGGGCCGCCGCGGCGTGCGAGCGCGGACGGTCGTCGGCGGTCTCGTGCTCGGGGTCGGCCACGGGGCCGAGCCTAGGATGAGGAGCGTGACCCTGCCACCGGAAGCGCCGCGCGAGCCGCGGGTCGTGCTGTTCGGCCGCGAGGGCTGCCACCTCTGCGAGGTGGCCCGCGCTGTGGTCGCCACCGTGTGCGCCGAGCTGGGGGAGTCGTTCCGCGAGGTGGACGTCGACGAGGACGACGAGGCCGCGGCCCACGTCGACCTCGACGAGATCCCGGTGACCTTCGTCGACGGACGCCAGCACGACTTCTGGCGCGTGGACCCCGACCGGCTGCGCGCCGCGCTGTCCTGACGGTCGGCCACCCAGCCGCCACCCAGCCGCGCCACAGCCCGCGCACGGCTGCGCTCCGTAGACTCCCGGTTCGTGCCCGAGCCCGCCGCGACCAGCGCCGTACCCGCTGACGGACAGGTGCGTCGCCGGGTCGCCTACGTGTTGCCGGTGTACGACGAGGGGCGCAACCTGCCCGCCTTCCACGCCGCGCTGCTGGCGGCGACGGCGCAGCGGCCCGACCTGGACTTCGAGTTCCTCTACGTCGACGACGGCAGCCGCGACGACTCCCTCGAGCAGCTGCTGGCGCTGCGGGCGGACGACGACCGGGTGACGGTGCTCGCCCTGTCGCGCAACTTCGGGCACCAGGTGGCGCTGACCGCCGGGCTCGACGCGGCCGGCGACGCGGACGCCGTGGTGGTGATGGACACCGACCTCCAGGACCCGCCCCGCGTCAGCCTCGAGCTCATCGCGCTCTGGGAGACCGGGGTCGACGTCGCCTACGCGCAGCGGCGCACCCGGCAGGACACGTTGTTCAAGCGCGCGACCGCCAGCCTGTTCTACCGGGTCCTGGCGCGCCTCGCCGACGTGGAGATCCCCCGGGAGGTGGGCGACTTCCGCCTCATGGACGCCCGCGTGGTCGCCGAGGTCGGGCGCTACCGCGAGCACGGCCGCTTCCTGCGCGGCATCGTGGCCCATGTCGGGTTCCGGCAGGAGGCCGTGCTGTTCGACCGGGACGAGCGCCACGCGGGCGCGTCGGGCTACGACCTGCGCACCATGCTCTCCTTCGCCTCCCACGGACTGCTCGGCTTCTCGACGGCGCCGCTGCGGATGATCAGCAAGCTCGGCTTCGTCATCTCCGCGATCAGCGTGCTCCTGGCGGTCTACGTGTTCTCGGTGCGGGTCTTCACGCCGGAGCAGGCGGTGCCGGGCTGGGCGTTCCTCGGTGTCGGCATGTTCCTGCTCTCGGGGCTGCAGCTGATCATGATGGGCGTGATCGGCTCCTACCTCGGCCGCGTCTACGTCGAGACCCAGGACCGCCCGCTCTACTCGCTCGCCCTCGCCGCGCGGGGCCGCCGCGGCGCCCCCGGCACGCCCGGCACCGCCGGCCCGCGGGGATGACGGCCCCCGTCGTACGCCGCCCCGCGGCCCTGGCGCCCGCCGTCCGGTTCGCGGGGGTCGGGGTGCTCAACACGGCCGTCGACGTCGGGCTCTTCCTGCTGCTGCACGCCTCGCTCGGGATCGTGCTCGCGAACCTGGTCTCGACCAGCGCCGGCATGACGTGCAGCTTCGTCGTCAACGGGCTGTTCACGTTCTCGGCGGGGCGGCTGACGTGGCGCCAGGCCGGCCTCTTCCTCGCCACGACGGGTACCACGATGTGGGTGCTGCAGCCGCTCTTCATCCACGCCGCGCTGCTGGTGGTCGACCCCCTGCTGGTCGCCAAGATCGTTGCGATAGGTTGCAGCCTCGTCGTCAATTTCGCCGCCTACCGATTCGTGGTATGGCCCCGGGGCGGCCGCTGAGGCCTGCCCTCCCGTTTTGTTCTCCCGCGCCGGACTACCTACAGTGAGCGGGCCGCTCGCCAACCCCCGAGGCGCCCGAAAGTCCGAGTAGGTGCTCGCGCGCGGCTGGAGACGAGACACGTTGACTGCACGGACCCAGGCCGAGAGCCCCCGGGGCATCCCGGAGGCCACCGTCGCGCGGCTGCCCCTCTATCTCCGTGCGCTCACCCTGCTCTCCGACGAGGGCACCTCCACCTGCTCGAGCGAGGCGCTCGCGGTGGCGGCGGGCGTCAATTCCGCGATGCTGCGCAAGGACCTGTCCCACCTGGGGTCCTACGGCACGCGCGGCGTCGGGTACGACGTGGAGCACCTGCGCTACCAGATCGCCCGCGAGATCGGCCTCACCACCGACCGCAACGTCGTGGTCGTCGGCCTCGGCAACCTGGGGCAGGCCCTCGCGAACTACGCCGGCTTCCGCACCCGCGGCTTCCGCGTCGTGGCCCTCCTCGATGCCGACGAGCGGCTGCACGGCACCGTCGTCGGCGGCGTCGCCGTGCGTCCCGTGCACGACCTCGAGCGGGTCGTGGCCGACCTCGACGTCGCCATCGGCGTGCTCGCCCTGCCGGCCTCGGCCGCGCAGGAGGTGGCCGACCGCCTCGTGGCGGCCGGGGTCACCGCGATCCTCAACTTCGCACCGACGGTCCTGTCGGTCCCCGAGGGCGTGGAGGTGCGCAAGGTCGACCTGTCGACCGAGCTGCAGATCCTCGCCTTCCACGAGCAGCGTCGCTCGCCGTCCTACCTCGCGGACGGGGAGCCGGTGGCCACCGGTGTCGGTGGCCGGGAGGAGGTCCGATGAGCGTCCTGGTCGTGGGGGTGTCCCACCACTCCGCTCCGGTGACGGTGCTCGAGCGGCTCGCGCTCGACGCCGAGGGGGCCCAGAAGCTCGTCGCCGACGTCGCGGGCGCCGAGCACGTCACCGAGGCCACGGTCATCTCGACGTGCAACCGCCTCGAGGTCTACACCGAGGTCGAGCGGTTCCACGGCAGCATCGAGACGATCTCGCGGCTGCTGATCGAGCGCGGCGGCGCGAGCACCGAGGCGATGCTCCCCCACCTCTACGTGCACTACGACGACGCCGCTGTCTCCCACCTCTTCCGGGTCACCGCCGGCCTCGACTCCATGGTGGTCGGCGAGGGCCAGATCCTGGGCCAGGCGCGGGAGGCCCTGCGCCTCGGCCAGGAGCTCGGCACCGTGGGCCCCGCCCTCAACGTGCTCTTCCAGCAGGCGCTCCGGGTCGGCAAGCGCGCCCACGCGGAGACCGAGATCGACCGCGCGGCGCCGTCCCTCGTCGCCGCGTCCCTCGAGCTCGCCGCCCCCCACGTGGGCGGACTGACCGGGGCGAAGGCGGTCGTCGTGGGCGCCGGGTCGATGGCCTCGCTGGCGGTCGCGACCCTCGCCCGCGCCGGCGTCGGCGAGATCGTCGTCGTCAACCGCAGCGCGGATGCCGCGCAGCGGCTCGCGGGGGAGTACGGCGCCCGCGCAGCCCTGCTCGCCGACCTCGAGCGCGAGCTGATCGGCGCCGAGGTGGTCGTCTCCTGCACCGGCGCCACCGGCACGGTCGTGACCCGGGAGCTCCTCGCCCGGGCCCGCAGCGGCCAGGCCGACCCGACGAGCCCGCTCTCCGTCGTCGACCTCGCCCTGCCCCACGACGTGGAGCCCGCCGTCGAGCACCTGCCCGGCGTGCAGCTCCTCGGGCTGTCGCGCCTCGCCGAGGAGCTGCGGGTCGCCGAGGTGGCGCCGGGCATCGACGCCGTCCGGGAGATCGTGACGCAGGAGATCGCCGCGTTCACGACCGCGCGCCGCCAGGCCAGCGTCACGCCGACCGTGGTCGCCCTGCGCACGATGGCGACGACGGTGGTCGACAACGAGATGGCGCGCCTCGACGGCCGCCTGCCCGACCTCGACCCCGTCGCCCGTGCCGAGGTGCTGCACACCGTGCGGCGCGTGGCCGACAAGCTCCTCCACCAGCCGACCGTCCGCGTCAAGCAGCTCGCCAACGAGCAGGGTGCGGTGTCCTACGCCGCGGCGCTGGCCGAGCTCTTCGCCCTCGACCCCGAGGCCGTCGACGCCGTGACCCGTCCGGGAGGCCGCCCGTGACCGCCCCGCTCCGTCTCGGCACGCGTGCCTCGGCGCTCGCCACGACCCAGTCCGGCCACGTCGCCGACGCGCTGCGCGCGCGGCTCGGCCGCGAGGTCGAGCTCGTCGAGGTGACGACCCACGGCGACGTCTCCCGCGCCCCGCTCGCGCAGATCGGCGGCACGGGCGTGTTCGTGAGCGCCCTGCGCGACGCCCTGCTCGCCGGCGAGGTCGACCTCGCCGTGCACTCGCTCAAGGACCTGCCGACGACCCCGGCCGAGGGCATCGCGCTCGCCGCGGTCCCGCCCCGCGAGGACTCGCGGGACGTCGTGGTCGCCCGCGACGGCCTCACGCTGGGCGAGCTGCCGGTCGGCAGCCGCGTCGGCACGGGCTCGCCGCGCCGCGCCGCCCAGCTGGCCGCGCTGGGGCTCGGTCTCGAGATCGTGCCGATCCGCGGCAACGTCGACACGCGCATCGGCAAGATCGCCGCCGGCGAGGTCGACGCGGTGCTGCTGGCCCGCGCCGGTCTCGCGCGGCTCGGCCGCGTCGACGAGGTCACCGAGGTGATCGACCCGTTCCAGATGCTCCCGGCCCCCGGCCAGGGAGCGCTCGCCGTCGAGTGCCGCGCCGCCGACGTCTCGCTCGTCGAGGCGCTGTCGGTGCTCGACGACCCTGCCACCCGGGCGGCCGTCACCGCCGAGCGTGCCGTGCTGGCGACGCTCGAGGCCGGCTGCTCCGCGCCCGTGGGCGCCCTGGGCGAGGTCGTCGAGGGCGACGACGGCGAGGAGCTCTGGGTGCGTGCGGTGGTGCTGTCCCTGGACGGCGCCCTGAGCATCCGGATGTCCGCCACCGGCTCCCCCGGCGACGCCTTCGGCGTCGGGAGCCGCCTCGGCCAGGAGATGCTGGCCGACGGTGCCGCCGATCTGATGGAAGGCCCTCAGCCAGGGGGTCCCGACCGAGTGGGAGAGCAGCACGCATGACGCGACGTACCGCAGGGACCGACGACCGCACCACCGCCACGCCGGGCGGCTCGCCGGCCGCGGCGACCGGCACGCCCGACGGGGGCTGGGTGTCGTTCGTCGGCAGCGGCCCCGGTGACCCGGGCCTGTTGACCGTCCGCGCGCTGGACCTCCTCCGCGCCGCCGACGTGGTGGTCACCGAGGCCCCCGACCACGAGGTCCTCGTGCGCTCGGTGCTGGGCATCCCGACCCCGACCGTCGTCACCGACGAGGACGGCAACGAGACGGTCGTCGACGAGGGCCCGGTCTTCCTCGACGGCGGGTTCGGCGACGACGGCCAGCCGCTCACCCACGCCGCCCGCGCCAAGGTGCTGCTCAAGCCCGCCAAGGCGGGCAAGCACGTCGTGCGGCTCATGACGGGCGACCCGTTCCTCTACGCGTCCGGCCCCGAGGAGGCGCAGGCCTGCGTCAAGGCGGGCATCGGGTTCGAGATCGTCCCCGGCGTCTCCGCCGCGACGGCGGTCCCGGCCTACGCCGGCATCCCCCTCACCACCCGCAGCCACCGCGAGGTGACCGTGGTGTCGTGCACCGACAAGGTGGACTGGAGCCAGTACGCCGACGGTCGCACCCTCGTGCTGCTGAGCTCGGTCGGTCCGATCGCCGACGTCGCCTCCGCGCTCGTCGCCGCCGGCCGACCGGCGTCGACGCCGGTCGCGATGACCCGCGTGGGCACGACGACCGAGCAGCTCACGGTGACCTCGACGCTCGAGAACATCGCCGCCGACGCCCGCGCGGCGAAGATCCAGCCGCCGGCCGTCACGGTGGTCGGCGACGTCGTCGACCTGCGCGAGACGCTGTCGTGGTTCGAGACCAAGCCGCTCTTCGGCTGGCGCGTGCTGGTGCCGCGCACCAAGGACCAGGCGGGTCCGCTGTCGGCGCGCCTGCGCGGCTACGGCGGTGTGCCGGAGGAGGTGCCGACCATCTCGGTCGAGCCGCCTCGCAACCCGCAGCAGATGGACAAGGCCGTCCGCGGCCTCGTCGAGGGCCGCTACGAGTGGATCGCCTTCACCTCGGCCAACGCGGTGCGCGCCGTCCGCGAGAAGTTCGAGGAGTACGGCCTCGACGCCCGCGCGTTCTCCGGCCTGAAGATCGCGGCGGTGGGCGACAAGACCGCCGAGGCGATCGGCGCCTGGGGCCTGCGCGCCGACCTGGTGCCGACGGGCGAGCAGTCCGCCGCCGGCCTGCTCGAGGTGTGGCCGGAGTACGACGAGGTGCTCGACCCCATCAACCGGGTCTTCCTGCCGCGGGCCGACATCGCGACCGAGAACCTGGTCGCGGGCCTCATCGACCTGGGCTGGGAGTGCGACGACGTGACGGCCTACCGCACGGTGCGCGCCGCGCCGCCGGCCGCGCCCGTCCGCGACGCCATCAAGACCGGCAAGTTCGACGCCGTCGTCTTCACGTCGTCCTCGACGGTCCGCAACCTCGTCGGCATCGCGGGCAAGCCGCACCCGTCGACGGTCATCGCCGTCATCGGGCCGGCGACGGCGAAGACCGCCGAGGAGCACGGCCTGCGGGTCGACGTCATGGCGCCGTCGCCGTCTGCCGAGGTGCTGGCCGACGCGCTCGCCGACTTCGGTGCGGCCCGTCGCCTGGCGCTGGTCGAGTCGGGCCAGCCGGTGACCAAGCCGTCGGACCGCAAGACCGCGTCGCGCCGCAAGGTCTCGAACTGACCGGGCCGGTGCAGGACGGCACGCGGGCGGGCCTGGTGCGCCCGCCCGTGGAGTCGCCGTACCTGCGTCCCCGCCGCCTGCGCCGCACGCCCGCCCTGCGGGAGCTGGTCGCGGAGACCACGCTCCGGGCGGGCCAGCTCGTGCTCCCCGTGTTCGTGCGGGAGGGTGCGGATGCGCCCGTGCCGATCAGCTCCATGCCGGGCGTCGTCCAGCACACCCGCGACTCGCTGCGCGCGGCCGCCGTCGAGGCGGCCGAGCTCGGGCTGGGCGGCATCATGCTGTTCGGCGTGCCCACGTCGAAGGACGCGGTGGGTTCCGGTGCGGTCGACCCCGACGGCGTGCTCAACGCCGCGATCGCGGACGTCGCGGCCGAGGTCGGCGACGCCCTGCCGGTGATGGCCGACCTCTGCCTCGACGAGTTCACCGACCACGGCCACTGCGGCGTGCTCGACACGGCCGGCCGCGTCGACAACGACGCCACGCTCGAGGTGTACGCCGAGATGGCGCGTGCGCAGGCCGCCGCCGGCGCCGCGGTGCTCGGGCCGAGCGGGATGATGGACGGCCAGGTCGCCGTCATCCGCGACGCGCTCGACGGGGTGGGGGCCACCGACGTGGCGATCATGGCCTACTCGGCGAAGTACGCCTCCGCCTTCTACGGCCCGTTCCGCGAGGCCGTCGACTCGTCGCTGGTCGGCGACCGGCGCACCTACCAGCAGGACGCCCGCAACGCGCTCGAGGGCGTGCGCGAGGCCCAGCTGGACGTCGCCGAGGGCGCGGACCTGGTGATGGTGAAGCCCGCGCTGGCCTACCTCGACGTCGTACGCCGCGTGCGGGACGCCGTCGACGTACCGGTGGCGGCGTACAACATCTCGGGGGAGTACGCGATGGTCGAGGCCGCCGCGGCCAACGGTTGGATCGACCGCGAGGCCGCGATCATGGAGACGCTCGTCTCGATCCGGCGCGCCGGTGCCGACGTCGTGCTGACCTACTGGGCGGCCGAGGCGGCGCGGCTGCTGCGCTGAGCGGCATCCCGCCGGAACGACGAGGCGCCCCGGACCGGCTGGTCCGGGGCGCCTCGTCGTCGGGGGAGCCGGGTCAGTAGCCCAGCGCCTTCATGCAGAGGTCCCACGGGTCGTTCGTCTTGAACGGGTTGTCGAACTTGCCCTGGGCGTTGCAGGAGACGCTGGCCTGCAGCCAGGTGAGCGTGTTGCCGACCGTGCCGACGGGGTCGGTCACGACGCCGCCCACGGTGCCGACCGGGTCGGTCGGGAGGTCGGCGAGGCCGCCGTCCTTCGGCTCGCTCGGCGTCGGGGTCGGCGTCGGGGTCGGGACGACGGGCGTGCCGCCGCCGGTGGAGCCGCCGCCGGTGCCCGGGGTGGAGCTGCCGCCGTCGGAACCGCCCGAGCCACCGCTGGAGCCGCCACCCGTGCCGGGGGTCGACCCGCCGGTGCTGCCCGAGCCGCCGCTGCCCGGCGTGCTGCCCGGGGTCGAGCCGTTGCCGGACCCGCCGCTCGTGCCGGGGTCGGCCGAGTCCGTCGAGCCGCCGGGCTGGACGCGCACCGGGTCGGGCACGAAGTAGTTGGACGAGGCGACGGCGTTGGGCACCGACGTGTACTCGCCGTCGAGGTAGGCCTGCTCGATCGCGAGGACGAGGTTCACGTATTCCTCGCTGCGGTTGTAGCGCAGCACGGCGGCGCGCTTGCCGGCCTCGGTCGAGAGGTCCTCGGTGCCGGAGCACAGGTAGACCGCCGTGCCGAGCGCCGCGTCGTGGATGTTCTGCGGGTCGCGCACGCCGTCGCCGTTGGCGTCGACCCGGATGACGCGCCACGTGGACGGGATGAACTGCATCGGGCCGACCGCACGGTCGTAGGTCGCGTCGTTGTCGAGCTCGCCCGCGTCGGTGTCGAGGATGCGCGAGGTGCCGTTCGTGCCGTCGAGGGGGATGCCGAAGATGCCGGGGGTGGCGATGCCCTCGTCGGAGAGCTGCCCGCCGCCGAAGCGACCGTGGTCGGACTCGACGCGACCGATGGCGGCGATGAGCTGCCACGAGATGCGGCAGGAGGTGTCGGCGCCGTTGATGATCGTCTGTGCCCGCTGGTAGGCGCCCAGGGCCACGGCCGGGATGCCGCTCGTGCTGGACGCGCTGACGATCTGCGGGTCGCTGGTCGGCGTCACCGCGTCGGGCACGGAGACGCTCGCCGGGGTCTCGACGGCGTCGGTGGGGACCGCGATGGCGCCCTCCGTCACCGTGTCGTCGGCGGCCGTGAGGGTGCCGACCGGCCCGCCGGATCCGGCGACGACCACCGTGGCGGCAGCGGACAGCGCCGCCATCGGCGCGAGCGCCGTCGCCTTCTGCCAGCGCGCGAACTTGCTGTTGCTCATCTGTTCTCCCCATCGCCCGTGCGCCCCGTGGCTCACGCTCGGATCCGTGGCTCCCTCAAGCCATGTGACGTGACTAACGCTGCTGTTCCCCCGAGGTTACGAGCGTTCACCCAGCGCCCATCTTCTTGAGGATACCTTGAGGATTCGTTGCGTGTCAGCCTTCTGACGGGTGGGACGCCGCGGAGGCGCCCCCATCAACGACGCTGTGTCGTAGCCCGATGTGCCCTCGCTTGCCGGTCTGGGCGAGAATGGGGCGGTGACTGACCCGACCTCCCGTCCGACAGCACGCTCCGCCGACCTCTTCGCGCGGGCGTCGGCGGTGACGCCGGGCGGCGTCAACTCGCCCGTCCGGGCCTTCGGTGCCGTCGGCGGGACGCCCCGGTTCATCGCCTCCGCCCAGGGCGCCTGGCTGACCGACGTCGACGGCAACGAGTACGTCGACCTCGTGGGCTCCTGGGGCCCGATGCTGCTCGGCCACGCCCACCCCGAGGTGCTCGAGGCCGTGCAGGCCGCGGTGGCGCGGGGCACGTCGTACGGCACGCCCACGGAGCCCGAGGTCCTCCTCGCCGAGGAGATCGTCGCGCGCACGCCGGTCGAGCGGGTGCGCTTCACCTCGTCCGGCACCGAGGCCACGATGTGTCGGCGATCCGGCTCGCGCGCGGCGCGACGGGTCGCGACGTCGTCGTGAAGTTCGCCGGCTGCTACCACGGCCACGTCGACGCCCTGCTCGCCAGCGCCGGCTCGGGCCTGGCCACCTTCGCGGTGCCCGGGACGCCCGGCGTGCCGCAGAGCGCGACCGACCTGACCATGGTGCTGCCCTACAACGACCGCGCCGCGGTCGAGCGGGTCTTCGCCGAGCACGGCGACCGCATCGCCTGCGTCATCACCGAGGCGACCCCCGGCAACATGGGCGTCGTCAACCCGGAGCCGGGCTTCAACGCGTTCCTCGCCGCCACCTGCGCCGCCCACGGCGCCCTGTTCGTCTCCGACGAGGTGATGACGGGCTTCCGTGCCACCAAGCGCGGCGGGTGGGGCCTCGACGGCGCCGTCGAGGGCTGGGTCCCCGACCTCATGACCTTCGGCAAGGTGATGGGCGGCGGCCTCCCCGCCGCGGCGTTCGGCGGTCGGGCCGACCTCATGGGGATGCTCTCGCCGGAGGGACCCGTCTACCAGGCCGGCACGCTGTCGGGGAACCCGGTCGCGACGACCGCGGGCCTCACGACGCTGCGGCTGGCCACCGACGAGGTCTACGCCCACGTGGACGCCGTGGCGACGACGATCAGCGAGGCCGCCTCGGCGGCGCTCGGCGCGGCCGGGGTGCCCCACCTCGTCCAGCGCGCAGGCACCATGTTCTCGATCTTCCTGCTCGAGCCGGGCTCCACCCTGACGGCCGTGCGGAACTTCGACGAGGCGGGGCGCCAGCACCTGCCCGCCTACGCGGCCTTCTTCCACGCCATGCTCGACGCCGGGGTGCACCTGCCCCCGTCGGCGTACGAGGTGTGGTTCTGCTCCGCCGCCCACGACGAGCGCGCCGTCCAGCACGTGCTGGACGCGCTCCCCGCAGCAGCCCGGGCCGCGGCCGCGACGTACGGAACGCCCGCCTGAGGCGGACGGACCACCGAGAGGAACCGATGACCGAGCAGACCGTCGTCCACCTGCTGCGCCACGGCGAGGTGCACAACCCCGAGGGCGTGCTCTACGGCCGCCGCGACGGGTTCCACCTGTCCGACAACGGTCGGGCCATGGCCGACCGGGTCGCCGAGCGCATCGGCGACCGGCCCATCGTGCACCTGCGGGTCTCCCCGCTCGAGCGCGCCCAGGAGACCGCGGCGCCGCTTGCTGCCGCCCGCGGCCTCGAGGTCGTCACGGACCCGCGGATCATCGAGTCCACCAACAAGTTCGAGGGGATGCGCTTCGGCGGCGGCGACAACGCGCTCCGGCGGCCCTCGACCTGGCGCCACCTGTGGAACCCCTTCAAGCCGTCGTGGGGCGAGCCCTACGAGGAGGTCGCCGCGCGCATGCTGGCGGCCGTGCACGACGCCCGCGACGCGGCCGCGGCGGCGCCGGAGGCGGTCGCCGGGCAGCCCAACGAGGCCGTGCTCGTCTCGCACCAGCTCCCGATCTGGACCACGCGGCTGGTCGTCGAGAACCGCTCGTTCCTCCACGACCCGCGCAAGCGCCAGTGCACCCTCTGCTCCCTGACCTCGCTGCACTTCCGCGGCGACCTGCTCACCCACCTGACCTACTCGGAGCCGGCGGGCGACCTCATCCCCACCCGTGACAAGGCAGCGCCGTTCTCGGCCGGCGGCGCGGCGGAGGAGCACCGACCCTGATGCGGAACCGACGGCGCGCCGCCCCGGCCGGGGCGGCCCTGCTGCTGGGCCTCGCCCTCCTGGCGGGCTGCAGCGACGTGGAGGCGACGGGCGACGCGGGCTACGTGTCGGCCGACGGGCAGCTCACGGAGTACGCCCCCGCCGAGCGCGGCGACCCGATCGTCCTCGAGGGCGAGGACCTCGAGGGCCAGCCGCTGTCGCTGGAGGAGTTCCGCGGCACGCCCGTGGTCGTCAACGTCTGGGGCTCCTGGTGCCCGCCCTGCCGCGCCGAGGCGCCCGACCTCGTCGAGGCCGCCGAGCAGCTGGGGTCCTCCGCGGCGTTCGTCGGCATCAACAACCGCGACTCCTCGACCGCGCAGGCGCAGAGCTTCGAGCGGGAGTACGAGGTGGAGTACCCCTCGTTCTACTCGCCCGACGGACGCGCCCTGCTCGCGTTCGCGGGCTCGCTGTCGCCCCGGGCGATCCCGTCGACCACCGTCCTCGACAGCGAGGGCCGCGTCGCGGCCACCATCGTCGGCCGGGTCCCGTCGGCGACGACGGTGACCACGCTCGTCGAGTCGGTCCTCGACGAGGAGGGATCGGGCGGAGCCGGTGACGGCGATGGGTGACGCCTTCGCGGAGACCGCCGCGAGCGGCTCGCTCCTGCTCGCCGTGCCCGTCGCGCTGATCGCGGGCCTGGTCTCCTTCTTCTCGCCGTGCGTGCTGCCGCTGGTGCCGGGCTACCTGTCCTACGCGACGGGCATGTCCGCCGCCGAGGTCGTCGACGCGACGGGCGGGCGACCCACGGGCGGTGGCACGGCCACCGCCGAGCGGGTCCGCGTGCGGCGCGGCCGCCTGCTCGCCGGCTCCCTGCTGTTCGTCGCGGGCTTCGCCACGGTGTTCGTGCTGCTCGGGGTGGCCTCTGCCAGCATCGCCGTCTGGTTCTTCGAGTGGCGACGCACGCTCACCGTCGTGCTGGGCGCGCTGACGATCGTGCTGGGCCTGGCCTTCGCCGGGTTCCTGCGGATCCCCGGCCTCGACCGCGACGTGCGGGTCCACAAGATCCCGTCCGTCGGGCTGCTCGCCGCGCCGGGCCTCGGCTTCCTCTTCGGGCTGGGCTGGACGCCGTGCGTCGGCCCGACGCTCGTCGCGATCACCTCGCTGGCCTACAACGAGGGCACCGCGGGTCGCGGCGCCCTGCTGTCGGGCGTCTACGCCCTCGGCCTCGGCATCCCCTTCGTGCTCATCGCGCTCGGCTTCGGCTGGTCGATGCGGGCCGTGGGCTGGCTGCGGAAGCGGCAGGTGCTCGTCATGCGGGTCGGCGGCCTCATGCTCGTCGCCGTCGGCGTGCTCCTCGTGACGGGCTGGTGGGACGTCGTGGTGCAGGACCTCCAGCGCTCCCTCATCACCGGGTTCGAGGTGGGCGTGTGAGCGCCCGCGAGAAGTCCGAGGTCGAGCCCGGCGCCGCTCCCGTCGAGGGGCCGGGCTCCGGCAACCCCGGCCGGCGCAGCGGCGAGCTCGACGCCGTCGAGCTCCTCCGCTGGGGCTGGCGCCAGCTCACCTCCATGCGCACGGCGCTCGTGCTGCTGCTGCTCGTCGCGCTGGCCGCGATCCCCGGCTCCGTCGTGCCGCAGGAGGCCGTCGACGCCTTCGAGGTGTCGCAGTGGCAGGACAACCACCCGAAGCTGACCCCTGTCTACGAGGCGCTCGGCCTGTTCTCGGTCTACGACTCGCCGTGGTTCGCGGCCATCTACCTGCTGCTGATGGTGTCCCTCGTCGGCTGCATCCTGCCGCGCATCAAGGTCTACGCGAAGGCCGTGCGGGCGCGCCCGCCCCACGCGCCGCGCAACCTCACCCGCCTGCCCGACCACGCGTCGTACCGGGATGCCGGGAGCGCGGAGGAGATCGGGAAGCGGTACGCCGCGGCGCTGCGCAAGCGGCGCTACCGCGTCGTCGACACCGACGTGGACCCCGACGGCGACGTCGTCGTCGCGGCGGAGCGGGGCTACCTGCGGGAGGCCGGCAACCTGGTCTTCCACCTGTCGGTGCTCGTCGTGCTGGCCGGCTTCGCGATGGGCAGCCTGCTCGGCTTCCAGGGCGGCGTGATCGTGCTCAAGGGCGGCGGGTTCTCCAACAACCTGACGCAGTACGACGACCTCGACCCCGGCAGCCTGTGGACCGCGGACGACCTGCAGCCGTTCGCGTTCACCGTGGACGACTTCTCGATCGACTGGTACCGCTCCGGCGAGGCCTTCGGGCAGGCCCGCGGCTTCGCCTCGGACATCACGTACGTCGAGGACGCGACCGACCCGGACGCGGAGGAGAAGTCCTACGAGCTGAAGGTCAACCACCCGCTGAGCATCGGCGGCACGGACATCTTCCTCATCGGCCACGGCTATGCGCCGGTCATCACCGTGCGCGACCCGGAGGGGGAGGTCGTCTACTCCGGTCCGACGATCTTCCTCCCCACGGACCTGACCTTCGCCAGCTTCGGCGTCGTCAAGGTGCCGGACGGCCTGGAGGAGCAGGTCGGGCTGCAGGGCGAGTTCTACCCGACCTACGGCTTCGACATGGAGACCGGCCCGTACTCGGTCATCGGCGAGGCGCAGAACCCCTTCCTCTCCATGGTCGTCTTCACGGGCGACCTGGGGATGGACGACGGGACGCCGCAGTCCGTCTACGCGCTCGACCTCGACGGCCTCACGCCGGTCGAGGGCTCGGGCGGGGCGCAGTTCCGCCTGGACCTGGCGCCCGGCGAGAGCGCCGACCTGCCGGACGGGCTCGGCACGGTCAGCTTCGACGGCATCCAGCAGTGGAACCGCGTGCAGATCAGCGAGACGCCCGGCAAGCTCGTGGCGCTCGGCGGCGTCGTCGCCGCGCTGCTCGGGCTGCTCGGCTCGCTGTTCATCCGGCCGCGCCGGGTGTGGGTGCGGGTGAAGGACGACGGCGACGGTGCGCTGGTCACCGTCGGTGTGCTCGATCGCTCCACCGGAGCCGGTGGCGGCGAGGAGGCCCTCGAGGGCATCCTGGAGGACGTGCGTGTGCCGGACGGCGCCGCCGGTGACGAGCGGGCCCGGCCCGCGCAGAGGGAGGACCGCCCGTGAGCAACGAGGCGTGGGAGACGCTGAGCAACCAGGCCGTGGGATTCTGCGGCATCCTCTACTTCCTGGCGCTGATGGCGCACCTGTGGCAGTGGGCGTCGCTGCGGAAGGTGCCCGTCGCGGCCGCCGCGCGCGAGACCGTCGGCGCCGGCGTGGGGCGTTCCCCGCGGCGTACCGCGGACGCGTGGACCGAGGCCGAGGTCGCCGACGCGGCCGGCGAGGACACGCGCCGTCGCGTCGCCATGGGCGAGCGGCTCGGCATCCTGCTCACCGTGGCGGCCGCCGCCGCGCACTTCGTCGCGCTCCTCGGCCGCGGGCTCGCGGCGGAGCCGGCGCGGGTGCCGTGGGGCAACATGTACGAGTTCACGCTCTCCGGCTCGTTCTTCGTGACGCTGACCTACCTGGTGCTGCTGCGGAAGTTCAAGCTCGGCTGGCTCGGCCCGATCGTCACCGGCTTCGTGGTGACGGTGCTGATGGTCGACGTCATCTGGCTCTACCAGCCGGTGGCGCCGCTGACCGAGGCGCTCAACTCCTACTGGCTCGTCATCCACGTCGTGTCCGCGGTGATCGCGACGGCGGCGTTCACGCTCGGCGGCTTCACGTCGATCCTGTTCCTGCTCAAGGAGCGCGCGGAGCGCAAGGCCCGGGCGGCGGTGCCGGCGGGTGACGTCGCGGCGGCGGACGGGTCGGACGCCGAGGCGCCCGTCGTGCGTGGCTACCTGGCGCGCGTGCCCGACCTCGTCGGCCTCGACCGGCTGACCTACCGCCTGCACGCCTTCGCGTTCCCGGTGTGGACCTTCGCGGTGCTCATCACGGGCCCGATCTGGGCGCACGAGGCGTGGAGCCGCTACTGGAACTGGGACCCCAAGGAGGTCTGGGCGTTCATCACGTGGGTCGTCTACGCGGCGTACCTGCACGCCCGGGCCACCGCCGGCTTCAAGGGCCGCAACGCGGCGATCCTCGCGCTCATCGGCCTGGCGACGCTGTGGTTCAACTTCATCGGGATCAACTTCTTCTCGACGTCGAGCATGCACTCCTACGCCTGATCCGGTCGCGTCACTTTCCCCGGTCGACCGGGGAACACGCCGCTTTGACCATCAACATTGATGGTCAAAGTGACACTTTCCCCGGTCGACCGGGGAAAGTGTCACCGCGTCGCCACCGACCTCAGTCGGCGACGCCGTACAGCCGGTCGCCGGCGTCGCCGAGCCCGGGCACGATGTAGCCCTGCTCGTTGAGCCGCTCGTCCATCGCCGCCGTCACGACGGTGACCGGGATCGACAGGTCGGCCAGCTCCTGCTCGAGCCGCGCGGTGCCCTCGGGCGCGCACAGCAGCGTCACGGCCGTGATGTGGTCGGCACCGCGGTCGACGAGGAACCGGATCGCGGCGGCCAGCGTGCCGCCCGTCGCCAGCATCGGGTCGAGCACGTAGCACTGCCGGCCCGACAGGTCGTCGGGGAGCCGCTCGGCGTAGGTCGACGCCTGCAGCGTCTCCTCGTTGCGCACCATGCCGAGGAAGCCGACCTCCGCCGTGGGCAGCAGCCGCACCATGCCGTCGAGCATGCCGAGGCCGGCCCGCAGGATCGGTACGACGAGGGGCTTGGGGCTCGAGAGCCGGACGCCCGTGGTGGGCGAGACCGGCGTGGTGATCTCGGACGGCTCGACGCGCACGTCGCGGGTGGCCTCGTAGGCCAGCAGGGTGACGAGCTCGTCCGCGAGCCGGCGGAACGTGGGGGAGTCGGTCCGCTCGTCGCGGAGTGCGGTCAGCTTGTGGGCGACGAGCGGGTGGTCGACGACGAGGGTGTCCATGGGCTGAACCCTACGGTGAGCCGCGCGTATCACCATGGCGTGTCGTGGCCGGGTCTGTCACGCTGGGACCCGGACGGTCGGCACACGGCACGAGGAGGGATCGGCGTGGACAACGAGAACATCGACTTCGCCTTCGTGGCCTACCGCGAGGAGGGCGTCTGGCAGCTCCACGAGATCGTCGACGACGTGCTCGACTCGGTCGACGAGTTCGCGGCCGCGCTGCGCCGCTTCCCGGGTGACGGTGGAGCGATCGGCGTCGTCGCGGTCGACGAGGACTTCTTCGTGCTGCTCCGCGTCGCGGGCGCCCGCACGCGGGTGCTGCTCTCCGACGTCACGGCCGCCGACGAGTGGGAGATCGCCCGCTCCGCCCTGGAGGCGCTCGACCTGCCCATGCCCGACGACGAGGACGACCAGGAGCCGGCCGGCGACCTCGGGCTGCTCGCCGACCTGGGCATGAACGCCATGGACCTCGGCCTCCTGCTCGACGACTTCGACCTCTACCCCGACGAGATGGTCTCGGAGATCGCCCGCAAGCTCGGCTTCGGTCGGCTCTTCGACGACGCGGTGGGGCTCACCTCCGCGTGACGCCGTGATCCACCCGCAGGGCGGTCGTTGGCACGTCCCCATGCGTGCCGCCCTCACGGAGGCGGCCGCTGCGCGCGCCACCGGCGACGTACCCATCGGCGCCGTCGTGCTCGGCCCGGACCGTCGCATCCTCGCCCGGGCCCGCAACGTGCGCGAGGCCGACGGCGACCCCACGGGCCACGCGGAGGTCGTCGCGCTGCGCGCTGCGGCGCAGGCCGTCGGCGAGTGGCGCCTGACGGGCTGCACGCTCGTGGTCACCCTCGAGCCGTGCACGATGTGCGCCGGCGCCGCGGTCCTCTCCCGCGTCGACCGGATCGTCTTCGCCGCGTGGGACGAGAAGGGCGGCGCGGTCGGCTCGCTGTGGGACGTCGTGCGCGACCGCCGGCTCAACCACCGTCCCGAGGTGGTCAGCGGCGTGATGGCCGGGGAGTCGGCCAGGCTGCTCGACGCGTTCTTCGCCGAGCAGCGCTGACCGCCGTCGCCCGGTCAGGCGTCCGCGACGACCACCGCGCCGTGGGGCGGTACGACGACGGAGGCACCGCGCTCGTCGTACCCGCCCGGGGTGGCCCAGACCACCGCACGCCCCGCGGGCACGTCGACGGTGACGGGCTCGGTGCCCAGCGCGAGCACGAGCTCGACGCTCCGGCGCCGCACGCGCACGACGCGCGCCGCCTCGTCGACCTCGCAGCTGGTGGCCGTGAAGTCGGGGTCGAGCAGGTCGGGCTGGTCGACCCGGAGCCGGGCGAGCGAGCGGTAGACCTCGAGCAGCACCGCGTGCCGACCCTCCGTCAGCTCCGACCAGTCGAGCTTCGAGCGGGTGAAGGTCTCCGGGTCCTGCGGGTCGGGCACCACGGCGGGGTCCCAGCCCATCTTGGCGAACTCCTCGATGCGGCCCTCCGCGGTCGCCTTCCCCAGCTCCGGCTCCGGGTGGGACGTGAAGAACTGGAAGGGGCTCGAGGCCGCCCACTCCTCGCCCTGGAACAGCATCGGGGTGAAGCCGGTGCAGAGGGTGAGCAGCGCGGCGGTCGCGAGCTGGTCGTCGTCGAGGTGCTCGGTGAGCCGGTCGCCGCGGGCGCGGTTGCCGATCTGGTCGTGGTTCTGCGAGCAGACGACGAGGCGCCACGTCGGGGTGGTGCCGAGGTCGATCGGCACGCCGTGGTCGCGCTCCCGGAAGGAGCTGTAGGTGCCGTCGTGGAAGAACCCGTGGGTGAGCACCTTCTGCAGGGCGGCCAGCGGCTCGAAGTCGGCGTAGTAGCCGCTCGTCTCGCCCGTGAGCGCGACGTGCACGGCGTGGTGGAAGTCGTCGCTCCACTGCGCGGTGAGGCCGTGGCCGGCCGGCCTCGCGCGGGGTGAACATGACGGGGTCGTTGAGGTCGCTCTCCGCGATGAGCGTCAGCGGCCGACCGACCTGCGTCGAGTACGCCGCGGTCTCGACCGCCATCTCCTCGAGCACGTGCCGGTCGGAGGAGTCCTTCAGCGCGTGCACGGCGTCGAGCCGCAGGCCGTCCACGTGGAAGTCGTGGAACCAGGAGCGCACGTTGTCGAGCACGTAGCGCCGCACCTCGTCGGAGTCCTCGCCGTCGAGGTTGACGAAGTCGCCCCACGTGTTGCGGCCGCTGGACAGGTAGGGACCGTAGAGCGGCAGGTAGTTGCCGGACGGGCCGAGGTGGTTGTAGACGACGTCCTGCACCACGCCCAGGCCCGCGGCGTGGCAGGCGTCGACGAAGCGCTGGTAGGCGGCCGGGCCGCCGTACGCCTCCGTCACGGCGAACCAGCCCACCCCGTCGTACCCCCAGTTGTGGGTGCCGTTGAAGGCGTTGACCGGGAGCAGCTCGACGAGGTCGACGCCGATGGAGAGCAGGTGGTCGAGGCGCCCGGCGGCCGCGTCGAGGGTGCCCTCGGGCGTGAAGGTGCCGACGTGCAGCTCGTAGACGACGGACCCGGGCAGCTGCCGGCCCGTCCACCCCGCGTCGGTCCAGGTGAAGGCCCCCGGGTCGAAGGTGCGCGACAGGCCGTGCACCCCCGCCGGCTGGCGGCGCGAGCGGGGGTCGGGCCGCGGGTCGGGGTCGTCGTCGAGGAGGAAGCCGTAGTCGACCCCCTCGGGGAAGGCCGCCAGGTCGAAGCGGTCGAGCGTGCCGGCCGGCGGCGACCACCAGCCGTCGGCGCCCTGCGCGAGGTCCACGACCTCGTCGTGGTCGCCGGCGCTGACGACGAGCCGCACGGCGCGCGGTCGCGGCGCCCAGACGGAGAAGAGGCGGTCGGTCACGAGTCCTCCCGGGTGAGCAGGGCGACGGGGTACGTCGCGAGCAGGTCGGCGACACGGGTGCCGGTCACCGGTCGGGCGGCCACGCGGTCGAACCAGCGACCGGGTGGCAGGTCGAGCTCGGTGTCGCCCCAGCCGCCACGGCGCTCCAGGCCGACGGGGAGACGGGTGGCGACGGCGACGACGCCGCCACGGTCGTAGGCGACGACGTGGTCCGCCGCCGGGCCCGTGGCCCCGACCGGGGCGTAGCCCGTGAAGCGGTGGGCCTCGTCGCGGCGCAGCCGCAGGGCGGTGGCCACGAGGCGCAGCTTGACGGCGCCCGAGTCGGACAGACCGCCGACGAGCGGGGGCGTCACGCCCCCGAGGAGGGCGGGGAGCACCTCGGCCCGCAGGTCGAGGTCCACCGGCCGACGGTTGTCGGGGTCGACGAGCGACTGCTCCCACAGGTCGCTGCCCTGGTAGACGTCGGGCACGCCCGGCATCGTCAGCGTCAGCAGCTTGGCGGCCAGCGCGTTGGACCAGCCGGGGTCGACGACGGTGTCGAGCAGGGTCGCGAGCACGCGGCGTACGCGGGGGTCGTCGAAGGCGGCGTCGACGCAGCGGTGCATCGCGTCCTCGTAGGCCTCGTCGGGTGCCGTCCACGTCGTGCCGTCGCCGGCCTCGCGCATGGCCTTCTCGGCGTACCCGTGGAGACGCGTGCGGTAGTCGGTGCCCGACGACGCGGGCCACGCGCCGACGATCGCCTGCCACAGCAGGGAGGCGAACCCGGGGTCGGGCACCGGGACGGCCTCGAGCAGCTCGGAGAGCGCCCCCGCCCAGAGGTCCGGCACCTCGGCGAGCACGCTGATGCGGGCCCGCACGTCCTCGCCGCGCTTCGTGTCGTGGGTCGAGCCGGCGCTCATGGCGTGCGGCCGGGTGGCCTGGCGCTCGAGCATCGCTTCGTGGAACTCGTCCGGGGTCGCCGCGAACACCGACGGGTCGCCGCCGACCTCGTTGAGGCTGGTGAGGCGGGACGAGCGGTAGAACGCGCAGTCCTCGACACCCTTCGCCATCACCATGCCGGAGGTCTGCTGGAACCGCACCGCCGCCGGGTGCTCCGGGTCGCCCAGCACCGGCTCGAGGGCGTCGAGCGTGGCCGCGAGGTCGGGCCGCGCCGCGCGGGCGGCGGCGAACGCCTCGTCGAGGTGCTCGCGGCCGACCGGCAGGTAGGAGCGGTAGACGGGCATGGTCGTCACCAGCTCGGCGACGGCGTCCACGACCTCCGCGGGTGCCTCCGGGCCGCCGACGACCTCGCGGGAGATCCGGCGGACCTCGGAGCCGAGGATCCCGTCGGCGACGTCGCGCTTGCGGTCGTGCACCAGCTGCTCCCAGTCGACGGGCGCGCCGCGCAGGGAGGTCTCGAGCGCGTCGAGCGGCTCCTGGCCGGCCGGGTCGACGAGCACGCGGTCGACGAGCGCCATGGCGTCGTACCCCGTCGTGCCGGCCGTCCGCCAGCCGTCGGGCAGCCGCTCGCCGTGCTCGAGGATCTTCTCGACGAGCACGTAGGCGTCGTCGGTGAGCCCGGCGAGGTCCTCGAGGTAGCCCACCGGGTCGCGGAGCCCGTCCGGGTGGTCGACGCGGAGGCCGTCGACGAGGCCCTCCGCGAACCACCGGCCGATCTCCGCGTGGGTGGCGTCGAACCAGCGGCGGTCCTCCACCCGCACCGCGGCGAGCGTGTTGACCGCGAAGAAGCGCCGGTAGTTGAGGCGGTCGTCGGCGGTGCGCCAGCCGACCAGCTCGTAGTGCTGCGCCGCGTGGGTCGCCTGCGCGTCCGCACCACCGTCGCGCTCGACGAGCGTGCCGGGCGCGATCGGGAAGCGGTGGTCGTGGTAGCGCAGCTCGCCGTCCACCACGCGCAGGTTCCCGATCCCGCCGTCGGGGAGCAGGTCGTCGTCGCCGACCACCGGGAGGCGGAGCCGGCCGCCGCCGGCCGCCCAGTCGACGTCGAAGGCGCTCGCGTACGGCGACGCCTCGCCCGCCGTCAGCACCGACCACCACCAGGCGTTCTGCGCGGGCGTCGCCACCCCGACGTGGTTGGGCACGACGTCGACGAGCACGCCCATGTCGAGCGAGCGCGCCCGGGCGGCGAGGGCGGTGAGCCCCGCGGCGCCGCCGCGGGAGGCGTCGATGCCGTGGTGGCCCACGACGTCGTAGCCGTGGTCGCTGCCCGGCTCGGCCGCGAGCACGGGGGAGAGGTAGACCCAGTCGACGCCGAGGGCGTGGAGGTACGGCAGCGCGCGGGCCGCGGCGTACAGGTCGAAGGAGGACGTGATCTGGAGCCGGTAGGTGCTCGTGGGGACGCGAGCGGGCGGCGTGGCGGTCAAGGGATCTCCGTGGGGTGGGGTGACCGGGCGGGCGGTCTCTTCAGCCTAGGGTGGGGGTGGCAGCCGGGGCCTGTACCCAGTGGCGGCCACCCGAGACGACGACCACGTGGGGAGAACCGACCGATGCGACTGACGATGCGAGGCACGACGCGACGAGGAGCGCGCCGCGGCGTGGCGCTGCTGGGCACCGCGGTGATGGCGACGACCGTGCTGGCCGGGTGCGGCGGCGACTCCGACGACTCCGAGGGCTCGGGCGACTCCGGCGACTCCTCGTCGTTCGTCGACCAGGACGCGCAGGCGATCATGGACGCCGCCGAGGAGGCGACGAAGAACGCCTCGTCGTTCCGCATCGTCGGTGAGATGCAGTCCGACGGCTCCGAGGCGTCGCTCGACCTCGTGCTCGCCACGGACGGCTGCGAGGGCACGGTCGGGATCGACGGCAGCGACGTCGAGGTGCTGAAGATCGGCGACGAGGGGTGGTACCGCCCCACCGCCGACTTCTGGCGCGCCCAGCTCGGCGGTGCCGGCATGGACGACGCCACCCTGGACCAGCTGCTCAGCCAGGTCGAGGGCAAGTGGATCACCGACGAAGAGGGCAGCTTCGACGACTTCTGCACCATCGAGTCCTTCTTCGACGACGCCGACGACGATGACGACGACGACAACAGCGAGGCCACCAAGGGCGACGTCGAGGACATCGACGGCGTCGAGGCCATCGCCATCGACCACGAGAGCGACGGGACGCCGGCGACCCTGTGGGTCGCGGTCGACGAGCCGCACTACGCGGTGCGCGTCGACGGTGGCGACGAGGGCTCGTTCGACCTGACCGACTTCGACGAGGACGTCTCGTTCGAGGCCCCGGACGACGCCGACGTGGTGGACCTGAACTCCCTCATGGGCTGAGTCCCCCCACGCGACGACGGCCCGGCACCCCGAGGGGTGCCGGGCCGTCGTGCGTCCGCTCAGTCGTCGGCGAGCGCCGCGATGCTGGCGGCCACCGAGTGGTCGACCTCGGTCTCGTCCGCCGGCTGCTGCTCGCGCAGCACGATGACGCTGCGGGAGGCGAGCTGGAGCTCGGCGCCCGGCGCGTGGGTCGAGTCGTCGGCCAGCTTGCCCGCCGTGTCGATGACGACGTCCCAGCCCTCGGCGTACTCCGCCGGCGGCAGCGTCACCGTGCAGTCGCCGTCGGCGTTGAAGTAGAGCAGGAAGTGGTCGTCGACGATCGTCTGGCCGCGCTGGTCCTTGCCCGCGATGCCGCGCCCGTTGAGGTACATGCCGAGCGCCTGGGCCGCGGCACCCTCGCCGTCGGTCCAGTCGCCGTCCTCCATCGGGCGGCCGTCGAGGTGCAGCCACACGATGTCGTTGAGGCGGTCGCCCTCCTCCCCGGGCAGCGGCGTGCGCACCGTGTTGCCGGTGAAGAAGCGCTTGCGGCGGAACGTCGGGTGCGCGCGCCGCAGCCGCGCGACGGCGGCCGTGAACTCCACCAGGGGCCGGTCGGCGGCGTCCCAGTGCACCCAGGCGATCTCGGAGTCCTGGGCGTAGGTGTTGTTGTTGCCGCCCTGCGTGCGCCCCAGCTCGTCGCCGTGCAGCAGCATCGGCACGCCCTGGCTGAGCAGCAGCGTGGCGATGAGGTTGCGCTGGTCGCGGGCCCGCAGCGCGAGCACGTCCTGGTCGTCCGTCTCGCCCTCGACGCCGTGGTTCCACGACCGGTTGTGGCTCTCGCCGTCGTTGCCGTCCTCACCGTTGGCCTCGTTGTGCTTCTCGTTGTAGGACACGAGGTCCCGCATCGTGAAGCCGTCGTGGGCGGTGATGAAGTTGATGCTTGCGAACGGGCGCCGCCCGGAGTTCTCGTAGAGGTCGCTGGAGCCCGCCAGCCGCGACGCGAAGTCGCCGAGGATCCGCTCGCCGCGCCAGAAGTCCCGCACCGTGTCGCGGTACTTGCCGTTCCACTCGGTCCACTGCGGGGGGAACCCGCCGACCTGGTAGCCGCCGGGGCCCACGTCCCACGGCTCGGCGATGAGCTTCACCTGGCTCACCACCGGGTCCTGCTGCACGAGCTCGAAGAACGTCGCGAGCCGGTCCACGTCGTAGAACTCGCGGGCCAGGGTCGAGGCGAGGTCGAAGCGGAAGCCGTCGACGTGCATCTCCGTGACCCAGTAGCGCAGCGAGTCCATGATCAGCTGCAGCGAGTGCGGGTGGCGCACGTTGAGGCTGTTGCCCGTGCCCGTGTAGTCCATGTAGTAGCGCTGGTCGTCCTCGACCAGGCGGTAGTACGCCGGGTTGTCGATGCCCTTGAAGCTGAGCGTCGGCCCGAGGTGGTTGCCCTCGGCGGTGTGGTTGTAGACCACGTCGAGGATGACCTCGATGCCCGCCTCGTGCATCGCCTTCACCATGGACTTGAACTCCTGCACCTGCTGCCCGTCGCCGTGGGCGGCGTAGGACGCGTGGGGCGCGAAGAACCCGATGGTGTTGTAGCCCCAGTAGTTGCGGAGGCCCTTCTCGATCAGCGTGTTGTCCTGCACGAACTGGTGCACCGGCATGAGCTCGATGGCCGTGATGCCGAGCTTGCTGAGGTGCTCGGTGACCGCGGGGTGCGCGAGCGCCGCGTAGGTGCCGCGGATGTCCTCGGGCACGTCGGGGTGCAGCTGGGTGAGGCCCTTGACGTGCGCCTCGTAGATCACGCTCTCCTCGTACGGCGTGCGCGGACGCCGGTCGCCCTCCCAGTCGAAGAAGGGGTTGATGACGACGCTGTGCATCATGTGCGGCCCGGAGTCGTCGTCGTTGCGCGTGTCCTCCTCGCCGAAGACGTAGGAGAACAGCGACGGGTCCCAGTCGATGTCGCGGCTCGTCGCCTTCGCGTACGGGTCGAGGAGCAGCTTGGCGGGGTTGCACCGCAGACCGTTCGAGGGGTCCCACGGGCCGTGCACCCGGTAGCCGTAGTGCTGCCCGGGCTGCACCGTCGGCAGGTACGCGTGCCACACGAACGCGTCCACCTCGGTGAGCTCGATGCGCGTCTCGGTGAAGCCGCCCTCCCCGTCCGGGTCGGGGTCGAGGAGGCAGAGCTCCACCCGCTCCGCCACCTCGCTGAACAGTGCGAAGTTGGTGCCGCTTCCGTCGAACGTCGCCCCCAGCGGGTACGCCGTGCCTGGCCAGACCTCCACGAGGTGCCCTCCCTGATCGTCGGTATCGGCCCCATTAGAGGCAGGGCCCCGAAATGGGGTGCCCACCCGCCGCCCGGCTCACCCTTTCGCCAGCTTGTCTTCGACAAATCTTGAGGTCCAAGCCCTTGAAGTTGCGGATTAGTAGAGACGTATGGCCGAACAGTGCTTATGCTCACCGAAGGTCGGGAGGGGTTCCCCGACCTTCGAACCGACCGTCCCACCGTCAGGGGAGCGCCTCATGACCGACATCCAGAACGACGGACGGCGCCTCGTCAGCCGACGCGCCGTCACCCGCACCGCCGCCTGGTCCGTCCCGGCCGTCGCCGTCGTGTCCGCCGCGCCGGCCTTCGCGTCGTCGATGACCGACGTCGGCTACTTCGCCATCACCGCGCACTGCGGCACGGTCAACGGCGTCATCAACTCGGGCTTCGACCTCACGGCCGGCGCCGTCGCGCTCCCGGCCGGGACCATCATCTCGATCAACCCCACCAACGGCGTGGCCGTCAACATCAGCGCCCCGAGCGGGGCCGTCGAGCTCGGCGGCGGCAACTACGCCCTCACGGCGGCGCTTCCCCCGAACCAGAAGATCACCCTCAACCGCCTGCTCAACGTGAGCGCTGCGACCGTCACCACGGCTGTCGTCACCCTCCCGACGGGGTTCACCTCGACGGGCAACCCCAAGACGTCGGCGGAGCTGCGGTACGCCGAGTCGGGCATCGCCGGCGTGCTCGGCTGCCAGGTCGGCGCCTGACCGAGCCGCCGGCGGCACACTGACGCCGCCCGGTCCGGTCTCCGAGCGCGGATGTCCCGCGGGCGATCGACGTCAGGGGAACAGATGCCGAGCGCCGCACTGCACGTCGCGACCGCCAGCACCCTCGTGGGGGTGCTGGCGGTCGCTGCGTTCGCGAAGGTGCGCGATCCCGACGCGGCCCGCGTCGGGTGGAGATCCCTCGCGCCGGCGTCGTGGCGGGAGTGGTGGGCCGCGCCGTACGTGCTCGCGGGCGCGGAGGTCGCCCTCGCCGTCGGGCTCCTGCTGCCGGACCCGGCCGCCACGGTGGCCGCCTCCGGTGCCGTGCTCCTGCTGACCGCGTTCGCGGTGGTCCTCGCCCGGGCGGCCCGCCGGGCCGACGGCGCTTCCTGCGGGTGCTTCGGGGCCTGGTCGACCGAGCCCGTGACGGGGTTGGCCGTCGTCCGCACGGCCGGGCTCGCGGCGCTCGCCGTCGTCGCGCTCGTCGTGGGGGAGGGCGGGCTGGTGCGGGCGGTGGCCCGGGAGGCGACGCCCGACGTCGTCCTGGGGCTGCTCGGTGCCGCGCTCCTCGGGCTCGTGCTCGTGCTGACCACGGCGCTGGCCGCCGCCCGTGCCCGGGTGGCGACACCGCCGGCCGGGCCCGTGGTGCCGGACGAGGACGGCGCCGCGGCGTACCCCGTCGACGTGAACGGCATCCCCGACCGCACCGGTGCGCCGGTCCCCGACGTCGAGGTCGTGCTGGCGGGCGGGCAGGTGCGGAGCCTGCGGCACCTCGTGGGCGAGCGCGGCCTCCTCCTCGTGCTGGCGAGCCCGACGTGCGGCACCTGCCGCGAGGTGCTGGCCGAGCTGCCGGCCTGGCAGGACGCCCTCGGCCGGGGTGCGCGGATCCTCGTCGTGACCTCGGCGGACCGGGACGCGATACTGCGCGACTTCCCCGAGCTGGAGCCGATACTCGCGCTCGGAGCCGGTGGGACGGCCGCGGCGCTCGGCGTGCCGGGGACGCCCGCCGCCGTCCTCGTCGGGGTCGACGGCCGGATCGCCACCCGGGTGGCGGCGGGCGTCGACGAGGTGTTCGGCCTGCTCGCCGGCACGGTCACCGCGGTGGAGGACGCCGGCCGCCGGGCCGAGGGCCTGTGACGAGATCCTGTGACGAGGGCCTCACGGACGCCGCTGATGACAGCCGAGTTACCGGTAGGTAGCCTCACGTTTCGTGAAGCGTGAGATCTACGACGAGGACCACGAGGCGTTCCGCAGCTCGGTGCGGGAGTTCCTGGAGCGTTCGGTCATCCCCGAGGTGGAGACCTACGCCGAGAAGAAGGGAATCCCGCGCGAGTTCTGGCTCGAGGCGGGCAAGCAGGGGTTCCTCGGTCTCGAGATCCCGGAGGAGTACGGCGGCGCGGGCGCCGGCGACTACCGCTTCAACGCCGTCATGGGCGAGGAGCTGAGCAAGGTCAACGCCGCGCTCGGCTCGTGCTGGGGCATCCACGCCGACATCACGGCGCCCTACATCGTCGCGCTCGGCACCGAGGAGCAGAAGCAGCGCTGGCTCCCGGGTGTCGCCGCGGGCGAGATCCTCCTCGCGATCGGCATGACCGAGCCCTCCGGCGGCTCGGACCTGGCCGCGCTCAAGACCACCGCGGTGCGCGACGGCGACGAGTGGGTCATCAACGGTTCCAAGACGTTCATCACCAACGGCTACTCCGCGGACATCGTGCTGACGGCCGTCCGCACCAGCCCGGAGAAGAAGGCGCGGGGCATCACGCTGTTCGCGATCCCCGCGGCGGCGGAAGGCTTCAGCCGTGGCCGGAAGCTCGACAAGGTCGGCCAGGACGAGTCCGACACGGCCGAGCTGTTCTTCGAGAACGTGCGGCTCGGTGACGACCACATCGTCGGCGAGCTCGACGGCGGCTTCATCCACATGATGCAGAAGCTGCCGCAGGAGCGCCTCGGCTGCGCGGTGTCCAACATCGCCCACGCGAAGCAGATCCTGCTGGAGACGATCCAGTACGCGAAGGACCGCAAGGCGTTCGGCCAGTCCATCGGTCAGTTCCAGCACTCCAAGTTCCTGCTGGCGGAGCTCGTCACCAAGATCGAGGTCAGCGAGGCGTTCCTCGACCAGTGCGTCGTCGCCCACGCGAAGGGAGAGCTCACCCCGGTCGACGCCGCCAAGGCGAAGTGGTGGACGAGCGAGATCCAGAACGACGTGCTCGACCACTGCGTCCAGCTGCACGGTGGCTACGGCTTCATGAACGAGTACCGCGTGGCGCGCGCCTGGCGCGACGCCCGCGTCTCGAAGATCTGGGCGGGCTCGAACGAGATCATGAAGGAGCTGATCGGGCGCGACCTGGGCTTCTGAGCCGGTGCGTGCATGGCCCGTCCTCCCCACCGGGAGGGCGGGCCGTTTGCCGTTCCTGGAGGCTCTGTTCACAACGGCGGAGAACGCGTCGCCAGACGCCGGGTTCGGCCGCTCGGGCCACCTGTTTTCCGCGTGGCGCGTCCTCCCCACCCCTGTGGATGACCGATCGCACAGGGGTCGAGTCCGGGCGAGGCTGAGCGCATGGCCGATCTCAGCCCTGCCGAGCGCGTCGCCCGCTGCGGCGGTCTGGCGACCCGCGCCCAGATCGCCGCCTGCGGGCCTCGCGCCATCGCCGCCGCCGTCGCCGCCGGCGAGATCGTGCGCGTGCGCCGCGGGCTCTACCGCCTCCCCGACGTGGACCGCGCGCTCCGTCTCGCCGCCGAGTGTGGAGGGCAGGTGGCCCTGCTCCACGCTGCGCAGGCGCACGGGTGGGAGGTCGCCCTGCTCCCGGACCGCCCGACCGTGAAGCTCCCGTCGGGTGGCCACGTGCGACCGGTCGCCGCCGACACGATCTGGGGCGAGGTCGATCCCACGACGGGTCGCGTGACCTCCCAGCGCCTCACCGTCGTCGACTGCGCGCGACGCCTCCCGCTGCGGGACGCCCTCCCGGTGCTCGACTCGGCGCTCCGGCACGGCTACGACCCGACGACCCTGCTCGCTGACGCACGCGCCGTGCGGGGCAAGGGAGCGGCTGCGGCCCGCCGGGCGGCCGAGCTGGCGTCGGGCCTCGCCGCCAACCCCTTCGAGTCCCGGCTGCGTGCGCTCGCCGTCGATGCGGGCCTGGACGTCCGCCCCCAGGTGACGATCGGGCTGCCCGCGGAGACGCGGGGCACCGCGCCGGCGACCGTGCGCCCCGACGTGGTGGACGTCGGGCGTCGGCTCGTGCTCGAAGCCGACTCGTGGGAGTTCCACAGCAGCAAGGAGGCGTTCCAGGCGGACTGCCTGCGCTACACCGCGCTCACGGTGGCGGGGTGGACCGTCCTGCGCTTCACGTGGTGGCAGGTCATGCACGACCCGGGCTGGGTGATCACCTGCCTCGCACGCTACGCCGAGCGGGCGGCCTGAGCCGGCGGCCTGTTCACTCGGCGGAGAACGCGCTGTCAGACCCCCTCCTCGGCGGCTCGGGCTACGCGTTCTCCGCTCCGGCGTGACGGAAACCCAGGTGCGCCCCGGCCGGGCCGGCCCTACGCTCGCCGGTGATGCGCCTCTTCACCGCCGTCCTCCCGCCCGACGACGTGGCGGACCACCTCGACGCTTTCCTCGACGTACGGCGCGCGGCGGCCGACCTCCGCTGGACGCGCGCCGACGCGTTCCACCTCACGCTCGCCTTCGCTGCCGAGGTCGAGGAGTGGCGCCTCGACGAGGTGCTCGAGCGGACCGCGGGGGCGGCGGCGCGCCGTACGCCGTTCGAGCTGCGCCTGGCCGGCGGGGGAGCGTTCCCCCACGCCGACGCCGGCAAGGTGCTGTGGGTGGGTGCGCCGACGTCGGCCGACGAGGAGCTGGAGGCACTGGCGCGGGGGGCGCGGGCGGCGTACGCGACCGCCGGCGTGCCGGTCGACGGTGCCCGGTTCCGCCCGCACGTCACGGTGGCGAGGTCGGGGCGTCCCGCCCGGCTGAGCGACTGGGTGAAGCTGCTCGACGGCTACGCCGGCCCGTCCTGGACCGTCGACGAGGTCGCCGTCGTGGCGTCCCACCTCGGCGAGGGCGCGGGTCGTCGCCCGCGGCACGAGGTGCTCGCCACGGTCCCCCTCGGCGGCCACTAGTCTGGGCGCCCATGAGCGCCCCTGACTCCCCCGCGAAGCGGACCGTCCTCGCCCAGGTCAACGAGAAGGCCATCGTGCGGGGCGAGGTGACGCTGAGCTCGGGTGCGACGGCGAACTACTACGTCGACATGCGGCGCGTCACCCTCGACGCGGCGGCCGCCCCGGCGATCGGCCGGACGATGCTGGAGCTGACCGCCGACTGGGAGTACGACGCGGTCGGCGGCCTCACGCTCGGCGCCGACCCCGTGGCGACCGCGATGCTGCACCAGGCGGCGGCCGACGGTCGCGTGCTCGACGCCTTCGTCGTGCGCAAGGCGCAGAAGGTGCACGGCCTGCAGAAGCTGATCGAGGGCCCGCCGGTGAAGGGCCGCCGCGTGCTGGCGGTCGACGACACCTCCACCACCGGCGGTTCGGTGCTCGAGGCCGTCGCCGCGCTGCGCGCCGAGGGCGCGGAGGTCGTCGGCGTCGCCGTCATCGTCGACCGCGACACGGGGGCGGCGGAGCGGGTCGAGGAGCAGGGCGTGCCCTACCGGTACGCCGTGGGCAAGGCCGAGCTCGACATCTGACCGCCTCGCCGGGATGCGGACGACCCGGCTGGCTATCCTCACCGGGTGATCCCGACCAGCATCCTGCCTGGCCTGACCGTGCTCGCCGCGAACGACTCCCACGACCCGCACGACCTGACCGGCTTCGCCGGGTGGGCCGTGGACCTCATGGAGAAGATCGGTCCCGTCGGCGCCGGGATCGCGATCGCGCTCGAGAACCTCTTCCCGCCGCTGCCCAGCGAGGTCATCCTGCCCCTCGCGGGCTTCACGGCGGCGCAGGGCGAGTTCACCGTCGTCGAGGCGATCCTGTGGACGACGGTCGGCTCGGTCGTCGGGGCGATCGCGCTGTACTACCTGGGCGTCGTCTTCGGCCGTGACCGCATGTACTGGATCTGGGAGCGGATGCCCCTGGTCAAGACCGAGGACCTCGAGCGCACGGAGGCCTGGTTCGCCAAGCACGGCCGCAAGGCGGTCTTCTTCGGGCGGATGCTGCCGATCTTCCGGAGCCTCATCTCGGTGCCGGCCGGCATCGAGCGGATGCCCGTGGGGATCTTCGTCGTGCTCACGACGCTGGGCAGCCTGATCTGGAACACCCTGTGGGTGATGGCCGGGTACCTCGCCGGCGACCAGTGGTACCGCATCGAGCCCTACATGGGCATCGTGCAGACGGTCGTGCTCGCCGCGGTGGTCCTGTTCGTCATCGGGTTCGTGGTGCTCCGCGTGCGACAGATCCGCCGCTCGCGCCACCACCGCAACCCCCACGACCCCGACGCGCTCGAGGAGGCGTGAGCGAGGGGCACGACGCGGGCGAGCGCGCGCCGTACGACCCCATGCCCCACGGCCCGGCCGAGGTCGGGGTGGGGCCCTGGGAGGGGCCGTGGCCCCCGGGGGAGCACTACGACCCGGAGCTGCTCGCGCACGGCGACCGGCGCAACGTGGTCGACCGGTACCGCTACTGGCGCCTCGAGGCGATCGTCGCGGACCTCGACACCCGCCGCCACGGGTTCCACGTCGCCATCGAGAACTGGCAGCACGACTTCAACATCGGCACGATCGTGCGCACGGCCAACGCGTTCCTCGCCGCCGAGGTGCACATCGTCGGCAACCGTCGCTGGAACCGCCGCGGGGCGATGGTGACGGACCGCTACCAGCACGTGCGCCACCACGCGTCGGTGCCGGAGCTGGCGGACTACCTGCACGGCCTGCCGGCGCCCGTGCGGCTGCTCGGCATCGACAACCTGCCGGGGTCGGCCCACCTCGAGACGATGGCCGTGCCCCACGACGTCTGCTTCCTCTTCGGGCAGGAGGGGCCGGGGCTCTCCGAGCAGGCCCGTGCGGTCTGCGACGGCACCTTCTCGATCGCCCAGTTCGGCTCGACCCGCTCCATCAACGCGAGCTCGGCCGCCGCCATCGCGATGCACGCCTGGGTGCGGAGCCACGCCGACCTCGACGCCGCTCCGGTCTGGCGGGGCTGACCGGCCGCGGCTAGCCCTCGCGCAGCCGCGCGTTCTCGGCGTGCAGGCGCGCCACCTCGTCCTCCAGGGCGAGCACGCGGGCGACCCCGGCGATGTTGAGGCCCTCGGCCAGGAGGTCGCGGATGCGCTCGAGACGCTCGATGTCGTCCTCGCTGTAGAGCCGCGTGCCGCCGGCCGTGCGGTCGGGCGTCAGGAGGCCCCGGCGCTCGTAGACCCGCAGGTTCTGCACCTGCATCGCGACCATGTCCGCCGCCACGGAGATGGCGAACACCCCGGTCGTCCGTCGTCGTGCCACCGACGCATCCTCCCACACTTGATTCTCCGTGCGGCATGGAATATATAACGGTGGTGTCAGATTAAGTGGTGTGTGAACACCACGATCACCGCCCCGGTGATCGTCGATCCGAAGGAGGAATCCGTGATGCTGCTCCGAACCATCGATCCCTTCCGCGAGTTCGACCGTCTCGCGGCCCAGCTGACCGGCCCGGCCGGCACGACCAACCGGCCCGCGGTGATGCCCATGGACGCGTGGCGCGAGGGTGACCGCTTCGTCATCGAGTTCGACCTGCCGGGCGTCAGCGCCGACAGCATCGACCTCGACGTCGAGCGCAACGTCCTCACCGTGAAGGCCGAGCGGGTGGCCCGCAACGGCGACTGGGAGATGCTCGCCAACGAGCGCACGCGGGGCACGTTCACCCGCCAGCTCGTGCTGGGCGACAACCTCGACCTCGACCGCATCGAGGCGGGGTACGCCGACGGCGTGCTCCGGCTCGTCGTCCCGATCGCCGAGCGCGCCAAGCCGCGCAAGATCGCGGTCACCCAGGCCGGCGACCCGGTCGAGCGGGCGATCGAGGCCTGACCCGTCGCGGCCCGGTCCGGTCCGGTCCGACGATCGAGGGGCGCCCCCGCCGTCACCGGCGGGGGCGCCCCGTCGCGTACCGGCCACCCTCCCGTCCCTCGGTGGCCGTCCACGCGTCGTACCGTGGCGTGTCCGTCCCGAGGAGGTGCACCGTGAACCGTCGTCCGTTCGAGCCCGTCGAGCCCGGGGCGACCGCGCCGCCGGAGCGCCACCGCCGCAGCGTGATCGACAGCGCCGTGTACGTCGAGGGTCGGCGCGTCGCGTCCCCGGAGGGCCTCGCCGCGACGTACCGCACCCTGCGGGAGCACCCCGACGGCACGGCCTGGATCGGGCTCTACCGGCCCGAGCTCCACGAGCTGGACTCGCTCGCCGCCGAGTTCGACCTCCACGAGCTCGCGGTCGAGGACGCGGTGGTGGCGCACCAGCGACCGAAGCTGGAGCGCTACGACGACACGCTCTTCGTCGTGCTGCGTCCCGCGCGCTACGTCGACGAGCGCGAGGAGGTCGAGTTCGGCGAGGTGCACCTCTTCGTCGGTCCCGACTTCGTCATCAGCGTCCGCCACAGCGAGGCGCCCGACCTGGCCGCCGTGCGGCACCGCCTCGAGGGCGATCCGGACCTGCTGCGGCTCGGTCCGGAGGCGGTGCTCTACGCGATCCTCGACCGCGTCGTCGACGGCTACGCGCCGGTGGTGGCGGGCCTGGAGAACGACATCGACGAGATCGAGGACGAGGTCTTCCGCGGCGAGCCGTCCGTCTCGCGGCGCATCTACGAGCTGACCCGCGAGGTGGTCGAGTTCCAGCGGGCGACCCGGCCGCTCGTCGCCGTCGTCAAGGGGCTGGCGGCCGGCTTCGGCAAGTACGGCGTCGACGAGGAGCTGCGGCGCTACCTCCGCGACGTCGACGACCACCTCACCGTCGTGGTCGAGCAGGTCGACGAGTTCCGTCAGCTGCTCCGCGACATCCTCACGGTGAACGCCACCCTGGTCGCGCAGCAGCAGAACGAGGAGATGAAGGCGCTCTCCGAGCACGGCATCGACCAGAGCGAGGAGGTCAAGCGGATCTCCTCCTGGGCCGCCATCCTGTTCGCGCCGACCCTCGTCGGCGGTGTCTACGGCATGAACTTCGCGGAGATGCCCGAGCTCGACTGGCGCTACGGCTACCCGATGGCCCTCGGGCTGATGCTGCTCGTCGCGCTGGCGCTCTTCCTCGTCTTCCGGCGTCGCGGCTGGCTCTGAGGTCGGGTGTGGTCCAGCCCGCGTCGCGCGTGCGCCGCGCGCCGGCGCTAGGGTGACCCGCGATCCCACCCGATCCCTCGAGGAGCGCACGATGCCCATCGCCACCCCGGAGAAGTACGCCGAGATGCTCGACGCGGCCAAGGCCCGTTCGTTCGCCTACCCGGCCATCAACGTCTCGTCGTCCCAGACCCTCAACGCCGCCCTCAAGGGCTTCGCGGACGCGGGCTCCGACGGCATCATCCAGATCTCGACGGGCGGCGCGGAGTACCTCTCCGGCCCGTCGATCAAGAACATGGTGACCGGCTCCGTCGCGTTCGCCGCCTACGCGGCCGAGGTCGCGAAGAGCTACCCGGTCAACATCGCGCTGCACACCGACCACTGCCCCAAGGACAAGCTGGACGGCTTCGTCCGGCCCCTCCTGGCGATCTCGAAGGAGCGCGTCGCGCGCGGCGAGGCGCCCCTGTTCCAGTCGCACATGTGGGACGGCTCGGCCGTGCCGCTCGACGAGAACCTCGTCATCGCCGAGGAGCTCCTGGCCCTCTCCGCCGAGGCGAAGGTCGTGCTCGAGGTCGAGATCGGCATCGTGGGCGGCGAGGAGGACGGCGTCGAGGGCGGTCTGGGCGACCACCTCTACACCACCCCCGAGGACGCGCTGGCGACCGTCGCGGCGCTCGGTGTCGGCGAGAAGGGCCGCTACCTGACCGCGCTGACCTTCGGCAACGTGCACGGCGTCTACAAGCCCGGCAACGTGAAGCTGCGCCCCGAGATCCTCAAGTCGGCGCAGGAGGCCGTGGTGGAGAAGCTGGGCCTCGAGGCCGGCTCGAAGCCGTTCGACCTCGTCTTCCACGGTGGCTCGGGCTCGACCGCGCAGGAGATCGCGGACGCGGTGTCCTACGGCGTCATCAAGATGAACATCGACACCGACACGCAGTACGCGTTCACCCGCCCGGTCGTCGACCACATGTTCAGCAACTACGCCGGCGTGCTCAAGGTCGACGGCGAGGTCGGCAACAAGAAGGCCTACGACCCGCGTGCGTGGGGCAAGGCGGCCGAGGCCGGCATGTCCGCGCGGATCGTCGAGGCCTGCGAGCACCTCAGCTCCGCGGGCACGACGCTGGGCGCCTGACCCTCCGCTCCCTCTGCTGCACACGACGCGGCGTCCCCGGCTCCGGCCGGTGGGCGCCGCGTCGCTCGTTGGTGGCTCTTGCCGGGCCGGCCCCCGCGGTCGCGGTCTGAGGACTGCGGTTTCGGTGGGTCTTGCACCACGACCCGGGGATGGGGGTCGTGGTGTCAGCGGGCCGGAAAACGGGGCGCTGGGGCCACGAGGCGGGTGGGGTACGGCGGGGGGCGCGTCGCGTCGTACCGCCCGTAGATCTCGACCCACCGGGTGCGTCGGATGTTCCGCGGGTGCGGTGCCGCCCCGTGGTCGTGGTGCCAGGCCTGCGGTTTCCGTGGGTCTCACACCACGACCCGGGGCTGGAGGGCTAGCGGCCGGGGGGATGCACGTCCTCGGCGCCCTCGGACAGCTTGGTCGTGAGGAAGTGCGCCAGCAGGAACATCGCGGCCGAGAGCACCGGCAGGATGACCGCCATCGCCCACGAGAAGAGCGAGCCCAGGAAGAACAGGATCGCGACCATCCCCGCGAGGCTGACCGCCAGGAAGCTGGTGCTGCCCGGATCGCCCACCTCCCAGGCCCGCAGGAGACGCGTGCCGACGACCATGGCGACGACGAGGGCGGCGATGAGCAGGGGGATGATCGGCGCCCCGCACGAGCCCGACCCCTGCACGACCGAGCAGAGCTGCAGGCTGAGGCCGCCGAGGAGCACCAGGACGACACCGGCGGCCACGCCCGTGACCACGACCGCGGCCGTCTCGGGCAGCGGCGGCAGGTCGACGTCCCGCAGTCGCCCGAGCAGGGCCGCCGCTCGTGACGGCTGCTTCTCCGTGGGCTCCTCCGGTACGGCGGGTGGTGCGGCCGCCTGCTCCGCCTCCGGTTCCGGCGTGGGCTCGGTGACGGTCTCGGTGACGGGCTCGGGTTCGGGGTAGAGCTCGGGGGCGTGGGCGGGTTCGGCGACCTCGGGCTCCGGCGCCGGAGGCGCTTCCGGGGCGGGAGCGGCCACGGGGAGCGTCGCGGTCGGGGGCTCCTCGACCTCGGGCGCATCGGGCTCGGGCGCCAGGGGCTCGGGCTCCGGGGGGCGCGACGACCGGCGGCGCGCGGCGAGACGCTCGCTCAAGGTGCCGCCGACGGATCCGGCGCGCTGGCGCACGCCGGAGAGCGTCGCCCTCGCCTGCGACGCGCGCTCGGCCGCGGGCGAGACGGGACTGGCCGGCGGCGGGTCGACGGGCGCCGGGGGGACCACCGGCTCGGGCTCGGGCTCGGGCTCGGGCGCGGCGACCGGCTCCGGAGCGACCACCGGCTCTGGCTCCGGCTCGACGACCGGCTCGGGCTCCGGCTCGACGACCGGCTCGACGACCGGCTCCGGCTCGACGACCGGCTCCGGCTCGACGACCGGCTCGACGACCGGCTCGACGACCGGCTCCTCGACCACCGGCTCCTCGACCACCGGGGCCGCCGGCTCCGCCTTCCGCCGACGGCGCCGACCGAAGGAGGGGAGCTGGAGGGCCTGCTCGAGCGCGTCGAGCTCCTCCTGCGAGCGGTCGTCCTTCTTCGCCATGGGCGGAAGTCTGTCACGCGAGCGGCCGGGTGATCCGGGATCGTGGGCCGGAAATGCAGGACGGCCGGACCCGTGGGTCCGGCCGTCCGTCTGTCGGGCTGACAGGATTTGAACCTGCGGCCTCCTCGTCCCGAACGAGGCGCGCTACCAAGCTGCGCCACAGCCCGATCGTGGCCTTCCGGCACACGAGCGGTCGTGAGCATAGCCGAGCCCCGGACGGTCCTCCCAATCGGGTGTCAGGCGGTCGTCGGCGTCAGCGTCAGGAGGGTCGCCTCCGGCCGGCAGAAGGTGCGCACCCGCATGGACGGCGCCGTGCCGAGGCCCGCCGACACGTGCAGCCAGCTCGACCCCGGGTCGCCCGGCGCGGAGTCGGCGGGGTGCCGGTGCAGCCCCTTCGCCCGTGCGGGCTCGAGGTCGCAGTTGGTGGTGAGCGCGCCGACGAACGGCAGGCACACCTGGCCCCCGTGGGTGTGGCCGGCGATCACCGCGTCGTACCCGTCCCGGGCCATCTGGTCGAGCACCCGGAGGTACGGCGCGTGCACGACCCCCAGCGCGACGTCGGCGTCCGCGCCGAGCCCGGTGCGGGCGGGACCGGCGATGGCGCCGAGGTCGTCGTACCCGAGGTGCGGGTCGTCGAGGCCCCCGAGCACGAGTCGCACACCGCGCACGTCGAGGACGTCGCGCCGGTTGGTGAGGTCGCGCCACCCGGCGCGGGCGAGCTCCGCCTTGAGGGTGCGCCAGGGCAGCTCGGGCGTGTGGGTGTTGCGCTGGCCGTCGTCGGGCGCGAGGTAGCGCAGCGGGTTGCGGCGCGACGGCGCGAAGTAGTCGTTGGACCCGAGCACGTGCACCCCTGGCACGTCGAGGAGCCCGCCGAGCGCGTCGAGGAGGGCCGGTACGGCGTCGGGGTGCGCCAGGTTGTCACCGGTGTCGATCACCAGGTCGGGCCGCAGGCTGGCGAGGTCCCGCAGCCACGCGATCTTCCGGGCCTGCGTCGGCACGAGGTGGACGTCGGAGAGGTGCAGCGCCCGCAGGGGCGGCGTGCCCGGCGGGAGGATCGGCAGGTCCACCTCGCGCAGGGTGTAGCGGCGGGCCTCCCACGCGGCGTACGCCACGGTCGCCGCACCGGCCACCGCTCCGCCGGCGACGAGGCGCGCGGCGTCGCGGCCGACCCGTCGCGCGAGCCGCCCGGAGTCGGAGGGGCGGGACGGGTGGCGGGGGAATGCGGTGGGCGACACCCCGACAGGCTGCCACAATCGGTCCCATGAGCACCCTGAAGGACCGTCTCCGCGCCGACCTCACCACCGCCATGAAGGCCCGCGAGCAGCTGCGCGCCTCGACGCTGCGGATGGTGCTGACCGCCGTCACCAACGCGGAGGTCTCCGGCAAGGAGCAGCGGGAGCTCGACGACGCCGACGTGCTCGGGATCCTCGAGAAGGAGGCGAAGAAGCGTCGCGAGGCGGCGACCGCCTTCGCCGAGGGCGGTCGCGCCGAGAGCGCGGAGAAGGAGCGGGCCGAGGCGGAGGTCATCGCGGCCTACCTGCCCGAGGGGCTGAGCGACGCCGAGATCGAGGCGATCGTCACGGCCGCGATCGAGCAGACCGGCGCCGCCGGCGAGGGGATGCGTGCCATGGGCAAGGTCATGGGAGTGGTCCAGCCGCAGGTCAAGGGCCGTGCCGACGGTGCCGCGGTCGCGGCCGAGGTGCGTCGCCAGCTGGGCTGACGAGGGCCGCCCCACCCCGCCCGGGAGCCGGTTTCGCCGAGGGCGTACGTCCAAAGTGCCGGCGAGTGTGCGGGAACGACCACCGAACAGGTAGCGTTGCCCCCACGACACAGACAACTAGTCCGGGTGCCTCCGAGCCCCGGCCAAGCGCGAGGGGGTCGACCCTATGGGGCGCGGCCGAGCAAAGGCCAAGCAGGCGAAGGTCGCACGCGACCTGAAGTACCGCACGCACGACACCGATCTCGGTGCTCTCGCGCGGGAGCTGCATGGCGGTAGCGACGACGACGACACGACCGAGTCGGATGACTTCGGCGACTGGGCCGACTACCGCCCACCTCGTGATTGACGTCTTGTAGAACGGCACCCCCGGGCTCGTCGAGCCCGGGGGTGCCGTCTCTTGCGTGCCTCAGGCGCCGAGCCAGATGCCGCGCAGGCGACCGACGTCGCGCATCCGCTGCTCCGCGAGCCGGTCGGCGGCGACGGCCGGGGTGACCTGGTCCTTCTCGGCCAGGTCGAACACCGCTGCCGTGGTGTCGAAGATCCCCGACGCCCGCTGCTTCGCGCGCTCGAAGGAGAAGCCCTCGCGCTCGTCGGCGACCTGGATGAGCCCACCGGCGTTCACGCAGTAGTCGGGCGCGTAGAGGATGCCGGCATCGGCGACGCGGTCGGCCGAGTCGGGCCGGGGGAGCTGGTTGTTCGCGGCGCCGCAGACGACGCGCGCCTTGAGCACGCCGATGGTCTCGTCGTCGAGCGCGCCGCCCAGGGCGCACGGCGCGTAGACGTCGAGGTCCTCCCGCACGAGCTCCTCGGTGGACCCGACCGCGCGTACGCCGGCGGGGTGGTCCGCGAGGACGCCCGCCACGGCGGGCGCGTAGACGTCGGTGACGACGACGTCGGCGCCGTCCTCCCGCAGCAGGCCGACGAGGTGGCGCCCGACCTTGCCGACGCCCGCGACGCCGACGGTGCGGCCCGCCAGCGTGGGCTCGCCCCAGAGCCGCTGGGCGGCGGCCCGCATCCCCTGGAACACGCCGTAGGCCGTCAGCACCGAGCTGTCGCCGGCGCCGCCGTGGGCGACGGTGCGGCCGGTGACGTAGTCGCACTCGCGAGCGACGTGGTCCATGTCGACCGAGTAGGTGCCCACGTCGCAGGCGGTGAGGTAGCGGCCGCCGAGCGACTGCACGAAGCGTCCGTAGGCCCGCAGCAGCGCCTCCGACTTGTCGCGACGGGGGTCGCCGATGATGACCGCCTTGCCGCCACCGAGGTCGAGGCCGGCCAGCGCCGCCTTGTAGGACATCCCGCGCGACAGGTCGAGCACGTCGCGCAGCGCGTCCGCGGTCGAGGCGTAGGGGTGGAAGCGGGTGCCGCCGAGGCCCGGGCCGAGCGCGGTGGAGTGCACCGCGACGATCGCGCGGAGACCCGTCGCGGGGTCGTTGGCGAACACGACCTGCTCGTGGCCGGCGGCGAGCTCGAACACGTCGGTCGAGGGGCTCGCGGAGGGGGTGGTGCTCATGGCGCTCCTGTCGTCGGGCGTCGCGCGGGTGGGCGACGCGGGGCCGCCCACGCGGGGGTGTGGCGCGGGCGACACCCAGCCTATGACGCGAGGGCCCCGGGGGAGACCCGAGGCGCGACCCGTGGCCTCACCGCAGGCGTGCGACGTACCGCCGCCCGCGACGCAGCGAGGCCAACCGGTCCTCCCACGTCACGCCGACCGTCACGAGCAGCGCCCCGGCGGCGATCATCACGACGTACGGCGGCAGCTCCGCGGCGTACGGCGCGAGCGCGCGCAGCAGGAGGAGGGCGCCGGCGACGGAGCCGGCCACGAGGGGAGCGCTCCAGCGGAGCGACGCCCCGCCGAGCACCAGGGCCAGGCTGGCGAGCGCCACCAGCAGGCCACGCAGCGTGGCCGGCTCGTCGAGCGCCAGCAGGGTGCTCGGACCGAGCGCCAGGGCCAGTCCGCTGAGGAGCATCGGGGTGGTCCGTCGGCGCGGGTCGCGCAGCAGGGCCACGACGCCGACCGTCAGGAGCACGAGGGCCGCCGGCAGGGTGTAGGCCTCGGCGACGGTGATGCCCGTGTCGGCGAGCCGCACCCACGAGGCGACCACGAGCAGCGCCCCGCCGACCCAGGCGAGAGGGCGCCGCGTCGGCCGCACGAGGGCCGCGACGGCGGCCGCGGTCCCCGCGACGGTGAGGTGCACGGCCAGCCAGGTCAGCGGGTCGGCGCCGGCCGCGACCGCGGACGTCAGCACCGCGGCCACGACGGCGGCGGCCAGCTCGTTGGCGGGTCGGGCGACGGCGACGAGCAGCAGGCCGACCACGGCGAGGGCGACCGCCAGCACCGGCTCGGTGGGCTGGGCGGTGACGCGGCCCAGGTCCACCACCAGGAGGGCGGAGGCCGGGGCGAGGAGCGTGAGGGCGAGGGTGCCGAGGCCGCTGCGGAGCAGGGCGGCGGCACCGCCGGCGATGCCGACCAGCACGACGAGGGCGAGGGCCTGGAGCCCCGCGCTGGGGGTCGCGACGACGACCGCGCCGAGCGCGGCCACGAGGGCGGCGCCAGCGCCGGTCGTCGCGGCCTGCCGGTGGTGACGCAGTGCGGCCGGGGTGGCGAGCGCGGCCGCGGCCACCGCCGCGACGAGGAGCTCGGCGACGACCAGGGCGAGCGGCACGGCGTAGGTCGCCGTCACCGCCACCCCGGTCGCCGCGAGGAGGCCGGCGACCGACGCGAGGAAGGCCGTCGACCGCAGCACGCCCCCGCGGTCCCCGCGTGACGCGGGGGCGTGCTGGTCGAGCACCGCCCCGAGGGCGGCGGTCAGGGCCGCGGCGGCGAGGAGGGCCAGCCACGGGTGGGTCAGGAGGGTCGCGGCGCCGGTGAGGCGGAGGTCGCCCCGCGGGGTCAGGGCGGCGTCGGTGGCCCGGCCCAGCACGTCGACGAGGGCGACGAGGGGGACGAGGACGGCGATGGCGCCCGGGCCGGTGAGGGCCGCCCGCCAGCCGGCCGGGACGAGCGGAGCGGCCGCCGCGACGAGCAGCAGCAGGAGCGACCAGCCGACGACGCCGGCGTCGAGCGAGACGTCGTGGAGCGGCAGCAGGAGGGCGGGGGCGAGGGTGGCGCCACCGGCGCCGAGTGCCGTCGCCCGGAGGGGGCGGGGGAGGAGCGGGACGGCTGCCGCGGCGAGGGCGAGGAGGACGGCGGCGAGCAACGGCCACACCTCGGCGCGACCCCAGAGCGCGGTCACGGAGACGTCGGTGACGGCCCGCCCGAGACCGGCACCGGCGAGCGCCAGCCAGGCGAGTCCGGCGCAGCCGGCGGCCAGCGGCGGCAGGAGGCGGAACCCGCCGAGCTGCGCGACCAGGGCGAGCGCGCCGAGGAGGAGCGTCCCGATGACGAGGCCGAGCTCCGCGGTGGGCGCGGCGATCGTGGTGCCGATGGCCACGAGCACCGCCCCCAGCACCACGACCACCTCGCCGGTGAGGAGGCGACCCAGCGGCGTACGCCGCGCGCCGAGCGCCAGCGCCGCCCCCAGCGCTCCCAGCACCGCGCCGACCTGGGCCGGCAGCACGCCGTCCGGGGGGTTGCCGAGCCAGCCGGCGGCATCCGCGCCGACGCACGCCAGGAGGGTGAGGCCGGAGGTGACCGCGGCCAGCGCCTCGCTCGCTGCCGGCAGCCCGCGGCGGGCCAGGACGGCGGTGAGCGCGCCGGCGCCCACCGTGGTCCCGACGAGCACCGCTGTGCGCCCCTCGACGCCCATGAGCACCCACGCCACCGCGAGGAACACCAGTGCCCCCACGAGGAGGCAGGCGGCGCCGAGCCCCAGCAGCAGCTTCGGCACGCCCGACTCGAGCATGCCCCGCTGCGGCGCGGCGCCCGCCGCGGGCGTCGGGACCGCACCCGCCGGGCGCGGGTACGCCGCGAGCCCGGCCGTCATCGGCGTCGTACGCGGGGCGGGAGCGGTGGCCGGAGCACTGACGGGAACGGTGACGGGAGCCGCGACGGGAGCCGCCGCGCGGGAGCGGGCCTCGGCGCGGAGGCGGAGGACCAGCCGGTCGGCCCGCTCGAGCGTGGCGAACAGCTGCCAGGCGACCTCGCCGGTGAGGCGGATCGCGCAGCGGGGGCACTCGTCGCGCCCGGCGACGAGCGCGGAACGGCAGTCGGGGCAGCAGGTGCGGTCGGCGAAGAGCATGCCTCCTATTCCGCCGTGGACGGGCGCTCCGCACGACGACCGGGCGACTCAGGTGGGGTGAGTACGGGTACTCGGTCGTTGGTGCGTCGGCCGTAGGGTGGGCGCTCCGCGGCGCACGGGGCGCCGTCCGTGTCCCCCGGCCCGACCCCACCCCGATCCGACCCCCGATCCGACCCCCGATCCGACCCCCGATCCGACCCCCGAGGAGATCCCCAGTGCGCGTGCTGCTCGACCGACGCAACCCGGCCCACGACGGCGCGACCGAGGTGTCGGACGACCAGCTGGCGACGCTCTACGCGCCGCCGGCCGGACGGGACTGGCTGCGGGTCAACATGGTGAGCACCGTCGACGGGGCGGCGACCGGCGACTCGGAGCGCTCCGACTCGATCCACACCCCCGCCGACAACCGGGTCTTCGGCGTGATCCGCTCGCTCGCGGACGTCGTGGTCGTGGGTGCGGGCACGGCGGCCGCGGAGACCTACCAGGCGGGGGAGCTGCCGCTCGTGCTCGTGAGCCGCCGGGGCCAGGTGCCGGAGCAGCTGCGGGACGCCGAGCCCGGCGCGGTGCTGCTGGCGACCTGTGCCACCGCGGACGGCCTGGACGAGGCGCGCGGGATGCTTGGCGACGACAACGTGCTCGTGCTCGGGTCCCACAGCGTCGACCTGTCCGAGCTGCGCCAGCGGCTCGTCGAGCAGGGCTTCGTGCGGTTGCTCGCCGAGGGCGGCCCCCACCTTCTGCGCGACCTGCTGGCCAGCGGGGTCGCGGACGAGCTGTGCGCGACGTACGTGCCGCGGATCGTCGGCGGCGACCGGCCGCGGATCACCGCGGGCCCGCCGGTCGACGCGGCGCTCGACCTGCAGCTGCTGCTCGAGGAGGACAGCACGCTGCTGGGGCGCTGGGACGTCGTGCGCTGATCGTGCGCTGATACTGCTGCGACGCCGGGCGACCGGCGGTGCGAGGATCAGCGACCGTGACAACTCGACGGATCGCGTACCAGGGAGAGCCCGGCGCGAACTCCCACATCGTCTGCCAGCGCCACTACCCCGAGCTCGAGGCCGTGCCCTGCGCCTCGTTCGAGGAGGTGTTCGCGACCGTCGAGCGCGGTGACGCCGACCTGGCGATGATCCCGATCGACAACACGCTGGCGGGTCGCGTCGCCGACATCCACCACTTCCTGCCGACGACGAACCTCCACATCGTGGCGGAGCACTTCCTCCGCATCCAGTTCCACCTCATGGCCGTGCCCGGCGCGACGACGGAGACGATCCGCACGGTGCACAGCCACGTGCACGCGCTGGGCCAGTGCCGCCGCATCATCGCCGGCAACGGCTGGCGTCCGGTCATCTCCGGCGACACCGCGGGCGCCGCGCGCGAGGTCGCCGAGTCGGGGGACACCACGCAGGCCGCCATCGCGCCACCGCTGGCCGCGGAGATCTACGGCCTCGAGGTGCTGGCCGCGGACGTCGAGGACGAGGACCACAACACGACGCGGTTCGTCGTGCTCTCCCCGGAGCCGCAGCGCGCGCCGGCGGGCAACGGTCCCGTCGTCACCAGCTTCGTCTTCCACGTCCGCAACCTCCCGGCGGCGCTCTACAAGGCGCTGGGCGGGTTCGCCACCAACGGCGTCAACATGACGAAGCTCGAGTCCTACATGGTGGGCGGCCACTTCACCGCGACCCAGTTCCTCGCCGAGGTCGACGGCCACCCCGACGACGTCGGCCTCGCCCGCGCGCTCGAGGAGCTGCAGTTCTTCACGCACGAGGTGAAGATCCTCGGCGTCTACCCGGCCGACCCGCACCGCCGGGAGGGGTGAGCGACCCGGTCCTGGGTACTGTGACCCAGGACACAGGCGCGGTGCGCACCCGGGTGCCGCGCACCTGACTCCGGGAGCGCCATGACCTCCACGCAGGACCGTCCCTCGGGCGGTAGGACCGACGTCGACGCGGCCTTCCTCGACACCGCGACCTACCGCAGCCTGGGCGAGCAGAAGCTGTCGCCGCGCGAGGAGCGGTTCGAGAAGGGCCGTCGCACCGCGGGCCTCGCGCTGGCCCCGCTGGTCGCGGTGGTCTTCTGGCTCCTCCCGACCGGGCTGGAGGGCGACCAGCACCTGCTCGCGGCGGTGCTCCTCGGCGTCATCGTGCTCTGGGTGACGGAGCCCGTCCCCATCCCCATCGGCGGCTTCATCGGGATCGGCGCGATCGTCGTGCTCGGCGTCGCCACGGCCGACGAGGCGCTGGCGCCCTTCGGTTCCTCCACCGTCTTCACCTTCATCGGCGCCTTCATCCTGGCGCAGGCGATGCTCAAGCACGGTGTCGCACGCCGGTTCGCGATCTTCGTGCTCAGCCTGCCCGGCGTCGGCCGCTCGACCTTCCGCGTGATCCTCGCCTTCGGCGCGATCACCGCCCTCCTCTCGGCCTTCGTCTCCAACACGGCGACGGTCGCGATGCTCATGCCGACCGCGATCGGCATCCTCACGGTGATCGCGAAGCTGCTGCAGGACCGCGGCACCGTGGCCGCCGACTTCGATCCGCTCCGGCTGCGGGTGGGGGCCGCGCTCATGCTCATGCTCGCCTACGGCGCGAGCGTCGGCGGGCTCCTGACCCCGGTGGGCTCGCCCCCCAACCTCATCGGCCGCGGCCTCATCGAGGAGGCCACCGGCGAGCGCATCTCGTTCCTCGACTGGATGGTGATGGCGGCGCCCATCTGCGCGCTCATGTTCGTCGCGCTCGCCGTCGTCATCCTCCTGCTCAACCGGCCGGAGACGCGCGACCTGGAGGGTGTCGAGGAGTACGTGCGGGCCGAGCGGGCCCAGCTGGGGAAGCTGTCGGTGGCCGAGCGCAACACCCTCGTCGCGTTCGCGGTGACCGTGACGCTGTGGATCCTCCCGGGCGTCGTGGCGGTCGTCGCCGGCACGGACTCGAGCACCTACACGACGGTCAGCGACCGCCTCGACGAGGGTGTCGTCGCGATCCTCGGCGCCGCCCTGCTGTTCCTGCTGCCCACCCGCTGGGCGGACCGGGAGTTCACCCTGCGCTGGAGCGACGCGGCCGGCATCGACTGGGGCACGGTCGTGCTCTTCGGCACCGGCATCATCTTCGGCAGCCTGCTGGAGTCGTCCGGGCTGGCGGAGACGCTGGGCAACGGTGCCTCCGACCGGCTGGGCCTCACGAGCACGTTCCTCATCACGGTGTTCTCGGTGACGTTGGCGATCGTCGTGTCGGAGACGACGAGCAACACCGCGGCCGCTGCGGTGGTCGTGCCGATCCTCATCCCCATCGCGATCGCGGCGGACGTCAACCCGTTCGTGCCTGCGCTGGCGGCGACCTTCGGTGCGTCCTTCGGGTTCATGCTGCCGGTCTCGACCCCGCAGAACGCCATCGTCTACGGCTCGGGGACCGTGCCCATCACGCGCATGATCCGCACCGGCATCTCCTTCGACGTGCTGGGCGCGGTGCTCATCGTGCTGCTGCTGCCGGTGATGGTGGGCCTGCTCGGGCTGGGCTGAGCCCGCCGGCCCCGGAAGGACCGACGCTCAGAACAGCCGGTCCTCGTTCGGCGGCTCCAGGTCGCAGACGTCGCCGAGGCGCACGACCCCCGAGTCGAGCAGCCGGCACACGACCCCGCCGCGGCGGATGAGCGCGATCTTGCCGCCCGGCCCGAGCTCGTCGTCCATGATCCGGCACGGCGCGGCCACGCGGACGACCTCCAGGTCGAGCCCGGCGAGACGCAGGCGTGCGCCGGGGGCCGTCGGGAGCGGGCCGTGGTCGAGGGTGACGTTCCGTCGCGTGCGCGGAGCCGGTACGTCGCGGCCCAGCCGCCGCCCGGCGCTCGCCAGGTCGTCCGCGGTCTGCACCGTCACGTGCCGGTGCCGGGCGCCGAAGAAGCGGTCGCCGACGAGGCCCCGTCCGGCGACGGCCTCGACCGACGTGACCGGCACCATCGGCGCCCGGTGGGCCGGCGCGACGTGGAGGGCGACGACGATCGGCATGCCGCGATCGTAGGCTCGCCCCGTGCCCATCACCGTCGCCCACCCGGCGCTCGTGCTGCCGCTGACGCGGCTCACCGCCCGCCTGGGCGTGCCGCTGACGCCCCTCGTCGTGGGCACGATGGTGCCCGACGTGCCGCTCTTCGCGGGCGAGCACGCGGCGTACGGGGTGACGCACTCGCCGCTGGGCGTCGCGCTCTACGCGCCGCTCGCGACGACCGTCGTGGTGCTCCTCTGGTTCGCGGTCGTGCGCGACGCCCTCGTCGGCCTCGCCCCGGCCCTGGTGCGCCGCCGCCTCGACCCCCACGTCTCCCTGCCGCTCCGGGCGTGGGCGTGGGTGCCGGTCGCGGGGGCGCTCGGCGCCGTCACCCACGTCGCGTGGGACTCGTTCACGCACCCCGGCCGGTGGGGCTGGGAGACGATCCCGTGGCTGTCGGCGCAGCAGGGGCCGCTGCCGGGGGGCAAGTGGCTGCAGTACGGCTCGGGCGTCGTCGGGATGGCCCTGGTGGCCGGTGCGGCGGTGCTCTGGTTGCGGTCGCGGCCCACCCGCGCCGTACCCCCGCGGGTGACCGGGGTCCCCCTCCTCGAGCTCGCCGTCGGTGCGGCGGCCCTCGTCGCCCTGGTGACCGCGGTCGACCGGGTGCCGCAGGGACTGCACGCCGTCGCGTTCGACGGGGTCGTGCGGGGGCTGGTGGCGCTCGTGGTCGCGCTGCTGGTGGCGTCCGCGGCGTGGCACGTGCTGCGCCTCGCCGCCCGCACCTGACCCGGTCGTGGCCCCAGCGCCACGGAAAACGGTGCGCTGGGGCCACGACGCGGATCGGCCCGGGCCTAGGTCTGGTCGACCGGGCACCACCAGGTGGTGCGGCCGCCGACCTCGCCCCGCACCATGGCGGCGCCGCAACGGGGGCAGTGGCCGTCGGCCCGGCGGTGGGGGATGACCTCGCCGGTGTGCACGCCACCCTGGCGGATCGCGGCGCGGATGCAGCGGCGGAGCACCCGGCGCAGCTCTCGTCGAGCTGCTCCTCGTCGAGGTCGTCCACCCGGTGCTGCGGGCTGAGCCCCGCCTGCCACAGCGTCTCGTCGGCCAGCAGGTTGCCGACGCCCGCGATCGCGGACTGGTCGAGCAGCCGGGCCTTGAGCGGCGCCGTGCCGCGGCCGATGCGCGTGCGGAACTCCTCCCGTCCGATCTCGCCCGCGTCGGGTCCGACCCCCGACAGGTCCGGGTCGAGGCGGACCCGACCCAGTCGCCGCGGGTCGAGGAGCCGCAGCGACCCGCCGTCCTCGAAGCGCAGGGTGAAGCGGAACCACTCCTCCTTGCGCCGGTCGGCGTGGCGACCGGCGTAGTCGCCGCCCACCGACTCGTCCCCGCCGTCGGCCGCGGCCGTGACGAGGATCCGGCCGCTCATGCCGAGGTGCAGGCCGAGGTGCGGGCCCTCCTCGTGCTCGTCCCGCTCACCGTCCCGCCCCGACGTGGTGAGCCACATCGACTTCCCGCGGCGGTGGGCGGCGAGGAGCGTCCGCCCGAGCAGGGCGTCGCGGATCTCGCCGGGTGCGTGCGGGCGGCACTCCCACGTGTCGGTGTCGTCGACGTCGGCGATGGTGCGCCCGAGCGCGGCGCGCTCGATGACGGCGCGGGCGGACTCGACCTCCGGCAGCTCCGGCACGGCTCAGGGACCCAGGAGACCGCGGACGTAGCCCGCCTGGCCGGCGTGCTGCGCGCCGTCGTCCGCGACGCTGACGAGCCGCACCCCGAGGGTGACGGGCGGGTCCCACCGCTCGTCGACGACGCGGTCGAGGTCGTCGGCGCCGACCGTGCGCAGGTAGGCCACGCTGGCGGCGTGGGTCGCCCGCAGGTACGCCGCCAGGTCCTCGGCGCTCGCCCGGACGGCGGCGACCTGCTCGGACGTGTGCCCGTAGCCGGTGTCGGACTCCTCCAGCGGGAGGGCGAGACGCGCGGCGTACCCCTGCGTCGTCCACACCTGCGCCGTGCCCGCGACGTCGGCGACGTGGTCGTCCTGCACGCGGGTGAGGTGCCAGACGAGCCACGCGACGGAGTTCGCGTCGGGGCCGGGCCGGGTGGCGAGCTGCTCCTCGGTGAGGCCGTCGACGGCCGCGAGGGCGTTCTCGAGCACGCGGTCGTAGGCGTCCTCGAGCAGCTGGGCGGGGGTCACCTCAGTCCTCCTGCGGGATGGTGACGGCGATCTTGCCGCGGGTGCGGCCCGACTCCGAGGCGCGGTGGGCGTCGGCGAGCTCGTCGAGCCCGTACGTCGCGGCGAGGTCCACCCGCAGGCGTCCCGCGTCCACGAGGGCCCGGAGCTCGTCGAGGTGCGCCGCCTCGGGACGCACGAAGACGTAGTGGCCGCCCATCCCGAGCACGGCGTCGGCGTCCACGACGGAGGCGACGCGCGACGTGTCGCGGACCTGCTGCGGGGCATCGGCCAGGGCGTCGCCGCCGATGAGGTCGACGACCGCGTCGACGGGCGCGGAGAGCTGGGCGCTGATCGGCCCCTGCGTGTGGTCGATGACCTCGGCGACCCCTAGCTCGCGCAGGTGGGCGTGGTTGTCGGGCCGCGCGGTGCCGATCACCGTCGCGCCACGGGCGACCGCGACCTGCACCGCGAACTGGCCGACGCCACCCGCGGCGGCGTGCACGAGGACCCGGTCGCCGGCACCGACCTCGAGCGCCTCGACGACCAGCTGCCAGGCGGTGAGGCCGGCCAGCGGGACCGCAGCGGCCTCCTCGAAGGTCAGGCCCTCGGGCTTGCGCGCCACCGTGCGCTCGGGCGCCGCGACGAGCTGGGCCGCCGTGCCGAGGGCGACGTCGTCGCGCCGCACGTAGCCCCAGACCTCGTCGCCCGGCCGCAGCCCCGAGCGCACCGCGGGGCCGACGGCCTCGACGACGCCCGCGACGTCCCAGCCCGGCACGATCGGCAGGTGGTGGGGGAAGGCGCCCTGCAGGTAGCCCTCGCGGACCTTCCAGTCGACGGGGTTGACGCTCGTCGCGCGGGCACGGACCAGCACGACGTCCGGTCCCACCGGCGGGTCGTCGACCTCCCGCACCGCGATGACGCTCGCGTCGCCGTACGTCTCGTAGACCGCTGCTCGCACGTGCACCTCCTGCTCGGGGAGGGGCTCGGCTCCGAGCCCCGCCGACCATCGTGTCGCGGCGGCCAAGCGGCCGCCGATCGCCACGACGGCCACGGCGTCTCAGGTCACCGCGGCGGTGCCCAGCACGGCGAGCAGCTCGAGCTTCTCGTGGCTCTCCGACCCGGGCTCGGCGGTGTAGACCATCAGCCGGTGCGACTGGTCGGGGTCGAGCAGCGTCTGGCAGTGCACCTCGATCCGGCCGAGGGTGGGGTGCTGGTAGCACTTCAGCTCGTGGGGCTCGAGGCCGACCTCGTGCGCGTCCCACAGCTCCCGGAACTCGGCGCTGCGCTCGAGCAGCAGGTCGGCGAGCGCGGCGGCCCGTGAGCCGGGACCGCGCAGGCCGACGATGGCGCGCAGGCCGGAGGCGTAGAGCCGGGACAGGAACGCGTGCTCCTCGGGGACGTGGCGGTCACGGGCGGCGGGATCGGTGAACCAGCGGTAGCCCCGGCTGCGCTCCGGGCCCGTCAGGTGGGTCGTCGGTCCGGTCAGGGCGACGGAGAGCGGCGTCTGCCGCAGCGTGTCCCCGAGCTCGGTGACGATCTCGGCCGGCGTGTCCGCGAGGCGGTCGAAGATGCGGAGCAGGCCCGGCGACACGTGCTCGCTGCTGGCGCCCCGCGGCGGCGGGCGGTGACCGAGCAGGCGGAACAGGTGGTCGCGCTCGGCGAGGCTCAGGTGCAGGCCCTGGGCGAGCGCGGCGGCCATCTGCTCGGAGGGCCGCGGGCCGCGCTGCTGCTCGAGGCGCGTGTAGTAGTCCGTCGACATGTGGCACAGCGCCGCGACCTCCTCGCGCCGCAGGCCGGCGGCGCGCCGGCGCGGCCCGCGCGGCAGCCCCACGTCCTCGGGCTGCAGCGCCTCCCGGCGCCGGCGCAGGAAGTCGGCCAGTCCCTCGCGATCGACCACGGTTCCCCCTCTCGGTGCCTTCCTACCGCGTCCGGGCCCGGGGTGCCACGGATCGTCGGTCCCCCCGTGCGGCGGGGCGGGTGCGCCACGGGGGGACCGGCGGGTCCTCCCGCGCGGCGTCCCGGCGGCGCAGGGTGGAGGACGACACCGATCGCCAGGAGGCGCCATGACCCGCTCGACCCCCCGTCCGTCCGTCCCCGACCTGACCGGCCGCCGGGTCGTCCTGACCGGCGGCAGCGACGGCATCGGACTGGTCCTCGCCCGCCACCTCGCCGGCGCGGGCGCCGACCTGGTGCTCGGCGTGCGCAACCCCGCCAAGGGGGAGGCGGCGGTCGCCGCGATCAGGGCGGAGCACCCGGACGCCCGCGTGACGCTCGGGTCGCTCGACCTCGCCTCGCTCGCGTCGGTCGAGGCCTTCGCGACCGGGCTGCGCGACGAGGGGGGCCCCGTGCACGTGCTCCTCAACAACGCGGGGGTGATGACGCCGCCCGAGCGCCGCACCACCGCGGAGGGCCACGAGCTGCAGCTCGGCACGAACCACCTGGGTCACGTCGCCCTCGTGGCCCACCTCCTGCCGCTGCTGCGGGCGGGACGGGCGCGGGTGACGTCGCAGACCAGCGTCGCGGCCCGGAACGGCTCGGTCCAGTGGGACGACCTCGACGCGGAGCGGTCGTACGACGCGATGCGCGCCTACCAGTCGTCCAAGACCATCCAGGGACTGTTCGCGCTCGAGCTCGACCGTCGCAGCCGTGCGCACGGATGGGGCATCACGAGCAACCTGTCCCACCCGGGCGTCGCGCCGACGAGCCTGCTCGCCGCCCGGCCCGAGATGGGGCGGTCCGGCGACACCCGCGAGGTGCGCCTGATCCGGCTGCTCTCGCGGGTCGGCATCGTCGGCACCCCCGAGTCCGCCGCGCTGCCCGCGCTGCTCGCGGCCACCGCCCCGGGCGACGCCGGCGGTCGGTTCTTCGGCCCGCGACGTCCGGGCGGGCTCGCGGGCGCGCCGGCGGAGCGCCCGCTCTACCGGCCCCTGCGCTCGGAGGCCGACGCAGCCCGCGCGTGGACGGAGTCGCTGCGTCTCGCGGGCGTCGGCTTCCCGACGGAGGGGTGAGCCGCGGCGTACGGCGGGGGAGGCGTGCCCGGGAAAGGGCGAAGGCCCCGCGAGGATCTCGCGGGGCCTTCGTGCTCGTGGGCAGGGGCGGGGTCGAACCGCCGACCTATCACTTTTCAGGCGATCGCTCGTACCAACTGAGCTACCTGCCCGAGCGGGGTAGACCATACCGCAGGCCGCGGCGCCCCACGAATCGGATCTCGCGGTCGGTGGCGCCCCGCGGGTGCGCGGAGGGGTTCGTTGGCGGCGCTCCGGGCCCCGCCCTATGCTGGTGCGCGCGTCCGGCCCCCATCGTCTAGCGGCCTAGGACCCCGCCCTTTCACGGCGGTAGCGCCGGTTCGAATCCGGTTGGGGGTGCGACGAACCAGGCCGCTGGAGCTCGATTGTGAATCGGGCGCGAGTGTGCGTTATGGTTCACCGGCTCCTGCACCGCAGGGGTTGAGCAAGGCCCCGTAGCGCAGTTGGTTAGCGCGCCGCCCTGTCACGGCGGAGGCCGCGGGTTCGAGTCCCGTCGGGGTCGCCGACACCACCGCCCCGGATCTCATCGAGATCCGGGGCGGTGGTCATTGCAGGCCGGTTCCCGGTCACCCGCGAGGATGGGCCCATGCCCGTCGACCTCGACCGTCCTGCCTTCGAGCTGCTCGTCGACCGCGCGCTCGACGGTATCCCCGACGAGCTCGCCGCGCTCGTCGACAACCTCGTCGTCCTCGTCGAGGAGGAGCCGCCGGAGGGGGAGCCCGCCGACCTGCTGGGGCTGTACGACGGGGTGGCCCTGACCGAGCGCGGCTTCGACTACGGCGGGGTGCTGCCCGACCGCGTCTTCGTCTTCCGCAAGCCGCTGCTCGCGATGTGCGAGGACCTGGAGGAGCTCGAGGACGAGGTGCGGATCACGGTCGTCCACGAGATCGCCCACCACTTCGGCATCGACGACGCGGCGCTGCACGACCTCGGCTGGGGGTGACCCCCGCGGGTGGGCCCGGATCAGCTCGCGTGCCAGGACTCGTTGCGCGGCTCGACCCAGGGCGTCGGCACCTCGCCCGCGGCCTGCGCGGAGATCTCGCCGAGGAGCCAGCGCTGGAAGTCCCGCTGCTGCTCGGAACGGGCCAGCGACAGGAGGCGCTGGGTGCGGCAGAACGCGTCGGCGAGGTCGAGCAGGTCCCGCATCTGGTGGGACAGGTCGGCGGCCGGCTGGCCCACCGTCAGCAGGAAGTCGCCGGTGGCTCGGCCCGCCGCGAGGCCCGCCTCGACGCTGCCGGCGATCCCCGCGTGGTCGATGTGGTTCTCGAAGAGGTCGAAGACCCGGGAGAGCTCGTGGGCGAGCGGGTAGTCGTCCTGGTGGGCCAGGGAGAGCAGGCGCACCTCGCGCCGCAGGTCGCCGTAGTGGCGGCGGAAGTCCCGGTAGGGCAGCAGCGGCATCCCGCGCAGCCGCACGAACACGGTCGGCACCCGCTCGATGTCGCCGGTGGTCAGGGTGATGTCGAAGACCTCGCCCTCGAGGTCGGCGTCGAGCCGCGGCTCCGGCACCGGCTCGAACCACACCACCTTGCCCTCGGGGACGATGTCGGCGCCCCAGGCGGCGGAGTTCATCGCCACCAGGCCGAGCCCGCGGCCCACGGTCATGAGGAAGCCGAACTCGTCGTCGTCGGCGTCCCCCAGGTCCACCTCCGGGGCCGAGACGCTCGGCGGCACGCGCGAGCCGTCGGCCACCTCGAAGCGCGGGTGGACCCGGGTGCCCCGCACGCGCACGGTGATGGGCTCGGTGGCGTGGAGGAGCGCGTTGGTCACGAGCTCGGAGACGCCGAGCTCGGCGGCGTCGAGCAGGTCCTCGCGGCCCATGTCACGGCAGACCGCAGCGGCCCAGCGCCGAGCCTGCTGGACACAGGTCGGGCCGGGCTCGAGTCGGACGGCCTCTCGGCTCTGCGGCATCACGCCAACCTTCGTCGTCACAAGCGCGCGTCAGCCCGAGCGGGACGCGGGGGTTCGGTCATCTGGCGCCTGCTTCCCCCCGGCGATGTGGTCGAAACCACCGCGCTCGATGTGCTTTGTGTCCTAGGTAGGAGAAGAATGGTCACCGGCCCCACACATCGGCGAGGAAGGGTGGGTTCATGAACCAGCAGAGCAGCGCAGGTCGGCACAAGGTCGTGGTGATCGGTTCCGGCTTCGGAGGGCTCTTCGGCACGAAGGCCCTGCGCAAGGCACCGGTCGACGTGACGATGGTGGCCAAGACGACCCACCACCTGTTCCAGCCGCTGCTCTACCAGGTGGCGACCGGCATCCTGTCGCAGGGCGAGATCGCCCCGCCGACGCGCGAGGTGCTGGCGAAGCAGAAGAACGCCACCGTCCTCCTGGGCGAGGTCACCGACATCGACCTCGAGAACCGGATCGTCACGTCGCACGTGCTGGGTCTGGAGACCCTCACGCCCTACGACTCGCTCATCGTGGCGGCGGGGGCGGGCCAGAGCTACTTCGGCAACGACCACTTCGCCGAGTTCGCCCCGGGCATGAAGAGCATCGACGACGCGCTCGAGCTGCGTGGCCGCATCTTCGGCGCCTTCGAGCTCGCCGAGATCGCCGCCGCGCGGGGGGAGAAGGTCCAGGACCTGCTCACCTTCGTCGTGGTCGGCGCCGGCCCGACGGGCGTCGAGATGGCCGGGCAGATCGCCGAGCTCGCCCACCGCACGCTGCGCACCGACTTCCGCCACATCAACACCGAGAAGGCGCGCGTCGTGCTCGTCGACGCCGCCCCGCAGGTGCTTCCGCCGTTCGGCGAGAAGCTGGGCGCCTCGGCCAAGGGCTCCCTGGAGAAGCTGGGCGTCGAGGTCAAGCTGGGCGCGATGGTCACGTCCGTCGACCAGGACGGGCTCGACGTCAAGTACAAGGACGGCTCGACCGAGCGCATCAACTCCACGGCCATGATCTGGGCTGCCGGCGTGCAGGCGAACTCCCTCGGCAAGACCCTCGCCGAGCAGAGCGGCGCCCCGCTCGACCGCGCCGGTCGCATCGGCGTCAACCCCGACCTCACCCTCCCGGGCTACCCGGAGGTCTTCGTCGTGGGCGACATGATCAGCCTCAACAACCTCCCGGGCGTCGCCCAGGTGGCGATCCAGGGTGCGAAGTACGCGGCCAAGGAGATCCAGGGCCGTCTGCAGGGCAAGGCCCCGCAGAAGCCGTTCAAGTACTTCGACAAGGGCTCGATGGCCGTCATCGGCCGCTTCCGCGCCGTCATGATGGTGGGCAACAAGATCCGTGTCAGCGGCATCATCGCCTGGCTGTCGTGGCTCGCGGTGCACCTGATGTACCTGACCGGCTTCAAGAACCGCGTGACCGCGCTGCTGCGCTGGTTCGTCTCCTTCGTCGGTCGCGACCGCTCGGAGCGCACCATGACGGAGCAGCAGGTCTTCGCCCGCCGGGCGCTCGCGCGCCTCGAGGGCGGCGCGCGCGACCTGGTGAGCCGGGACGACACCAAGGCCGAGGAGGCGCTCGAGGCGCGTCGTACCGAGCTGGAGAAGCAGGCCGCGGAGGAGTCCCGTCTGACCGACGCGGGCGAGCGCGGCGTCGCCGTCGGGTGAGCCACGGACACGGGCACGGGCACGGCCCGTCGGTCGGCGCGGTGCGCACCGACCGGCGGGCCGTGGTGCTGCTCCTGGGGTTCCTCGCCGTGGTGCTCGTCGGCACCCTGTCGGGGCTCGTCGCCCTCTGGCCGTCGGACGCCGACGCCGTCGACGACGTCCAGTACGCCGCGGAGGGCGTCACCTTCGTCGACGCGGAGGTCGTGCGGGTCGAGGACGCGTGCCCGGTCATCGCGGTCGGCCCGGGTCTGCCCGAGCCCGAGGGCGGCGCCGACCAGGCCTTCCCCGAGAACTGCAACACCCTCGTCGCGCGGCTGAGCGAGGGCCCGGAGGAGGGTGACGAGACCCGCGTGCAGACGGAGGCGTCCGTCGTGCGCTCCGGTCTGCGGGCCGGCGACGAGGTCGTGCTCATGCGCGTCCCGCCCGTCGAGGGCCAGCCGGAGACGGTCTACGGCTTCTCCCACCCCCACCGCGACGCGCCCCTGCTGGCCATGACGATCCTCTTCGTGGTGGTCGTCGCGGTCATCGCCCGCGTGCGCGGCATCCTGGCGCTCGTCGGCCTCGGCTTCGCCGCCGTCGTGCTCTGGGGGTTCATGATCCCCGGGCTCCTGGCGGGGGAGAGCGGCATCGGGGTCGCGGTGGTCGGCTCGATCGTCATCATGTACGTCGTCCTCTACCTGGCCCACGGACCCTCGCTGCGCACCAGCGCGGCCCTCGCGGGGACGCTCCTGGGCATCAGCGTCACCGCGCTGCTCGGCGTCTGGGCGGTCGGCGCGGCGCGGGCTGTCCGGCATGAGCGACGAGAACGGCGAGTTCCTCCAGCTCTACGCCGACCAGCTCAACTTCAAGGCGCTGCTGTCGGCCGGCATCATCATCGCCGGTCTGGGCGTGCTCAACGACGTCACCATCACCCAGGCCTCGTCGGTCTGGGAGCTGCGGTCGGCCGCCCCCGAGATGACCCGGCGCGAGATCTTCTCGCGCGGCATGCGGATCGGGCGCGACCACATCGCCTCGACCATCTACACGATCGTGTTCGCCTACGCGGGCACGGCGCTGGGCGTGCTCCTGCTGCTCTCGCTCTACGACCGCCCGATCGCCGACGTGCTCTCCTCCGACATGCTGAGCGAGGAGGTCGTGCGCACCCTGGCCTCGGCGATCGGCCTGGTGGCGAGCGTCCCCATCACGACGGCGATCGCGGCGGCGACGGTGGCCCCTCCGGGCGCCCCGCCCGCCGCCGGGAAGCGTGCGCTCAGAGGTCGCGGCGGTAGCGACGTACCGCCTGCATGAACGCCACCGGGTCCACCATCGAGCGGTCGATGGTGACCGGACCGAGGCTGCGGCGGTGGATCTGCAGGCGCCAGCTCCGCTGACCGGGGGTGCCGTGCTCCTCCACGTCGAGTTGCACGTTGGTGAGGTCGAACGACGACGTGCTGGTGGCGCGGGTGATGTGGAGGACGCCGCGGTCGATGACCACCGTCGTGGGTGCGGAGCCGGCGCGCACGGCCCACACGACGAGGGTCAGCACCGCGGCCACGCCGGCGAGCGCGGCGTCGGCGACGTCGCGGGTGTCGTAGGCGACCCACGCCATCCCCGCCGTCACGAGCAGGCCCGCCACGATGAGGAGGGTCGCGGTGACCTGGCCCGTCCGCGGCGACGCGAACTGGACCCGGAGCGGGGTGCGCTCCTCGGCGGGCCGGGAGGCCTCGTCCCGGGTACGCCGCCCCACCGGCTCGGGCGCCTCCGCCGCGGTCTCGTCGTGGGCGGCCGCGCGGGCCGCGGCCGCGCGCTCCTCCTCGACCCGTCGTGCGGCCGCCACGAGCGGTGAGGCGGCGGCCGTGGAGCTGGCGGAGTCCTCCGGCTCGGGGGCCGGCTCGGGCTCGGGGGACGGCGCGGGGGCCGGCGCGGGCTCCGGGTCGGGACGCCGGAACGCCGCGACGACCGACTGCGCGATGTCGTGGGTGCTGGTGGGCGGCGGAGCCGTGCTGATGTGGCGGCCCGCCGTGTCCTCCGGCGGGAGCGGCGGGTTGGCGGGGTCCGCTGCCTGGCCGGGGTAGAGGTCGACCGCAGTGGCATCGACCGGGGCAGGGTCGAGCACCGCGGCAGGGTCCGGCTCGGGCTCCGGTTCTGGCTCCGACGGCTGCAGGGCGGCCAGCACCGACGCGGCGGCGGAGTTCTGCGTGACCACGGGCGGCGGCACGGCGGCGGGTCGGGCGGGGGTCTCGGGCTCCGGTCCGGGGTCGGGTTCCGGCTCGTCCCGTCCGAGGGGGCTGTCGTCGTCGAGGCCGACGAGCTCGATCGGGCCGGTGAGCGGGTCGACGGGATCCTCGGAGCGCGGCTCGTCGGCGCCCTCGTGGTCGTCGGCGCCCTCGTGGTCGTCCGCGCCCTCGTCGTCGTCCGGGGCGTCGGCGTCGCGGTCCTCGGCCGGGTCAGGCGACGCGGCGGGGGGCAACGAGGGCAGCGGACCGCTCGCCGTGAGGACGTCGCGCTCGTCCGGCGGGTGCGTCGCGGCGCTGCGCGCATCGTCGGTGTCCCGGAAGGCCGCGAGCACCGAGGCGGCCGCCGCGTGCTGCGGTGCCACCTCGGGCTCGGGCTCGGGCTCGGCCTCGGGTTCGGGTTCGGGCTCCGCTTCGGGCTCGGGCTCGGGCTCCGGTTCGGGCTCGGGCTCCGGTTCGGGCTCGGGCTCCGGCTCGAGCGGCTCGGGTTCCGGCGCGGGTTCCGGCGCGGTCGCGACCGGCGCGGGCGCGGGCTCGGGGTCGACGGGGGCGTCGGCAGCGACGTACGTCGGGGTGGTAGCGGGGGCCTCGGAACGCTCCACGGGGTCGGGGCCGGTCGGCTGCGCGGACGCACCGCTGCGGGCGGCCGCGCGCCGCTCGCGCATCTCCAGCCACCGGCTCCGGAGGTCGGAGGGCCGGTTCCCGCCGTCCAGTGGATTGCTCATGGGCAGAAACTACGTCGTGCGCGGGGGCCCGCGCGAAGGAATCCCCCTGCGACGCGCCGACGGGGTGACGCGGACCCGCCGAGGCGTGTTGTCGCGATTCGCCGGACGCATCACCACCCCGGTGCCACACTGGTCCTCGGGTGGTGGCCGAGACCCGAGACTCGGCCACCACCCCTCGAATCCGGACCCGCGTCGTCTCCCCCGTCGGCGCGGGTCCTCTTCGTCCAGGGGTGGGTACCGGCGCGAGGTGTCCCTGCCACGCCCGCTCGCCGACCTGGCCCTGCACCCCGCCCCCGCGGTCGCGGTGAAGGCGGCGGTCGCCGCCGTGCTCGCCTACCTCGCCGTCGTGCCGTGGGGCGGGGTGGCGTCGCACTACGCCTACTACGCACCCCTCGGTGCGGTGGTCACCGTCTCGACGACGACGGTGCACTCGGTGCGCACGGCCGTGCAGTCCGCGGTCGCCATCGGGATCGGTGCCGCGCTCGCCGTCACGGTGACGATGACCGCCGTGCCGACGCTCGCCGGGATCGCGACGGTCGTGGCGCTCGGCAGCCTGCTGTCCTGGTGGCGGCGGCTCGGGGCGATGGCCTCCTGGGTGCCGGTGTCGGCGCTCTTCGTGCTGCTCCTCGGGGGTGGTGACCCCGGGGCGTACGTGCTGGGGTACCTCGGCCTCACCGCCGTCGGCGCCGCCGTCGGTGTGCTCGTGAACGTGGTCCTGCCCTCCCTACCTCTCGCCACCGCCGACGCGGCGCAGGCCGAGCTGCGTGCCCTGCTGGCGGACCAGCTCGACGACCTCGCCGACGGGCTCCGGCAGGAGTCGCTGCCGCGGCCCTCCGAGTGGGAGGGCAGGTCGCGGGACCTCACCACGCCCACGCGCACCCTCGAGGCCCTCGTCGCCCGGGCCGCCGAGGCACAGCGTGGCAACTGGCGCGCCCGCCGCAGGCCGGACCCCGCGCGGTCGACCGTCACGCACGGCCGCGCGCTGGGATGGCTCTCCTACGAGGTGGAGGAGATCCTGCGCACGCTCGCCCGCGACGAGCACGCCGAGCGCGACGAGGTCGCCTTGGGGCCCCTGCTCCGTCCCGCGGCCGCCGACGCGCTCGCCGCCGTCGCCGCGGTGCTGCGGACCGTGGGGGAGGGCCGCGAGCCCGCGTACGGCGAGGCCGACGCCGCCGTCGAGCGCTTCGCCGACGCCGTGAGGGAGCGCCAGCGCGCCGGAGCCGACACCTTCGTCGCATCGGCCCTCGTCGTGGCGACCCGGCGGGTGCTCGACGCGACGGACCCGCAGGTCGTGGTCGCCGCCCGGTCCTGAGACACTGGGCGGCGGCCGGTTCCCGACGGGGCCGCCGCGGGCCACTAGCTCAATGGGCAGAGCATCGGACTTTTAATCCGCTGGTTCAGGGTTCGAGTCCCTGGTGGCCTACCAGAACGAGGTCTGACCTGCGGGAACGCGATCGGTGCCGTGGGTCGTCGAAGTCAATCCAACGTTTATCCAACGTTTTGAGCCGTGGCGCGTTGTCAGAGGATGTCGGCGGCAATCTGCTTCAGATGGACACCCGGCTCACGGTTCCTCGCGACACGGACCACGTCATCGCGGAACTCCTTCGGGTGGGGCTTCGGCACAGTGCACATCCTTCCAGCGACACCTCTCGGCACCACAGGTCAGATGTCACCTATCCGTGCAGCAGTCCCTGTCGAGCTCCTGTGGGGAGAAGGTGTGAGGGTTCGACATTGGTAATGGGTGGTCGTCGCTGCGGTCGTGAGTTGCAACCGGAACGGCGGGTAGGCGGCGTGCCCGGTGGCATCGCCCGATTGGAGCGGTGTTGCGCGCGCGAAGATGCCTTTGCGGTAAGTGCTCTGGTGTCGGTTCCTGGGTCTATGGCGCGGGGTGCTCTTCGGCGCCTGAGACCTCACCCCTCTGGGATGATCCTGTTGCGCAGCGCACCCCCTCGGAGACAGCCCAGGAGAACAGATGACCAACACGAGATCCACCGGGTCGATCCAAGCCCGGGTCGTCGAGGCCATGCGCCAGCGAATCGTCGGCATGGAGCCCGGCGGCGCGCTCTCCGAAGTGGTCCTCGCGGAAGAGTTTGGTGTCAGTCGCACTCCGATCCGAGAAGCCCTCAAGCAACTACAGACCGAGGGTCTGGTCGAGATCCGCCCCCGCGTCGGCACCTTCGTCGCGGCGCCCTCCCGGCGCGAGATCACGGAGTTGTTCGAGATGAAGGAACTCCTCGAGGGTGCGGCTGCGCGACTGATGGCACAACGGGGCCGAGTCCCCGAGCTCGATCTCCTGGAGGAGAAGATCGAGCAGGCCGACCGCGCCGTGGCCAGCGACGACCGTGCGCGCTATGCCGAGCTCGTCCACGAGTTCCACGACCTGCTGATCCAGGGCTGCGACAACCAGAAGCTCCAGGCGCACTACCGCACGCTGATGAACCAGCTCGCCTACGCGCGCCTCGTCCAGACGTCGCTGGACCAGCCGGGCCGTCCTCTCGAATCGGAGCGGGAGCACCAGATGGTGCTTCAGCTGATTAAGGACAAGGACGGCGACACCGCCGAGCGCGTCATGCGCGAACACGTGCGCGCCAGCCGCCGCGCGCTGCTCGCTGGGCTCCCGATCGATTGATCAGTCAGTCGCACGGTAAAGCGGACCCCGCTCCACCACAGACTCCAGCATGTCGACGTATGTCTCCACGTCGTCGTGGACCGGCCGGGGTGTCCCTTGGTGGTATTTGAGCGTCTCGCGGACAGTAGGGCTCAGGTAGTAGGCGCCCGTCGTGAGCAGCGTCAGTGCGAAGAACTCCTCCGGATGCGACGACGCGAGCAGTTCGACGGCTACCGTGGCCTCTGTGTCGACGGTTAGTTCCAGAGCTCGGGTGAAGGCCTCGGCGAGGTCGGGACGGTAGGACAGCGCATCGTCGATCAGGCCATCCTGGGTCCCGGCTCCGGTCGCCGTCGGCAGGCTGCCAGTCGCCGGGATGAGCACGTCGGCAAGGCGTGCAAAGGTGTCGCGCTGGTACGTCGAGAGTGTGCTCATGAGGACACCTTCTGGTTACGGCGATTCTTGGTCATCTGGCGTGTCGCGCGGAGCGCGATCGCCATGATCGTTGCGGTCGGGTTCACGCCTGAAGAGGTGACGAAGACGCTACCGTCCATGATGAACAGGTTCGGTACGTCGTGGCTGCGACCGTACTGGTCGACGACCGAGGTCGCTGCGTCATCGCCCATCCGCGCCGTCCCGCTCATGTGCCAGCCGGAGTCGCGGCCCATCCCGACTATCTCGGTCGAGATCGCGCCGGCTGCCTCGTGTGCCTCGACGGCACGGGCGGCGTGCCACGCCAGCAACCGACGGGTGTTGTCGTCGACGGTGTAGGTCATCCGGGGCGCCGGGATGCCGTCTGCATCTGTGAGCGCGGGGTCGAGGGTGACGCGGTTGTGCTCGTGAGGAAGGTCCTCCGCGATGATGCCCCACTCGGCCGAGCGGCCGAGATAGCGATCGGTCGTGGAGTGAAACCCCGGCCCGAACTGCTCGGTCCAGGGAGTACCTCGATCCCACCAGTGACGGGCGACTGGCCCACCGGTCGGCTGGAGGTGCCACTTGGCGCCACGGAGGAAGCCACGCGACGGGTCCGACTCGTAGAACTGCATGGACTGCAACGACTGCCCGAGGGGGCCAAGCCAGCTTTCGAGGTCGTCGTCATACGTCCCGATCACCGAGGCATAGGGATGCATCATCAGACGCTTGCCGACCAAGCCGGACGAGTTGGCGAGGCCGTCGGCGAACAGGCTCGAGGCGGAGTTGAGCAGCAGACGCGGGGTGCCGATGGTGTTGGCCGCCATGATCACGACCTGTGCGGCCTGATGGCGCGTGACGCCGGAGCGGTCAACGTATTCGGCGCCCGTGGCGAGGCCCTGCGCGTTGGTCGTCACCCGGCTGACCCGGGCGCCCGTGACCAGGTGGGCGCCGAGGCGGACGGCCTCACGCCAGTGCGTGACGTCCGTGCTCCCCTTGGCGCCGGCCGGGCAGCCCTGCTCGCACGTGCCGAACCGCTGGCATCCGTCGCGCGTGCCCGTCGCTCGTGAGGCAATCGCGTTGGGAGCGGGCCACCAGTGCCAGCCGAGCTTGTCCATGCCGCGGGCGGCACGAAGGCCGTACGTGCCGATCGGCAGCGGTGGCAGGGGGAACTCGTGGTCGTCGGGGTACGCCGGATCGCCGGCGAGGCCGGAGGCGCCCACGTCCCGGGTGACCTCGTCGTAGAACGGACGGAGGTCCTCGTAGGTCAGCGGCCAGTCGTCGGCCACCCCGTCGAGCGTCCGAACGCGGAAGTCGGACGGCAGGAACGCGGCACCAGTGGGCGCTGAACAGCACCGTGGTGCCACCCACGCCGTTGAACATGAGCGGGTTGAAGGCCGAGGTCTCAGCGGCGACCGGGTAGTCCGACTCGTTGGCGCGGACGTTGGGGTCCGAGCTCCACTGCTTGAGGCGGGTGAGCTCGAGCTGGGGCTTGTCCCCTACGTAGTCCGCCGGGTTCTGCCACTGTCCCTGTTCGAGGCAGACGACGCTGAAGCCCTGGCGTACAAGCTCCAGGGTTGCGACGGCGCCGGCGGCGCCGGCGCCGATCACCAGTACGTCGACTGTGGCGGGCATGTGTCGCGAGATGTTGTGGAGGTTCATGATGCTTCCGTGATCTGGCCCGGGCCCGAGGCACCCGCGCGTGAGCGGTTCAGGAAGAGAGCCCACCGAGGACGACCGTACGCGTCTGTGTGAGTGACTCCAGGACATAACGCCCTCCGACCCGGCCGGTCCCGCTGTGCGTGCCGGCACCGCCGCCGAAGGGCAACTGCGGCTCCCAGTGGTTCGAGGACTCGTTGATGTTCACCCACGCGGCCTTGACCGAATCGGCGTAGCGCAGGCCCTTGGCGTAGTCCCGCGTATAGATGGAGGCCATCAGCCCGTAGGGGAGCGCATTGGTGAGCGCGATGGCGTCCTCGAGCGAGTCGACCGGGATGATCGGCGCGATGGGTCCGAAGGTCTCCTCCTGGGCGACGACGGAGTCGCGCGCGACCCCCGTGAGGATCGTGGGCGCCCAGTACAGCGAGGTCGGCAGGTCGGATCTTGCTGTGCCTCCGTGGACGAGTGTGGCTCCTCGCGCGATCGCATCCTCCACGTGGTGCTCCATCTTGGCAGCGACGCCCTCGTTGTTGAGCGGGCCCATCGTGGTCTCGGGATCGAACGGATCACCGAGGCTGACGTCCTTGTGCGTGGCCTCGGTCAGACGGAGGGCGAACTCGTCGGCGACGTCGCGGTGCACGAGGATCCGCTCCGCGGCGGCACAGCTTTGACCTGCGTTCAGGAAGCAGCCGACGATGGCGCCTTCGACTGCGCGCCCGAGGTCCGCGTCGTCCATCACGACCATGGGGCCGTTGTTGCCCATCTCGAGGATCTGGATCTTGCCGGCAGCCCGGCGGCCGACCGCGTATCCCGTGGCTGTCGATCCGACGAACGCAATGGCGGCGACGTCCGGATGGCCGGCGAGTTCATCGCCGACGACCGGGCCGGGGCCGGGCACGAAGTTGACCGCACCGGCCGGGAGACCTGCGGCCTCGATGCACCGCATCAGCACCGCGCTGCAGTACGTCGTGCTCGGCGCAGGCACCCACACCACCGCGTTGCCGACGGCGAGCGCTGGCGCGATGATCTGGGCGGGCATCGTGTAGGGCCAGTTCCACGGCGTGATCACACCGACGACGCCGACGGGTCGTCGCTCGACCAGTACGCGCGAGCCGGTCAGCATCGTCGATGGTAGGTCGCCAGCGAGCCGGATGGCGTCCTCGGCGGCGCCGCGCCAGTAGCCGACGAGGTCGTCGACCTCATGGTAGGCCTCGGCGTAGAGCGCCTTGCCCTGGTCGAGCGTGAGGGCCCGGGCCAGCTCCTCCTTGCGCTCCAGGCAGATGTCGGCGAGCCGGTGCAGCAGGGCTGCTCGTTCGTGGACGTTGGTGCGGGACCACTTGTCGAAGGCAGTGCTCGCTGAGGCGACTGCCCGCGCCACGTGGACTCGGCCTCCCTGGCTGACCTCGGCGATCAGCTCGCCGGTGGCCGGGCTGGTGGCTGGCACCCGCTCGCCGGCAGCGAGCCACTCGCCGCCGACGAACAGATCCACGTCGTGCACGATGCTCATGCCACCGCGTCCTCGGCCTCGGGCGCCGAATCCGCTGTGCGCTGGTTGAACCCCAGGAGTGTCGACAGAGCAGGGAGGCGGGAAAGACAGAGGTAGAGGACGGCGGCCACGAGTGCACCCGCGACGTACGACCAGTCACCCCAGGTCGGGTTCGCAGCAGCGACGGGGCCGGTGTACCTCGTCCACATCCAGAAGGGGATGGAGGCAAGTCCGCCGCCGATCCACGCGACGAAGCCCCATTCGACCGCGCGCCGCGGATCGAACAGCTCGCCGATGCGCGTCGCGTCGCGCCGCCCGCCGACCCAGTAGTCGAGCACGAGCACCGTGACGAACGGCGCGATGAAGTAGGCCGACAGCAGGAGGAAGTCGTAGAACAGGGTGTAGATGTTGTCGTGGAGCACGATCCCGGCCACGAGAGCGATGGCGGTGATGATCGCGGCGCCGATGTGCCGCGGCACTGGGATGCGCAGGGTGAGGATCGAGAGCGCCCCGCCGTAGACCGTCAGGGCGTTGGTCGGGATGCAGGCGAAGACAAGTGTCAGCATGGCGAGCCAACCCCATCCGCCAGCGAGCTCCTCGATGGCTTCGACGGGCCCGTAGTTGCCGGCGAAGTTAGCGATCAGGATGCCGGTGCAACCGAGCCAGGCGGCGGGCACGAAGTTGCCCAAGGTCGTCCAGCCGAAGACCTTGCGGACCGAGGTGCTCTCCGGGAGGTAGCGCGCGAAGTCGGAGGCGAACGGTGACCAGGCGAGAAACCAGGCAAAGAAGTAGCCGGCAGCGGTGACGAAGCCGCCGAACGTGCCCATGTAGTAGGCCGCATCGGGGTTCGCGCCGTAGGACCAGTCGGCCTTGCCCATCGCAAGGATGGTGATGGCGAAGAAGAGAAGCACCAGGATGATGGTCGCGATCCGGTTGACGACGTGGAGCAGGTTGTAGCCCCACACGGCAAGCGCGCCGATGATCAGGAAGAGAGCGGTGCCACCCAGCCAGAAGGGCACGTCGACGAGCTGCTGCAACGCCTGAACCGCGAAGACCCCGTTGACGCCGGCCCATCCGACGGCGGCGAAGACGTTCACGAAGGCGACCGGAATGAAGTTGCCGTAGAAGCCAAGGCCGCCGCGCGCCTGAATCTGTTGGGGCACTCCTAGTCGCTGGCCCATCGTCGCGAGCGCCCCGATCATGCACGCTCCGAGTCCCGCTCCGACAAGCGCGGCTAGCAGCGAGACCCTCAGGGAGAGCCCAAGGACGGTCGGGAAGAAACCGACCGCGAGAAGGCTGAGCGTGAGGTTGGCCGCGGTCCACGTCGTGAACTGGTTGAACGGCTTGCCGTGGCGCTCGGAGTCCGGGATGTGTTCGATGCCGTAAGGCTCGACCTTGGCAACGCTTCCGCGGTAGCCGAGGTCGGTGTGCGGGTCACCCGTGGTGGCCATGACCTTCTCCTCTCGGGAGATGTTCAGTCGAGTGGGGCTCGATGTCGTGGCTCTTCCAGCTCCATCGCCGAGAAGCCCTTGCATGCAAGGAAACGTTACGGATGCCTCGTTAGGACGTCAAGATCGGTCTTGGGTCCCGCAGCACCGGTAGTTGCAGTGCATGGCAATGAGTCGTGATTCGGCTCCTGCCATGCAACAAGTTGGATGGTCGGCTGCGCCGCCATCGACGGCACCAGGCTTCATCCGGTCGATACACCCGCCGCACTACCGATCCATCGGAGAACGGATCGAAGCGGCGAGATCTCAATCTTCGGCGTGCGCATAACGCCGTACATGGCGAACTTCCCCGGCGACGCCTACGGCGGGCGCGCTCCGCGCGCTGCCGGACCAGGCCGCTTACAGCTCTGCCCGCCCACCGGACGATTTCCCGCAGGACACCGTGCTCACCGACTCACCGACCGACTGCGCCGCCGTGCTGTCCTTGCGCTCTGCGCCCACGGGCGGGGACAGCATCGGAGAGCAGGCGGCACGAGCCGATAGGTGCCACTGCGGCGCGGAATTGGTGGCGAACCGCGGCTGCGGTACCCGGTGGCGTGAGCCGGTCCGGTCCGACCCGAGGACTGTCCGCGGCGGCTCTGGCGGCAACTGCTGGCGCCGGACCGCAGCCAATAAGCTAGACCTGATCAGCTCCAGTCCACAGAGATGTACTGGGTTTCGGTGAAGGCTTTCAGGCCGTCTCGGGCGCCTTCCCGGCCTAGACCCGACTGCTTGAACCCGCCGAATGGAGCGGCCGGGTCGGAGACGATGCCGCGGTTGATGGCAACCATGCCGGCCTCGATCCTCTCCGCGAACTTGAGCGCCCACCTGAGGTCGCCCGAGTACACGTACGACGCCAGGCCGAACTCGGTGTCGTTGATCTGGTCCAACAGGTTGCTCTCGTCGGTCCAGGTGACCACCGGAGCGACCGGGCCGAAGACCTCGGTTCGTACAACTTCGGCGCCTGCCGGAACGTCGACGAGCAGAGTCGGCGGGTAGAAGTGGCCCTGAAGGGTGCTGGTTGGAGCTTGGTGGCTGATGCGGGCTCCGCGCGCCAAGGCGTCCTCAACGAGGCTGGTCATGCTGGCCACGGCTTTGGCCGAGATCAGGGGGCCGACCGCAGTGCCGTCCTCGAAAGCGGAGCCGACATGTAGCGCCTCGATCGCATCGCCGAATTTCTCGACGAAGGCGTCGGCGACATCGGCGTGGACGTAGAAGCAGTTGGCGGCAGTGCACGCTTGGCCGCCGTTGCGAAACTTGGCAACCATCGCGCCCGCAACGGCAGCGTCGACGTCGGCGTCTGGCGCCACAACGAAAGGCGCGTTGCCGCCCAGCTCCATGGACGGGTTCACGACGCGGTCGGCGGCTTGACGCAGCAGCAGCCGGCCGATGCCCGTGGAGCCGGTGAAGGAGATCTTGCGGACCCGATCGTCGGCGAGCCAGGTGCCCACGACGGACCCGGGGTCGGTGGTGGTGACGACATTGACGACCCCCGCGGGAACGCCGGCCTCCTCGAGGATGCGGACAACCGCAAGAGCGGTCAAAGGGGTCTCCGCGGCGGGCTTGAGGACGACGGTGCAACCCGCGGCGAGTGCGGGGCCGATCTTCCGGGTCGCCATCGCGGCCGGGAAGTTCCACGGGGTCGCCAGAGCGGCTACACCGACCGGGTGGGAGGTGACGATCGTGCGGGCGCCGCCAGCGGGGGACTCGCCGTAGTCACCGGCGGGACGGACCGCTTCTTCTGCGTTCCAGCGGAAGAATTCTGCGGCGTATGCGACTTCTCCCCTAGCGTCGGCGAGTGACTTTCCGTTCTCGGCGGCGATGATCGCGGCGAGCTCGTCGGCGCGGCCCCGCATCAGCTCGAACGCTCGGTGGAGTGCCTCGCCGCGGACCCGGGGCGGGGTCGCCGCCCAGGCTGGAAATGCCTCGGTGGCGGCGTCGACCGCCGCGTTGGCCTCGGTTGCGCCGGCGTCGGCGAAGGTTGCGAGACGTTCGCCTGTGGCCTTGTCGACGACGGTGAAGGTCGCACCGGAGGCGGCGGCTAAACCACGGCCGGCGATGTGCTGGCCGCGTTCGGGGTCGAGGGCAGCGATGGTGCCGTGGACGGTGGCTGGAATGAGGCGGGTGCGTTGGGGAGTCGAGGTCATGAGGAAGTCCGATTTCGTCGGGGAGGCGATGGCAGACGCGAGAGGTTCAGTGGGCCTGGGCGCCGTGCTGGTGGTCGTGGTGAAGGCCGGCGAAGAGCGCGCGGCGGCTGGCGCGCACGTGCTCGCGCATGACGCGCTCGGCGCTGTCGCCGTCCTTGGCCATGATCAGCTGGAGGACGAGGTGGTGCTCCTGGTCCGATTGCAGCGGGCGGCCGGGCTGGGACAGGGACGTCGTGACCAGCCTTGGATAGGCGAGCTGGTTCATCAGTGTCCGGTAGTGAGCTTCTAGCTTGCTGTTGTCGGCGCCGCGGATCAGCAACTGGTGGAACTCCTGGACGAGCGCGGCGTACCAGCGCCGGTTGTCCCGGGCGACAGCCTCATTCGCATCCTCGAGGTTGAGCAGGAGTTCGTCTATCTCGGGCACCCTTCCCCGCTGGGCGAGGAGTCGGGCTGCGGCGCCCTCGAGGAGCTCCTTCATCTCGAAGAGCTCGGTGATCTCGCGCCGCGAAGGGGAGGTCACGAAGGTGCCGACCCGAGGACGGATCTCGACCAGGCCCTCGGTCTGGAGTTGCTTCAGCGCTTCCCGCACCGGGGTTCGGCTGACGCCGAACTCCTCGGCGATCGCGACCTCGGAGAGAAGCGCGCCGGCGTCAAGCGATCCGCTGATGATGCGCTCGCGCATCGCGGCGATGACGCGTCCCTGGATCGATGGGGGGGCTTCGCCGTGGGGTCGGCTCATTCGTTGCTCCACCCTCCGTAGTGCGCTGCCCATGCTGGAAGTGTCCGACCGGTGCTCAGCCGAGCGGCGCGAGTGCGCCACCGTCGAAGAACCTGCCGGCGCTGTAGATCATTGGGTCCGCTTCGCTCACGGCGACGTGGATGACCCGGCAGATGAACACGGTGTGCGTGCTTGCCCGCAGCCGCTCCCGGATCGCGACCTCCATCTGGGCGCTGCTACCGGTGATGAGTGGGCTGCCGAAGGGGCCCGGCGTCCAGTCCACGCCGGCGAACTTGTCGTCAGAGCGGGTGGCGAAACGATTGACGACGTCGACCTGCCCGGTCGACAGGATGTTGATCGCCAGGTGGGACGCGCGGAAGAGGCAGTCGTGGGTGCTGGAGGTGTGCTGGACGCAGACCATCACGGTTGCGGGGTCGAGCGAGATGCTCGAGAACGCGTTGACGGCAAGTCCCTTCGGTGTCTCGTCGTCCAGCGTCGTCACGACGGTGACACCGGTGACGAATTGACGGTTGACCTGCTTCATCAAGTCGAGATCGGGCTTCGTGAGTGCGGTGTTCATGGAGGTCTCCGATGTCCTTCTCGTGGTCAGTCCTGGCCGACGCTGATGATCCCGAGGGCGCTGAGCAATGACCGCGGGTCCCAAGTCACGTGCTCCTCGACGATGCTGTCGCCTTCGAACCTGGCAAACGTGGCGCCGGAAACTTCCACGCTTCGGTGGGTCGCGGGCACCCCGAGCAGGGCGTTTTGATGCGTGCCGGTGCTGTGCCAGCGGATGGCGGCTTCGTCGCCTTCGATCACGATCGAGTCGATGACGGTGGTCAGGTCTGGGAACGCGGAGCGCGATGCCGTAATCGAGGCCTTGAACGCGTCACGGCTCTGGATGCCTGGACCGTTGCTGTGGCGCTGGTAGTCGGGACTGAGGAGCGTGTCGAGCTGATCGACGTCCCCGCGGTCCCAGGCGGCCGCCCAGGTATTGAGGATGGTCGCGCGACGTGCGTCGGTGGTGGGCATCCATGTCCTCCAGGTCGATGCGGTTGATGCATGCAAGAACCAGTAATGCATGGCCCTCACGAGGGTGTCAATGGCGGTAGCTGGGACGATCCACGCGGCCAGAAGCGTCGGTGTACCTGCGTCCCGAGGCGTAGAATGACTGCAGTCTGAAGGCAGGTCGCGGGGGAAATCGGCCAGGAGAGCGCTGGGCTAGTTGACGGTTGTTGCATGCATCTCTATTGTGTTGTGCCATGCAAGAGACTGATGGCCCCGTCCACGAAGACATTGGGCTTCGCAAGGTCGTCACCTACGTCGACCAGGTCGTGACGGAGGCGGGCCGTGTTCCCGACCGGGCCGCCCGGCGTGCGAGCGTCGGTGCCGTGCTGCGCAATCCTTGGGTGGGCACCGGAGTCGAGACCGACCTGCTCGAGGAGCAGGCGCGGGTGGCCCCGGTGCTGGCCCGGCTGCTCACGGACCTGCTCCTCGACTCCCTGGGCAGGGTGGATGACATCGAGGCGTTCGGAAAGGCCGCGATCGTCGGGACCGCCGGCGAGATCGAGCACGCGGGCGCGCTCATCCACACCCCGTACTTCGGCAACCTCATGAGGGAGTTTCTTGAAGGGGAGTCGATCATCTGCTTCGCGGATACACGTGCTGAGGCAGGTGAGGAACTGAGCGTTCCGCTCTGGCACAAGGTGCACGCTGCTACCCGAAGTCACTACCAGACCATCAGTGCGAGGGTGGGCGATGCCCCTCGCTCCGACGAGATCGTGGTCATCGCTGCGGCGTCAACCGGTCCGCGCCCGCACCCGCGCATCGGTGACCGCACGACCGACCCCACCGTTAGCTCCCACACCCTGGAGGAAGCAGTCTCATGAACATCCGCAAAATCGTCACCGTCGTCGAGGAGATCCACGCCGAGGGTGGACGCCCGGTGACGCCGGCGGCGCGGGTTGCCATTGTCGCCGCGGTCATCGAGAACCCGTGGGCGGACCAGGGCTTCGTCGAGGACCTGATGCCCGGCATCGACGCCAACGCGTCCGATCTGGGCGCCCTGCTGGCCCCGGCTGTACTCGAGGCGCTCGGCGAGCCGGCCGAGGCCTACGGCAAGGCCGCGATCGTGGGCCTCGACGGGGAGATCGAGCACGGCTCCGCGCTCATCCACACGCTCAAGTTCGGTGACCACTTCCGCAAGGCCGCTAACGCGACCACCCTGCTTCCTGCCGTGGAGAAGCGCGGTCCGGCTGGCATCGTCTTCGACATCCCGCTCAAGCACATCACCGACGCGACCATCCGCTCGCACCACCAGTCGATCGAGGTCCGGGTCGCCGACGCTCCGCACCCGAACGAGATCGTCATCGGTCTCGCTGCGGCGACGCAGGGTCGCCCCCAGCAGCGCCTCGCATCTCTCTCCACCGAGCAGTGACGTCATGGGCAAGCCGTCCGTCGTCCTTCTCCACGGAGTAGGCCTCGACCACACGGTCTGGCAGCCGGTCGGCGGTCTACTGCGGGACCGCTTCGAGATCATCGCGCTGGACCTGCCGGGTCACGGTGCGAACCCGCCGGTCCCGGCGGGCGCGACGCTAGCCGACCTGGCCGACGGCGTGGCCGGTCGCATCCCGGGCGGCTCCCACCTGGTCGGGTTCTCGCTCGGTGCGCTGATCGCGCAGCACCTAGCCCTGCGCCGGCCGGAGCTGGTCGCCTCGCTGACCCTCGTCAGTTCCGTGTGTCAGCGAACTGTGCGAGAGCGCGATGCCGTCCTCAGTCGGCTCGACGTGGCGGCGGCCGACTTCAAGGCATCCACGGAGGCGTCGCTCGTCCGCTGGTTCGACGGCACCGATGTTGACGCAGACTTCGTGCGGCGTACGAAGGCGACCCTGCTCGCCAACGATGTCGAGTCCTTTCTCAACTGTTACAGGGTCTTCGCGACGGCGGATGCACAGATCGGGACGGAGCTCGGGAGCATTGCCGTCCCCACCGTCGCCGTGACGGGGGAGGAGGATCCCGGGTCCACACCCGACATGACTCACCGCCTCGCGGCCGCCATTCCCGGCTGTGTGCCAATCGTGGTACCAGGTGCCCGGCACATGCTCCCGCTCCAGAGCCCCGACGCGGTCGTCGACTGCATTCTCACCGCAACTGGAGGCATTGCCCATGTCTGAGAAGAAGCTCAACCACGTCATCGGAGGCGAGCACGTCCCGCCCGCGTCCGGCGAGTACTTCGAGAGCACGAACCCCGCCACCCGCGAGGTGCTGTACTCCGCCGCCCGCGGCGAAGCTGCGGACGTCGATCGTGCCGTTCAGTCCGCGCGTGCGACCTTCGAGGACGCGCGGTGGCGCGACCTGAGCCAGACCAAGCGTGGCCATCTGCTTCGACGCTTGGGCGACCTCATCGGGGAGAAGGCCGAGGAGCTCGCCCGCATGGAGACGCTCGACAACGGCAAGCTGCTGCGCGAGATGGCCGGGCAGATGGTCGGGCTGCCGGAGTACTACTACTACTACGCCGGGCTGGCCGACAAGATCCACGGTGACTTCATTCCGACGTCGGACCGCACCGTCCTCAACTACACCATGCGCGAGCCCTTGGGCGTAGTCGGCGCAATCACGCCCTGGAACTCGCCGCTGACGCTGACCACCAGCAAGCTCGCCCCAGCACTCTGCGCCGGCAACACTGTGGTGATTAAGCCGTCGGAGTACACCTCCGCGACCATCCTTCGCCTGGCCGAGCTCGCGCTCGAGGCCGGGCTCCCGCCGGGGGCGGTCAACGTAGTCACCGGCTACGGCGTGGAGGCCGGCCAGCCGCTCGTCGACCACCCGGCCCTGGCCAAGATCTCCTTCACCGGCAGTACGGCGACCGGCGCCCGGATCGCCTCGGCGACGGCAGGCCGGTTCATCGGATCCACGCTCGAGCTGGGCGGCAAGTCACCGAACATCGTGTTCGAGGATGCCAACGTGGCCAACGCGGCCATGGGTGTCGTCGCCGGCATCTTCGCAGCTGCCGGCCAGACCTGCATCGCGGGAAGCCGGGTCTTCGCTCACCGCTCCGTCTACGACGAGCTGCTCGAGCGGGTGACCGAGCGCGCGGCCCGGATCCGGATGGGTGACCCGCTTGACGAGGCCACTGAGATCGGTCCGCTAGCCTTCGCCGACCAGCAGGAGAAGGTCGGTGGGTACGTCGACCTGGGCCGCGCGGAGGGCGCGCGGGTTCTCACCGGCGGCCGGCCTTCCGATGGCGGCGGTCTCGGCGGCTACTTCTACGAGCCCACCGTCCTGGTGGACGTGGACAACTCGATGCGCGTCGTCCGCGAGGAGATCTTCGGCCCCGTCTGCGCGATCATGCCGTTCGACTCCGAGGAGGAGGTCGTCCGCCTTGCGAACGACACCGAGTACGGCCTCGCCGCCGGCGTTTGGACTTCCAACCTGTCTCGTGCGTACCGGATGGCAAGCCGTCTCGAGGCCGGCACGATCTGGTTGAACACCTACCGCGCGATGTCGCCGATGTCGCCGCGTCAGGGCTTCAAGTCCAGCGGCGTCGGCATCGAGCACGGCACCGAGACGATCAAGGAATACACCCGTCTCAAGAGCGTCTGGGTCAACACGAGCGAAGAGCCCGTGGCTGATCCATTCGTGCTGAGGAGCTGAGATGCCCCACGTCGCCATCACTCTTGCCGCAGGCCGGACGTCGGAGCAGGTCCGAGGCCTCCTGCGCGAGGTGCACCAGGCGGTTGCCCGTACAACGGGGGCGCGGGACGAGCACATCCGCGTCGTCGTACACGAAGTTCCCCGCACTCACTGGTCCACGGCGGACACCACGATCGCTGAGATGGACGCCCAGTTATCCGAAAATCTTCCCGTTTCCCCCTCCGCTACGCAGAGCCAGGAGCAGTCATGAGGTTTTCCCTATTCGTCCACATGGAGCGATGGGACGAGTCCGTCACGCACCGGGAGCTCTTCGAGAACCTGACCGAGCTGACCCAGATGGCCGAGGCTGGTGGATTCGGCACGGTGTGGATCGGTGAGCACCACTCGATGGAGTACACCGTCTCCCCGAACCCGATGCCGCTGCTCGCCTACCTGGCGGGTCAGACGTCCACAATCCGCCTCGGTGCAGGCACGATCATCGCGCCGTTCTGGCACCCCCTCCGTGCCGCCGGCGAGTGCGCGCTGCTCGACGTTATCAGCAACGGTCGCGCCGAGATCGGCTTGGCGCGTGGCGCCTACCAGTACGAGTTCGACCGGGTGGCCAGCGGGCTGCCCGCGACCGACGGAGGAAAGCACCTGCGCGAGCTGGTCCCAGCCGTCCGCGAGCTGTGGCGCGGCGATTACGCCCACGACGGCGATACCTGGCAGTTCCCCACCTCCACGAGCGTTCCGAAACCGTTGCAGCAGCCGAACCCGCCGATGTGGATCGCGGCCCGCGACCCCGAGTCCCACAAGTTTGCCGTCGCAGAGGGATGCAACGTCATGGTCACCCCGCTGATGAAGGGCGACGAGGAGGTCGAGGACCTCATGCGCAAATTCAACGATGCCTGCGCCGCGAACCCCCACTCCGATCGCCCCGAGATCATGGTCCTTCGCCACACCCACGTTCACAGCGAGGACGACCCGGACGGATGGCGCCCCGCGGCCGAGGCAATCAACCGCTTCTACCGCACCTTCGACGCGTGGTTTGGCAACAAGACCACCCCGCTCAACGGCTTCCTCGAACCCAGCCCCGAGTCCAAGTTCGCCGAGCGTCCGGAGTTCACGCCGGAGTCGCTCCGCAACACCGCGATGATCGGTACGCCGGACGAGGTCATCGCCCGGATCCGTGGGTACGAGGCGCTCGGCTACGACGAGTACAGCTTCTGGATCGACAACAGCATGAGCCACGAGGAAAAGCGGCGTTCGCTGGAGCTCTTTATCGAGCACGTGTTGCCTGCTTTCCAGTGACCGAGAGTTGCGGGATGGTCGATCACGTCGATGCGGCGCTGGCCTTGCCCGCAGCGTGCTGCCGCACCCCTCGGCCCGTCGGCGAGTGGATGTTCGCAATACCGGCTCGGGAAAGCGCGCTGGGAGAGCGTCGCTGCGGAGTTGCTGCGGACGGCGAGAGGGCAGGCACAGCGCCGGCCGTTGGGGCGGCATCGCGTTGGTCCACGCCACGTCCGACAGCGAGCACCACCTGGCCCTGAACGACGTGTTGGAGGCTCGGTTCGACGCCGAGTGCGGCCTCGCCCCTATGTTGAGGCTGCACGTGTCCGATGACGGGATCGACGACCTACGCAGCGGCGAGGTCACGGCCTCCGAGGCGGCCGCTGCGGCTAGGGCGCGGATGGCTGCGGAGTTCGCGTTTACGGGGAAGCCGCAACCGCGGCCAGGGCGCAGCAGCTACGCCTCTGAGCTCGACGCGAAGCCCGCGGAGCAGGCTGGGGTCGACTTCGAGATGACGTCGATCCAATCAGCTCTAGATGTGCGGCTCGAGTCGCAGACTGGTCGGGCGGGGGAGGGTGAGTGGGTTGTCGCGGCGGTCGAGTCGTTCGTCGATGACCCTGTGTCGTTGAGGCCGGCTGCTGCGGCGCGCTTGCTGTTGGACCTCGACGAGCCGGACATCCGCGATGGTGCTCTGCTGGCCATCACTCGCGCTGACGCTCATCGTCACGTCGCGTTATGGGAGGACCTGTCGCGCCGGGCCCCCGGGGCCCGGCGTGCTGGGCCGCTCGCGCTTCTGGAAATGAGCCACTGGGTGGCCGGAGACGAAGTTGCGGCGTGGACCGCAATCGAGACGGTCGAAGCAATGGGGCGGCGTCATCCACTGGCAGACCTCGCTGGCGATCTCTTGTCATCCGCAACGCCACCGATGAAATGGGATGCCGTCCAGTCAGCGTTGTCATGAGCCGCACCTCACTCGACCAGGACAGCCCCCGCCGACCCGGTCGACCCGCAGGCTATGCGGGGAAGTATCTCGCGACACGTCAGCACGACGGCCCGACACCGTGACATGTATCGGATGCACCCTCGTCGCAAGGTTTCGGAGGAAGAGCACATGAGCACCAGCAGTGGACAGAACAGGCCGCGATTCGGCAGCGGCGGTCTTCCCGGGGGTGGGGCTGCCGGGCAGCTTGAAGCTGAGGGTGGACGTCGTATTCCTAACCCTCGGCGCATGGCCAAATGAGGCGATCGGCGGCCGAGGAGAGGGGTTGTTTCCGTGACTAATTCGTCCCCGGCCGGCGGCACCTCATCGCGGTCGAGGAAGCGGGCGGCCCTCCTCGAAGCGGCTCGTCGACGGCGTCGCGAGCTCGACCCGGAGGCCGTGGCCCGGGAGCAACGCATCGACGAGGCGATTGTCGACCTTGAAGACGCGTGGCATGCCCGGCGTGATGCGCTCGAGCGTGTGGGCCAGGCGGAGGAGTCGGTGTCTGAAGCGCTGCGGCACCTCCAGCAGGAGAAACTGTCCGTCGCCAGCGTCGCGCGCATCACTTCGCTCGACTCAGGTGACCTCCGACGTCTCCGGGGGCCATCTCCGACGGGTGCGCGCGAGCGGACCTAGCGACCCGTTTGTCACCCGCAAGCGGCGGACGAGCCGTTGGCCACTCAGCCGAGCAAGCGAGTCTTCGCCTCGGCGTACTCGGCGGCTGTTAGTGCGTCACTGCGATGTAACGCGGCGAGCCTCTCTAGGTCGGCTACGAGGCCTGGCCCCGAGGAGCCGGGTGAAGGCGACGCCGACGCCTGGGGAGAGGCCGGGCGGTGCTCGCCGAGCCACCGGTTGAGCCTGTCGGCCGCGCCGTAGTTGGTCGAGCACTCGGCGATAACCCCACCCTGACCGAGCACACTGAGCGTCGCCCGCGTGAACGAGCCGCGAGCCTCCGTGAAACCCACGACGGCGTCGAGCGGGACTCGGAACGCGAAACTGAAGCGACCCGGCTCGACCAGGCCGATCGTCCCGTCCGGGTGCACGTGGAGTACTCCTACGAGGCCCAGCTTGTGCTTGGTCATTCACTTCTCCTCGCCGACGTCCGAGTCCAGAGTCCTGAACTTCGTCTATCGATATGCCGGCAGTTGGTCCTTGCTTCGCGCATCCGAGTCGTCGTGCATGGCACCCACAGACGCAACTCCACGCGACACTGCGCTCAGTCAGCCCGCACCGTGCGGGCGCCAGGCAGGCCTGCTGGACGATCTACAGAGCGCGCCGACCGGGTCAGCACCGGCCGTGCTCGCAGGGAACGCGATCAGTCCTGCAAGGTCCAGGTGCCGCAGCGGTTCGTCGAGAAGGCCGCGTCTCCGGGGGAGATCGACACGATGGCGGGTCCAGTGACGTTGTCGTTCGCGATCAGGTCGTCGAACTCTCCCGACAGTCCCGAGAGGCGCTCCCAGTAGCAGTAGTCGCCGCCTTCGGAGCGGTACGTGCCGGGCTGGATATCGTCGCCGACCACGTAGATCCCGTCGCCGTCGAACGTGTTGGCAGCGATCCGATCCTCCACGAGCCCCACCGCGCTCTCCCGCTCGGTGACGGCGTCCTCGGCTGCAGTCAGCGCGGCCTCCCTCTCGACCAGCTCCGCCTCCGCCGCCTCGACGGCGGTCTCGCGTGCCGGTACGTCGCCCGCGATGGTTTCCAGATCCTCCTCGGCATCCGCCAGGTCCTCCTGCGTGCTGGCGAGGTCTTCCTCCGTCTGGTCCAGCTTCTCGGCAAGGGCGGCGTACTCGTCGCTGTCTCGCACGTCCTCAGGTTCGACGGTCGCCGAGCCGCTGCCGGCGGCGGTACCCACGACGAGCATGACGAAGGCGGGGATGCCGGCGACCGCGGCAAGCTGCTTTCCCGACAGCATGAAGCGCGGCCGGACGACCATCCACGGGATCTGGTTCTTGATCGGATGACCCTCGCGCAGCGCTGGCTCAGAGGTTTGTTGTGGCTGCTGGTGGTGGTCCCCCGGAACGGGCGACCACGGCGGCGTCGTCGACATACGGGCAATCTAGGGCTCCGCAGTCCGGTGCGTGGGTGGTTCGCTGTGATCTCACCTCGTCGAACTCGCTGCGTCGCCCCCTTGGCGACCGCGCGCCACCTCCGACAGCGGGAGATCCAGCCAACGTTCATCCAACGTTTTGGGCAGCGATCCAACGCTTACCCAACGATTTCGGGATGACCTCGGGTGACGCGTGACGCGTGACGAGGCACGATGAGCAGCGAGCAGACCGCTGACCTGCAAATACATGCGCTGGAGTGACCGTGCGTGACCCGATGATGGTCTCCGGTGAGTCCTCCGGAAACCACTCCGCTGGTTCACGGTTCGAGTCCCTGGTGGCCTACCGGAAGTGGTCCCGACCTGCGAAGACGCTGCGGCGCCGCCGCACGTCTGAGCGACGACCCCCACCAGCTGTGCGGTCGAGGTCGGCCCGACGGGTTCCAGCCCGGCACGCAGAGAAGGACGACCGGACAGATCAGGAGTAGAAGGCCGCAATGGCCTTCGCGACCCCCTCCGGGTTCTCCAGCGTGGGGAAGTGGGTCTGACCGGGGAGATGGACCGGCGTGAACCACGTGTTCTCGCGGGAGAAGTCCTCCTGGAAGACCCGGTAGTCGTCCGCCAACGGTTGCGAGTAGATGTGCGCGACCTGGAGTCGGTCGGCGAGCACCGACATCCGCTGCAGGGGATCGCCCCAGTGGCCGTAGGCCTTCTCGATCTCGCGACAGGCCCGCATCCACATCTCGACACCGAACCAGGTCATCTCCCGGTCGACGTGGTCGAGGACGTCGACGACGTCGGTCCCCTCGGTCCACTCGGTGAAGAGGCTCTGCCGAGCAGCGACGACGGTCTCGGGCTCGCAGCCCTCGCGGATCTGGGTGTGAAATCCGGGGAAGGGCTGCATCAGCCAGTCGATCACGACGGTCTTGCCCAGGGCGCGGTCGGCCAGACGGTCCTGGACCTCGATGTTGACCCAGCAACCGTGGGAGGTGGAGACGAACCTGACCTGCTCGAGACCGAGCAGGTCGAGGAAGCCGATCACGTCGGATGCCAGGTCGTCGGCGGTGAAGTCGCCGACGTCGGTGAGCTGGGCGTCGTGACCGCGGAAGTTGAGCGCGTACACGTGGAAGTCCCGGGCGAGGATCGGTGCGAGGTGACGAAAGAGCCTGTGGTCCTGGGCCCAGCCGTGCAGCAGCACGAGCGGCGGCTTCCCCGCCGAGCCGTGGTCGACGTACTCGCAGGGGAAACCGTTGACGGTGATGGTGTGGATCATGGCGGTGCCTTCCGGGAAGGCCGCCGGACCGCTGGGGAGCGGGCCGAGCGGCACGGTGGGGTGGCAGACCCTCTCCCGGACGGGAGGTGTGGCATTCCGTGTCGACGGTTGATAGCAGGCTATGTGAATGCGTGCGACGAGTCAACGGTCTCGTCGAGACCCACGACGAGTGGTTCAGCGATCGGCGATCTGGTCCTCGATGATGTCGACGAGCGTCGCGAGCATGCTCACCACCTCGCTCCGCTGCTCCGCCGGGAACCTGAGGAGGGCATCCCTCTGCCAGAAGCGCAGCAGTTCTCGCTTCTGCTGCCACAGCTCCCGCCCCTCGTCCGTCAGCTCCACGAGGACGGCGCGCTCGTCGTGAGGGCTCGGGAGGCGACGAATGATCGCGTCGCGCTGCAGCGTGTTGAGCATCCGGGTGACGGTCGGCTGGGCTAGTCCAGCGTGAGTGGCGATCTCGCCCACCTGGAGCGGGCCACGGTGGGCGACGGACTCCAGCATCGCGACCTGCGCCTCGCTGATCGCCGAGCCGCCAGCGCGACGACCCACGGCTCCCCTCCCGCGCTTGAGAACGCGGTAGATCCCGTTGCAGGCCTCTGCCCAGGCATCCTCCATCTCGGGATCGATCTGATCGTCCACGGGGCGACAGTATCAGCGGCTCGGAGCGGTGGAATTCCGCGTCGGACCGGCATTTCGCAGACGTTTCGGCCCTCGGCCCTGTGTAAATTGCCAATTAGATCGCTTGCTATGCAAACCGCGTTGAACGTACGGTCACGCCCTGTCGATCCGGACCGGTGACGCGTCCGGCGGAGGGGCCACGTGGACGGCAGACCCACGGCTCTTCCTGGTGAGAAATCAAGCCGGTTGCCCAGCGCGAAGCGACGGCACCGGCCCCCGATCCGGCCCGCGAAGGAGCCCCATGTCTGCCACGCCCAGTCCCGCACCACCCATCGGCCGTCACGCCGAAGTCGTCGGCGGCGGCATCGGCGGCCTCACCGCCGCCGCAGCGCTTGCCCGGCGCGGCTGGTCGGTGCGGCTCCATGAGCGCAACGAGGCCGTCCGGGCCCTCGGCTCAGGCATCTACCTGTGGAGCAACGGGCTCGCCGTCCTCGATGAGCTCGGTGTCCTGGACCGGGCGACCAGCGACGCCCACTACGGCCCCTCGATCCAGACACGCACCGGCCGGGGCGACCTCCTCGTCCACGTGCCGGTGAACGGCGAGGGTCAGGTCAAGGTGCTCACGATCATGCGGGAGCGGCTCATCTCGGCGCTGCTCCACGCTGCCACGTCGGCCGGCGTCGAGGTCGTGTGCGACTCGACCGCGACCGGTGTGACCCCGAGCGGCAGGCTCACCTTCGCCGACGGGTCCACGAGCGAGGCGGACCTCGTCGTCATCGCGGACGGCGTCGGCTCGCGCCTGCGCGACTCGCTGGGTCTGCTCCGCAGACGTCGACCGCTCGGGCAGCGCTGCGCCCGGGTCGTGGTCCCCCGCCAGCCCGGCCTCGTCCCGGACGCAGACGCAGACTCCTACATCGAGTGGATGTCCGGGCGACGGTTCCTGCTCTACACCCCGAGCAGCAAGACCGACGCCTACATCGCGCTCGTCTGCCCGCGAGGAGACGACGCAGCGATCGGCGACCCGGTCCCGATCGAGGAGTGGACGAAGACCTTCCCGCAGGCGAGGAACCTGATCGAGCAGCTCGGTCCGGCTCCTCGATGGGACGAGTTCGAGCAGGTCGAGCTCACGTCGTGGTCCGCTGGAAAGGTCGCCGTGCTCGGCGACGCGGCGCACGCCCAGCCGCCCTACCTCGGCCAGGGTGGCGGCTGCGCCATGATGTCCGCGCTCGGACTCGCGGTCGCGGTGTCCGGGGACGAGGACCTGGCCGGCCAGCTGGCGGCGTGGGAGCAGACCGAGCGCCCCCTGATCAGCCACACCCAGCGGTTCTCCTTCCGCGTAGGTCGGCTCAACGACCTCCCCTCGTTCCCCCGAGCCCTGCTCCTGCGGGCGCTCGGTCGCTCCCGCGCCTTCGCCCACGCCCGCCTGCGGGCAGCCAACGCCGTGCCGACCGGAACCCGGGCGGCGGTGAGATCGTGATGCTCGGAGAGCCCGCTGTCGATCCCTATCTCGACGTCCAGTACAACGCCCGAGCCTCGGTGACCGACTTCGAGGCCCGCATGCGGCTCTACCGGCGGCTGAGCGACGAGGCCTACGCCGCGGTGCCGCACGTGGAGGCTTGGTACGGCGAGGGCGACGGCGAGCTGCTCGACGTCTTCGTCCAGCCTGCACGCAGCGCCGCACCGGTCTTCGTCTTCATTCACGGGGGATACTGGCGGGCGCTGTCCAAGGAGGACTCGGCCTTCGTCTCGCCGATGCTCCATGCTGCTGGTGCCGTCGTGGTCACCCTCGACTATGCGCTCGCGCCAGCCGTCAGCCTCTCCCACATCGTCGACCAGGTCCGCCGTGCGATCGCCTGGATCCATCGCAACATCGACCACTTCGGCGGCGACCCCCAGCGGATCGTCGTCAGCGGAAGCTCCGCAGGGGGGCATCTGACTGGCATGGTCCTCGCGGCCGGCTGGCACACGGAGTACGGCGTGCGGGCCGAGGCCATCATCGGGGCACTCCCACTCAGCGGCCTCTTCGACGTCCGGCCGCTGCTGCACACCCACATCAACGGCTGGATGGGTCTCGATCTCGCGGCAGCGACGGAGAACAGCCCCTCCCTCCACCTGCCGGAACGGGCCACCACACCGATCGTGGCCTGCTACGGCGCGCTCGAGACAGCCGAGTTCGCCGCCCAGACGCGTGGCTTCGTCGACGCCTGGGCGGGCCGCGGAGGACCGGCCACCCTCCACGCAGTGAGGGACCGGGACCACTTCTCGGTCGTCATCGAACTCACGGACGCCGACAGCCTGGTCGGTCGAGCCGCACTCCACCTGCTGGGTCTCGGGCCGCACGCGCGTCACTGAACAACCGGCACCGTCGCCGGATCTCGGACACCACCACCCACCTCATCCCACCGGGAGTGTTTCGGATGCTGAAGAAGTCCACCAAGATCAGGGCGCTGACCATCGTCTCGGCAGCCAGCCTCGTCGGCTCGCTCGCCGCGTGCGGTTCGTCGACGACCTCGGGCGGCGGCTCGACCGACGCCGACGTCCTCACGACCGCGGAGGAGCAGGTCGCCGCGCTCTACGAGGGCACCGAGGGCACCCCGCCCACCGACGGTCCGGCGGCTGTGAGCGGCAAGAAGGTCTGGGTCATCTCCTGCGGACAGGCGGCCGTCGGCTGTTCGGTGCCGACCAACGCGGCGGTCGACGCCGCCAACGAGATCGGCTGGGACACCACGCTCTACGACGGTGCGTTCGGCGCCAACGACGGCTACAACAACGGCATCCGCCAAGCGGTCGCTGCGGGCACCGACGGCATCATCCTGATCGACGTGGCCTGCGGCTCGGTCGAGCAGTCGCTCACGGAGGCCCAGACCGCCGGCATCCAGGTGATGTCCTACGAGGGCCACCCGTGCGAGGACGACGCGACCCTGACCAACGAGCTGCAGTACAGCTCCGACATCACCAGCGGCGAGGCGTTCGCCACCTCGATCGGTGAGGCCAACGCGTGGTACCTGATCGACCAGCTCGGCGGTGAGGGCACGGTGCTGGACTTCCAGTTCGTCGACAACCAGTACGCCATGGCCCTCGACGCCGGCTTCCAGCGCGTGATGGAGACGGCCCCCGGCATCAGTGTGGAGACGGCCACGATCAACCTCTCCGACTACAGCAACCCCTCGACGTTCCAGCAGAAGACCTCCGCAGCCCTGCTCGGTGCGCCCACGGCGACCGGCATCAATGCACCCTTCGCCTCCTTCATCCTCGGTGGTGTCGGCCAGGCGGTCACCTCGTCGGGACGCGAGATCGCGACCATCACCGGTGACGGCTACGAGGCCAACATGGCGCAGATCGCCAGCGGCAGGGGCCAGACAGCGGCGATGGCCTACGACTCGACGTGGATCGGTTGGGCTCTCGTCGACAGCCTCAACCGTCTCCTCGCGGGCCAGCAGCCCGTCCCCGCGGGAATCGGCCTGAAGCTCGTCGACAAGGACCACAACCTGCCGTCGAGCGGGGACTACGCGACGTCCGTATACTTCAAGACCGCCTACGAAGCGATCTGGGAGGGCTGACGCTCCCATGAGCGCGACCCACCTCGCCATCGCTGCCGGCGCACAGCTGGCGCTGCAGGTAGAAGGCCTGTCCAAGTCCTACCAGGGCAACCCCGCCCTGTCGGGGTTCGACCTCGCCGTCGGGCGCGCGAGCATCCATGCGCTCCTCGGTGAGAACGGCTCGGGCAAGTCCACCTTGATCAAGCTGCTCTCCGGGACCACGCCTGCCGATTCCGGCCGGATCGCTCTGGCTGACGGCTGGCAGAGCGCTTCGAAGTGGAACCCTCGAAAAGCCCGGGACGCCGGCATCCGAGTCGTCCACCAGGACCCCGGGATCTTCGCCGACATGACGGTGGCCGACAACCTGGCAGCCGGCCACGGGTACCCGACCGGACCGGGATGGAGCGTCAAGGACCGGGCTTGGCGCGCCCACACCGAGAAGGTCCTCGCACGCTTCAGCGTGCAGGCGACCCCGGAGGCGATCGTGGGCCGCCTGCGGCCCTCGACCCAGACACTGGTCGCCATCGCTCGCGCGCTGCAGGACCTCGAGAGCGGCACCTCGGGCGTGCTCATCCTCGACGAGCCCACCGCGTCCTTGCCGGCCGGAGAGGTCGACGTCATCTTCGACAGCCTGCTTCGACTCCGGGAGCAGGGCCAGGCCGTCCTCTTCGTCAGTCATCGCCTGGGCGAGGTCCGTGCACTCTGTGACGAGGTCACCGTGCTCCGCGACGGCCGCCACGTCCAGACCTGCCCGACCGAGGGGCGCAGCGAGGTCGACCTGGCCGAGATGATGATCGGGCACCCTCTCGCCACCGTCGTGCACGCGGCGCCACCGCCGTCGAGCGGCACGCCGCTCCTCGAGGTGTCCGGTCTGAGTTCAGGCCCCGTGAACGGGCTCGACCTCCGCGTCCGAGAGAGCGAGATCGTCGGTGTCGCTGGCCTGCTCGCCTCCGGCCGCACCAGCCTGCTGCGCACGCTCTTCGGCGACATGCAGCCGAGCGCCGGCTCCATCCGTCTCCGTGGAACCGAGCTCCGACTCCGGCACCCGTCCGACGCGGTCGCCGCCAAGATCGCCTACGTCCCGGAGGAACGCAGGCGCGATGCTCTCTTCGGTGACCTCACCCTGGCGTCGAACATGTCGGCCCCCATGGTGCGGCACTACTCCCGGAACGGTGTCCTTCGCACCAGAGCCGAGAACGTCGACGCCCGTGACCTGCTGTCCCGGTTCCGGGTCAAGGCCGCCGGGGAGCTGGTGACGCCCTCGACCCTGTCCGGCGGCAACGCCCAGAAGACCGTCCTCGCCCGCTGGCTGCGGTCGGACCCGACCTTGCTCCTGCTCGACAACCCCTCGCAAGGCGTCGACATCGGTGCGCGTGAGGACATCCACGAGCTGATCAGGGCCGCCGTTCGCCCAGCGAGCGCAGCCGCGGTCGTCGTCAGCGACGACTTCGAGGAGCTCGCCGTGCTGTGCGACCGCGTGGTCGTGATGCACAACGGCACCATCACCCAAGAGATCGACACCTCCGCCATGACCACTGAGGGGATCACCCGCGCGGTGTACGGGCAGCGAAAGGCAACGGCGTGACATCGACCACGAACCTCGAGACATCTACTCCTGCTGAGGTCACCGACGTGCCACCGGTCGCGCCGCAGCGCCGCGGCGGTCGTGCGCGGGTGCGCCGTCTGGCCGAGCGCTACGGCCTCCTGGGCGTCCTCGCGCTCGTCGTCGTCGTCTTCAGCGTGCTGCCGGCGACCGGAACGATCTTCGCCAGCTCAGCGAACATCCAGAACCTCCTGGGTGGCCAGGTGGTGCTGGTCCTCGTCGCAACGGCCTTCACCCTGCCGCTGGTGGTCGGCAAGCTCGACCTGAGCACGGCGTCGATCGCGGGCATCGCGTCGGTGGCAACGGCCGCGTCGATGAGCAGGGCCGACGCGCCGGTCGTTCTCGCGGTCGCCATCGGGCTCGTCGTCGGCCTCGCCCTCGGTGCTGTCAACGGCTACCTGATCGCCGTGCAGAAGCTCGACTCGATCGTCGTCACCCTCGCGATGATGACGATCATCGCTGGCGTCGTCTCCTGGTACACGGGCGGCATCGCGATCAACACCGGGATCCCGGAGGGCTTCTCGGGTTTCGGCACGCAGCGCTGGCTCGGCGTCCCGGTGATCTTCTACCTGATGACCGTGGTCGTGCTCGCCGTGCTCTTCGTCGTCGAGAAGACACCGTGGGGCCGGTTCGTCCGGATGATCGGCAGCAACGAGTCTGCCGCGCGCCTGGTGGGGCTGCCGACCGAGCGGCTGACGTTCTCGGCGTTCCTCTTCTCCGGTCTCATCGCCGGGATCGCCGGCGTCCTGCTGACTGTCCGCACCGGTGGCGCCAACCCCGGCGACGGCCCCGGCTACCTGCTGTCCGGCCTTGCCGCGGTCTACATCGGTGCGACGACGATCCAGCCGGGACGGTTCAACATCCTGGGCACCGTGCTCGGCGTCTTCCTCGTCGCCACGACGGTGACCGGTCTGACGCTGGCCGGGGTCGCGCCGTTCGTGCAGCAGCTCTTCAACGGTGGCGCCCTCCTCGTCGCGGTGATCCTGTCCCAGACCCTGGCGCGAGCCAGGCCCCGACCCCGTCCACGACGCCAGCGCAGACGCGGACCTGTTCGTCTCGCTCGGGCCTCCTTGCCCGAGGGCGCGCGCCGGTGACGGCCTCCGGAGGTCGACGATCGGACCGAGCTGCGTATCGCGCTCTGCACGAGCCCAGGCCTGGCTGAGCCCGCCCTCGACACCCGCCGCCCGGCGCGCCGTACTCGCTTATCGGGGGACCCGTGCTGCCGAACCCGCACATGCCGGGCTCGCGGCGCACGAGCACCACCACCCACCCGCGGTCGTGACGATCCCCATGGTGGGACACCGACGGGGCGAGAGGGTGAGGTGCATCGACGAGCTGGCGTGCGTGGCTCGGTGCTCGGGCGGTCGGCGGCGGTCCGTCAGCCGCGCAGCGTCGCCGAGGGTGCGACGCCGTAGCGCGCTCGGTAGGCGGCCGCGAACCTCCCGAGGTGCGTGAAGCCCCACCGGTGGGCCGCATCCGCGACGGTGGCGGAGTGTCCCGCGAGGAGGTCGGCGTGCACGCGCGCCAACCGGATCCTGCTCAGCGCCTGGGTGGGCGTCATGCCCAGGTAGGTGCGGAAACCGTCCTGCAGGCGGCGGATCCCGACCCCCGCGACGGCGGCGAGCTCGGCCGCGCTCCAGTCGGCTGCTGGGTCGGCTTCCATGGCATCGAGGACCTGCGTCACGATCCGTGGTCTCACCGGCCCTCGCCCGGAGTCGGGGAAACATGCCAGGACGAAAGCCGCGGTCAGTGCCGAACCGAGCCGTCGGTTCACCACCGAGTCGGCGAGGAGCGTCGGTTGGCGCAGCATCTCTCCGCCGATCGAGGTCAGCAGGGCCACCCAGGCTCGGCCGGCGTCGCGCCGGAGATCGACCTGCGCCGGCATCTGGGTCACGGACAGGCCCACGAGGCTGGGGATCTCCTGCGCCAGGTGGTCGGCATCGACACGCATGCCGACGATGGCGCAGTCCGCGGACCAGCGGGTCATCGAGGTGGTGACGTCAGGCGGACAGACGGTGGCCTGACCGTCGAGCGACAGCACGTGCCGCCCTCCGACGGACGCCTCGAGGACGCCGCTGCGGGGCACGTTCACCGCCCAGGCACCGGGGTGGTCGGACTCGACGCTGACCTCCGACCCCCAGCCGATCCGCGCGAGGCGCACGGGCCCGAGGTCGACGGAGCGGAGGGTGCCACCCACGGGCGGGCGGTCGGACCTGACCGTCAGGTGATGGGGGAAGTAGGCGTGCTCCACCGCCGCGGAGAACTCGTCCCAGGTCGGGGTCGGACGCTCACGCGCAGCGGCTGCGTCCTCGCACATCGGCGCCTCCTCCGGTCCTGCGTTCCTCGTGATGACGGTCACAGTACGGCGACAGCGGGCGCAGCGACACGGGGTGGGAGGGGTCGCGTCGTCGTCCGGCCAACTCGATGCGCAATCAGGACAGGCGCTGCGTGCAGGGGATCGCCTCTGCCGGCAGGCGTTCCTAGTGTCCCCGGTCACGCGGCGTCGCGCCGCGTCCACCCCGACCGATCGGAGGGACTGATGGAGCCTTCAGCCTTGCGCGCTGTCTTCGGACGATTCGCCACCGGCGTCACCGTGATCACGTGCACCAGTGTCGACGGGCGCCCCCACGGAGCCACCGTCACCGCGTTCACCCCCATCTCGCTGGCGCCACCCCTCGTGCAGGTCGCGCTGACCCGCACGTCGAAGGCCTGCCTCTACCTGCAGGACGCATCCTTCGCGGTCAACGTGCTCGCCGCCGACCAGGTCGACGTGGCCATGCAGTTCGCCGGCCGCCCCGGCCAGGATCCGGTGCGCTGGCAGGACGGCCCGGTCGCACCCGTCCTGGCCCACACCGCCGCGACGATCTCCTGCCGCCCCTGGCGTGTCGACGACGGAGGCGACCACCTGTTGTTCCTCGGTGAGGTCGTCGACGTCGCCGTCACCGACGCGCGCCCGCTGCTGTTCCACGGCAGCGCCTTCCACGAGCTCGGTCGGCGCAGCGCCGACGCCGCCTGGACCGGCTGCGCCGACGACCCGCACCGCGGGTGGTTCGACGCCACGAGCTCTTTCAGCCCGCTTCCTGCGTCCGCTTATCGCACCACGACGTGCGCCCCTGCGTGACCCCTGAGACACCCCACCGATACGCACGAGGAGACCAGATGACCGCGACCCTGCCCGAGCAGAACCCCACCGCCGAGACCGACGGTCCGCCCACGGCGAACCCCGCCGCCGACGCGCCTGCCAACAACCGGGCGAACTTCGCCTCGCGGCCGATGACGGGCGACGAGTACATCGAGTCGCTCCGGGACGGCCGCGAGATCTACCTGCACGGCGAGCGGGTGGACGACGTCACGACGCACCCGGCCTTCCGCAACCCGATCCGGATGACGGCGCGGTTGTACGACGCGCTGCACACGGGGCCGCACGTCGACGAGCTGACCGTCCCCACCGACACCGGCAACGGCGGCGTCACCATGCCCTTCTTCCGCACGCCGACGTCGTCGGCGGACCTGCTCAAGGAGCGCAACGCCATCGCCAGGTGGGCACGGATGAGCTATGGGTGGATGGGACGTTCGCCCGACTACAAGGCCAGCTTCCTCGGCACGCTGCACGCGAACAATGAGCTGTACGCGCCGTTCCAGGCGAACGCGGAGCGCTGGTACCGCGAGTCGCAGGAGAAGGTCCTCTACTGGAACCACGCCATCATCAACCCGCCGGTCGACCGCAACCTGCCGCCCGACGAGGTCGGCGACGTCTACATGAAGGTGGAGAAGGAGACCGACGCGGGACTCGTGGTCTCCGGTGCGAAGGTGGTCGCGACCGGCTCGGCCATCACGAACTACAACTTCATCGCGCACTACGGCCTGCCGATCCGCAAGAAGCAGTTCGCGCTCATCTGCACGGTCCCGATGGACGCCCCCGGGATCAAGCTGATCTGTCGCTCGTCGTACACCGAGCAGGCAGCCAGGAACGGCTCCCCGTTCGACTACCCGCTCTCCAGCCGCATGGACGAGAACGACACCATCTTCATCTTCGACAAGGTGCTGGTGCCGTGGGAGAACGTCTTCATGTACGGCGACGTGGACCGCATCAACGCCTTCTTCCCGCAGTCCGGCTTCCTGCCCCGGTTCACGTTCCAGGGCTGCACCCGTCTGGCGGTCAAGCTCGACTTCATCGCCGGGCTGCTGCTCAAGGCGCTGGACGCGACGGGGTCCGGCGGCTTCCGCGGCGTGCAGACCCGGGTCGGTGAGGTCATCGGGTGGCGCAACCTGTTCTGGTCGCTGACGGAGTCCATGGCGCGTGATCCCGAGCCGTGGGTGGGGGACGCGGTGATCCCCAAGCTGGAGTACGGACTGACCTACCGCATGTTCATGATCCACGGCTACCCGCGGGTCAAGGAGATCATCGAGCAGGACGTCGCCTCGGGCCTGATCTACCTGCCCTCCGGTGCCGCGGACTTCAAGAGCCCGGAGGTGCGGCCCTACCTCGACAAGTACGTCCGGGGTTCCGACGGCATCACCGCCGTCGACCGCGTCAAGGTCATGAAGGCCCTGTGGGACTCCATCGGCTCCGAGTTCGGCGGTCGCCACGAGCTGTACGAGCGCAACTACTCGGGCAACCACGAGAACGTGAAGGCCGAGCTGCTCTTCGCGGCCCAGAACCGCGGGGGGACCGATGCGATGCGGGGGTTGGCCGACGAGTTCCTCGCCGAGTACGACCTGGACGGTTGGACCGTCCCCGACCTGTTCTGACCGACGGGCGGGGGCGGTGCTGCGCCGCCCCCGCCCGGTGCTCGTGGCCACGGGAGAGTGCGGAGGCGCTGTCGGTCCCGCCAGCGCCGACCGGCTCGACCGCCTTTGCAAATGAGGATCGTTATCATTTAATGTGCGGGCGTCGTCTCGGATCGGTCCGTCCCAGGGAGCCCCATGCCTCGCACTCGACGCCTCGGCGTCTCCGCCCTCGCCCTCCTCGCCGTGACGGCCACCGGCTGCAGCGCCGGGTCGGACGGGGAGAGGTCCGGGCCCGAGGACCCCACCCGCTTGCGGGTCGGCGCGCTCGGCAACACCACCGACAACCTGAACCCGCTGACGACCAACGGCTTCGCCGACTACATCGGGGTCTCGCACCTGTACGAGTCGCTCGTGGAGCTGCGCGACGGCGAGCCCGTGCTGCGTCTCGCCGAGTCGATCGTCCCGGACGCCACGGCCGAGAGCTGGACCATCACGCTGCGCGACGACGTCACCTTCAGCGACGGCAGTGCCATCGAGGCGACCGACGTGGCCTACAGCCTTCGGCTCACCGCGGACCCGACGCAGAGCCCGAACTACGCCTCCTTCTTCGGTGATGTCGACGTCGACGGCATCGAGGTGGTCGACGAGCGCACGCTCGTCGTGCCGTTCACCCGGCCCCGCGGCGACTTCGTCTCGACGATCCTGTCCTTCGTGTCGTACGTCTACCCCGACGGCGCGACGCAGTGGGAGGACGCCCCGGTGACGTCGGGGCCCTACACGCTCGTGAGCTACGACGCGGGCGAGCGGATCGTGATGGAGGCACGGGAGGACTACTTCGACGGGACGCCCGAGGTGACGACGCTCGAGGTGGTCGTGATCGACGATCCCCAGGCACGCTTGAACGCGCTGAAGAGCGGGGAGATCGACGTTGCCACCCGCGTGGACCCCGTCGCCGCCCAGGCCGAGGCCGACAACGACGCGATCGAGATCCAGCAGGGCGGCGAGGCCGACTCGCTCGCGCTCGGGTTCGAGATGAACGTGAACGAGGCTCCGTTCGACGACCCGGACGTGCGCACGGCGATGAAGCTGGCGATCGATCGGCAGGAGCTGGTCGACGTCGTCTTCCTCGGAGAGGGATTCGTCGGCAACGACCTGGTCGGTCTCGGCCTGCCGGGCTACGACGCGTCCCTGCCGCAGCGCGAGCACGATCCCCAGCGCGCCGAGGAGCTGTTCGCCGCTGCCGGCGTCGACGCCGTCGACGTCCGGGTCGCGGAGACGACCCCGGGGCTCCAGCGGGCCACCGAGCTGCTCGCCGAGCAGCTGGCGGACGTCGGGGTGGAGCTCCGGGTGGAGACCACCGACCCCGCGTCGTTCTACGCCGACTACGAGGTGCTCCTCTCGACGCCGTTCCAGACGGCGTACTACGTCAACCGCGACGCGGGCGCCTACCTCGGATCGTTCACCGGGTCGAACGGCTTCTTCAACGTCAGCGGGTTCGCGCCGGAGGGCTACGACGAGTCCCTCCGCAACGCTCAGGCGCTCGTGGACGACGACGAGCGCGACGCCGCGTTCGCCGCGGTCCAGCAGCTCGTGTGGAACGACGGCGGCACGATCATCTGGGGCTACCAGGCGGTGCTCAACGCCCAGGCGGCCGGCCTCGAGGGCGTCTACCTGACCCAGGCCGTCCCGCAGTTCGACGCCGCGTCGTTCTGAGCACCCGTCGGCGCGGTCAGCACACGAGAGGGGACGGGCCCGCATGAGCGACTCCCGCGCACCCACCGCCAGCTCCGTCGCGCTCGTCACCGCGGACGTACGGCGCGCAGCTCGACCGCACGTCCACGTCCTGGCCCCGGCGTGCTCGGTCACCTCGGCGACGACGGTGGGTCCGACCGTCGGGGGTCTCGCCGACGAGGTGCAGGGATCGGCGGAGCAGGAGGGTGGCCCGCCGTACCAGCGGGTGCTGGACGAGCTGGCCGCCGCAGCCGGTCTGCGGGGTGACCTCGTTGACGGCACGTCGATCGACGTCGCCCGCGCTGCCTGACCCCGCCCGCGCGCGCGGACGACCAGCGTCCCGTGCGACCGCGGTGGTGCGAGGGTGCGGGGCGCGAGCTGCCCGCCGGATCCTCGGTTCGCTGGGCACGGCCCTCGGTGCCGCCGCCCTCGTGTGGGTGCTCGCCGACCTGCTCCCGGGTGATCCCGCGACAGCTGTGCTCGGTCCGCAGGCATCGCCCGAGCGCGTCGCCCAGCTGCGGGCGGACCGGGGCCTGGACCGCCCCGTGCTGGTCCAGCTCGGGGACTGGCTCGCGGGACTGCCGCGCGGCGACCTGGGCAACAGCCTGATCTCGGGCGACCCGGTCACGCCCCTGGTCGTGGACCGCGCCGTCAACTCGGCTGCGCTGCTCACGGCCACCATCGCGCTGGTCGTGCTCGTGGCCGTGCCGCTCGGGGTCCTCGCCGGGCTGCGTGCGGACCGCCCGGCAGGAGCGCTGCTCTCGGCCGGGGCGGTCGTCGCGGTCGCCCTGCCGGACTTCGTCGTCGCCACGCTCCTCGTCCTCTGGCTCGCCGTCGACCAGGGGTTGCTCCCGGCGGTCGCGCTCCTGCCTCCTGGCACCTCGGCGTGGCAACGGCCGGAGGCTCTGGTCGTGCCCACCCTCGCCCTCTCGCTGGGGGTCGGTGGCTGGGTCGTGCGCCACCTGCGCGCCGTGGTCGCCGAGCAGGACGCGGCGCCGCACGTGGCCGCCGCTCGTCTCGCCGGGCTGCCCGAGCGGCTCGTCCTGCTGCGTCACCTGCTCCCCGGCGCCGTCGCTCCGGTCCTCCAGCTGCTGGGCTGGACGGCGGCGCTCCTGCTCGGAGGCGCGGTCGTCGTCGAGCGCGTCGTGGGTCTGCCAGGACTCGGCAGCCTGCTCGTGGAGGCGACGGTCAACCGGGACCTGGTCGTGGTGACCGCCGTCGCGGGTGTGATGGCACTCGCCGCAGCTCTGGCGCTCCTCGCGGCGGACCTCCTCGCGGACGCGCTGGACCCGCGCCGACGTCGTACCCCGTCGGGCGGCGACGAGGCAGCGGCACGGGAGCGTGCGTCGTGACGTCCCGTCGAGTCCGTCGCTGGGCCGGGGCCGGGCTCCTGACCATGGCCCTGGCCCTGCTGCTGGCCCCCCGCCTCGCCTCCCGGCCCGCCGGTGAACGCGTGGGTGCTCCGTTCCAAGCCCCCGGGCCCGGGCTGCCCCTCGGCACCGACCACCTCGGCCGCGACGTCTGGTCGCAGGTGCTGCACGACGCCGGCGCCACGATCGGCGTGCCGCTCCTGGCCACGGCGGTGCTGGTCGGGGTCGCGACCGTCGCCGGCCTGCTCCTCGGATCGGTGCCGGACCGGGTGGCTCGACCGGTGGCGGCACTGCTGGACGTCCTCGTGGTCGTGCCGCCGCTGGTGCTCGTCCTCGTCGTGGTGGCGGGCGCCGGCGGGGGGGCCGTGGGTGTCGTGCTCGCCGTCGTGGTCTCCGGGGTGGGGATCCTGACGCGGGTCGTCGCGGCCGCGACGCGGCAGGTCTCGGTCGCCGGCCACGTGGAGGTCGCGCGAGGGTACGGTGCGTCCGCCGCGCGGGTGCTGGTCGACGAGGTGCTGCCGCGCATCGCGCGCACGGTGATCGCCGAGTCGGGCCTGCGGCTCGTCGCGGCCGTCCAGGTCGTCGCCGCCCTGGGCTTCCTCGGTGTCGCGTCGGGGACGGGACGCTCGTGGGCCACCGCCATCCGTGACGGAGCGGTCGGCATGTCCCTCAACGGATGGGCCGTGGCCGGTCCGTGCCTCGCGCTCGCCGTCGTCCTCGTCGCGCTCACCGTGCTGGTCGACCTGCTCCGGGACGGTGCGGGGTGATCGGTCTGACCGGCGTCAGCGTCCGCGCCGGCGACGGGCGTCTGCTCCTGCACGAGGTCGACCTGGTCGTGCGGGCCGGCGAGCGCCACGCGCTCGTCGGCCCCTCGGGAGCCGGCAAGACCACGCTCGTGCTCGCCGCGATCGGGGCGCTCCCGCCGGGCCTGACGGCGACGGGCCGCCGCACGCTCGACGGGACCGATCTCGCGGGGCTCGGCGACAGCGCCCGTCGACGGTTGCGACGACGCGCGGTCGCGGTCTTGGACCAGGACCCCGGAGCAGCGCTCACCCCGACCCGCAGCGTGGCGGCGTCGGTGCGCGAGCTCGCCGAGCGGCCGGGGGACGTCGACGTCGAGGCTGCCCTGGGCGAGGTCGGCCTGCCCGCGGCGCTGGCGCACCGACGACGGCTGACGTCCCACCTGTCCGGAGGGCAGCAGCGCCGGGTCGCGCTGGCACGCGCTCTCGCCGCGTCGCCTCGGCTGCTCGTCGTCGACGAGCCGACCGCGGGCCTCGACCCGACGACGCGTGCCACGGTCGTCGACCTCCTCGACGAGGTGGCCGCCCGGCGCGGCACGACGCTGCTCGTGGTGAGCCACGACGAGGCCGCCGTGCGGCGGCTCGGCTGTCGCGTGCACCGGTTGGAGCACGGTCGCCTGTCGACCGCGCCCGTCCTCCGCGTGCAGCGCACACCCCCGGTCTCGGTCTCGGTCTCGCGGCCGGTCGTTGGCCCCGCCGCGGCGGAGCGGGTGCGGCTGCGGGCGCGCGGCCTGGTCGTCGCACGGCCCGGTCGCGCTCCCGTCCTCGACGGCGTCGACCTCGACGTGCCCGGGGGTGCCCTCTGTGCCGTGGTGGGGAGCAGCGGTGCCGGCAAGTCGAGCCTCGCTCGCGCCATCGTGGGCCTGGACCCCGTGCGTGCCGGCTCCCTGGAGCTGGACGGCGCGCGCCTCGCGCCGGGCGTCCGGAACCGTCCACCGTCGGTGCGCCGAGCCCTCCAGCTGGTGCACCAGGACGGCGTCGGTGCCCTGCCGCCCCACCTGGAGGTCGGTACGGCGATCGCACGCGCGATCGTGCGGGGAGGACCGCGGACGGGACCGCGGCGACGCATCGGATCGGCGGCCGTGAAGCAGGAGGTCGCGGGACTGCTGGCCCGTCTCGGACTACCGGCTGACTGCGCGTCGCGCCGCCCCGACCAGCTCTCGGGCGGTCAGCGGCAGCGGGTCGGGCTGGCGCGGGCGCTGGCGTGCGACCCCCACGTGCTGCTGTGCGACGAGACGACCGCCAACCTCGACCCGGACAGCCGCGAGCTCGTGCTCGCGCTCCTGCGGCGCCTCGTCGCTTCCGGTGTGGCCGTGGTGCTGCTCACCCACGAGCCGGACGTGGTCTCGGCGTGCAGCCTGGTCTGGTCGGTCGAGGCCGGTCAGCTGGTGCGCACGCGGTGACCGCGACGCCGGTGGGCAGCGGGGCCGGAGGGTGCGGCCCTGACGACGACGCTCGTGGGGACGCGCCCGTCGCGCCAACGCCACGGCACGGGGACCGTGGTGGGTCCTCCGCGCCCTGGAGTGCGGGCTCCTCGCCCACCAGCACCCCGACGGACAGGTCGTGCTCGGAGGACGCCACCGCGACGGTCGGCGGCAGGCCGGGGAACAGCATGTGTAATGATAACCATTCTCAATGAGGGGGGGTGTCGAGTGAGGTACGACGAGGTGGCCGCCGCGGCGCTCGCGGCGTGGGAGAAGGGCGTCCGCGCCGATGTCGATCTGGACCGGGCCCGCGACGAGGCGGCGCTCGGATCGCTCGCTCGCGCCGTCGCCGCCCTCGCGACCGACGGCAGGTTCGACCCCCGGGTGCTGCTCGACGAGGGCGCGGTGGCCGAGCGGCACCTCCCCGTGCTGGTGCGCTGGCGGGGCGAGCTCGTCGATCGCGGATGGCTCGGGGAAGCGCCCGAGGACGACAGCCGTGCGCTGCGCTGGCTCCGGCCGGTGCCGACGGGCGCGGAGGTCGAGGCTGCCTGGGACCGTGCCGAGTCCGCCGCTCCCCGGATCGGCGAGGGACGTGCGCTCACCGGTTTCTTCCGTGCCTGCGCCCGTCACTGGCGAGCACTGCTGGCCGACGAGGTGCAGGTGCAGGCACTGCTCTTCGAGGACGAGTCCGTCACCGACGAGATCTACGCGACCAACGAGGCCAGCCGCTACACCAATGCCGCCGCCGCGAGGGCCGCGCTCGACCTGACGACCGCCGCGGCCACGGACGGTCGCCGTCCGGCCGTCTGGGAGATCGGAGGCGGCACCGGAGCCACCACGGAGCCGGTCCTGGACGCGGTGCGCGAGGTCGACCTGACCTATCACTTCACCGACGTGGGCCCGTGGTTCCTCGACGAGGCGCTGGTGCGCTGGGGCGGTCGGGCCGGGCTCAGCGTCGGCGTCGCCGACATCAACGATCCTGGCATGGCCGCCGCGCTCCCGCGCCCGCCGGGCGGCTACGACGTCGTGCTGGCGGGGAACGTCCTGCACAACGCCGTCGACCCGGTGGCGACCCTGACGGCGGTCCGAGCCCTGACCGCCGTCGACGGGACGCTGCTCATGATCGAGACGGTGCGCGAGCACGCCCCGTTGCTGCTGTCGATGCGCTTCCTCATGTCCCCTGCCCCCGGTCGTCCCGGGCCGCAGGACGACCGAGCCCGCACGGGTCGCATCTTCCTCGACCTCCCGGGCTGGGAGACGGCGCTCGTCACCACCGGGTGGCGGCTCGAGGCCACGATCCCCATGCCGGATGTCGTGGAGTCGAACGCGGTGGCGCGCTACGGACAGCACCTCCTCGTGGCCCGTGCCGCCGTCGACGGGGCGGTGGCGGCGTGATCGGCCCCGAGCAGCAGGTCGCCGTCGTCGCGATGTCCTGCCGCTACCCGGGTGCCCCCGATCCGGAGGGGTTCTGGCGGCTGCTCCGCGCCGGCCGCGACGGGCTGACGCACCTGGACGACGACCGGCTGGCGGCGGCCGGGGTGCCGCTGGCCGAGCGTCGACGGAGCGGGTACGTGCCCGTGGCGGGGTTGCTCGACGACCCCACCGGCGTCGATGCCCGGGCCCTCGGGCTGTCCGAGTCCGAGGCCGAGCTCATGGACCCCCAGCAACGGCTGTTCCTGGAGTGCGCGGTCGAGGCGCTGGAGGAGTGCGGCCATGCCGGCGGCTCCCGTCGCGGGACGGTGGGCGTCTTCGCCGGCCAGTCGTTCCCGGCCTACCTCGTCGACAACCTGGGTGACCGCTTCCACCCTCGCGGCGGCGCTGATCCCGTGCGCAGCCTGCACCTGCACGGACTCAACGTCGCCGACTACCTCCCCCAGCGGGTCGCGTGGCTCCTGGGTCTGACCGGTCCCACCCTGGCCGTCGGTGCGACCTGCGCGACCTCGCTCGTCGCCGTCCACCACGCCGTCGCCTCGCTGCTCGCGCAGGAGTGCGACACGGCGCTCGCGGGGGGCGTCACCCTCCGGCTGCCGCAGGAGCAGGGGTACGTCGCCGTGCCCGACGGTCCCTTCTCCCCGCACGGCCAGACCCGCGCGTACGCAGCCGGCGCCGCCGGCACGGTGTTCACCCAGGGCGCGGGCGTCGTGGTGCTGCGACGGCTCGAGGACGCCCTCGCGGACGGTGACCGCGTGCTGGCGGTCGTCCTGGGCAGCGCGACCGGCAACGACGGACACGACCGGGTGGGCTTCACGGCCCCCTCGGTCGCCGGCCAGGTCCGCGTGCTGCGCGAGGCCCTGGCTGTCGCGGACGTGGACCCGGGCCAGGTGGGCCTGCTGGAGGGACACGGGACGGGCACGGCCCTCGGCGACCCGATCGAGGTGGCTGCGTTGCGCGAGGTCTTCGGCGACGCGGACGGGCCGTGGTGCGCCCTGCGCTCTGTCAAGGCGTCGATCGGCCACACCGACGCGGCCGCCGGCGTGGCCGGGTTCATCGCTGCGGTGCTCGCCCTGGTCCACGACGAGATCCCCCCGGCCCGGTACGCCGACGAGCCCGCCCCGGCGGTGGGCCTCGACGGATCTGCGTTCCACCTCCCGGCCCAGGTGCAACCGTGGCCGGAGGGCCGCCGCGTCGCCGGAGTCAGCGCGTTCGGCGTCGGCGGCGTGAACGCCCACGTCGTGCTGGCACGCGCTCCGCAGCCGCCCGCCACCGCGCACGCGGAGACCGGCCCACGCGGCGAGCCGGTGCTCCTGGTCCAGGCCGCCGACCCGGTCGCACTGGACCTGCGCGTCGCCCAGGTCCGCGATCGTGCCGCGGCGGCGGACCTCGCCGGACGACGCGACCTCGCCGGCACGCTGGCCCACGGCGTCCGCCCGCATCCGTTCCGGGCCGCCCTGGTCGGCGAGCGCCTCGTCGCGCCGCCCGTCGCAGCGGCCGTGACGGCAGGCGCGCCCCGACTCGTCGTCGGCTTCCCCGGCGGCGGCGCCCAGTTCGCCGGGATGGCCTCGGGCCTCCACGCGGAGCACCCCGTGTTCGCGGAGGCCCTCGACCGGGTCTCGGATCGGCTGCGTGGCCTGACGGGAGACGACCCACGGGCGATCGCGCTGGACGCGAGCGCGACCGCGGACCGTCCGGGCACCGGGCTGCCCGCCCTCTTCGCGGTCGAGATCGCGCTGGCACGTGCCCTGCACTGGCACGGGGTCCGCGCCGACGTCGTGCTCGGCCACAGCGTCGGCGAGTACGCGGCCGCCGTCGTGGCCGGCCTGCTGGACGAGGCGGAGGCCTGTGCGCTCGTCGCGGAGAGGTCGCGCCTGATGGCGTCCCTGCCGCCCGGAGGCATGGTGTCGGTGGCCTGCGCGCCGCGTGACCTCGACGCGGTGCTCCGGACCCACCCGGACGTCGACGTGGCGGCGGTCAACGGGCCGCGCCTGTGCGTCCTCGCCGGCGCTCGCCGCGCCGTCGACGAGATCGCCGACACCCTGCGGACGGCCGGCCTCGACGTACGGCGGGTGGGGGTCGAGGTCGCCGCTCACTCGCGGCAGGTGGAGCCGGTGGTGGAGGACCTCGCACGAGCCGTGCGCGGCTTCCCCGCTCGGACGCCGACGGTGCCGTTCGTGACCACCACCACCGCCCGCCGGGTCGAGGGTCCGCTCGAGCCCGAGCACTGGCCGCGCCACCTGCGCGCGAGCGTGCGCTTCGCCGACGCACTCGTCGAGGCCTCCTCGCCCGGCGCCCGTGACTGCGTGCTGCTGCAGCTCGGGCCGGGTGGCAGCGTCCTCGCCGCGGGGGCGGCACTCCCGTTCCGCGACCGGATCGGGCTCGTCGCCGGCGCCGACGAGCTCGGCGTCGCCAGCGCAGGCGGGGAGGCGTGGCGGGCCGGTCTCGCGCGGCTCTGGGCACGCGGTGTGTCCCTCGACCTCGATCGTCTCGCGCCCCGCCGCCGTGCGCATCCCGTCCCCGCCTACCCGTGGCAGCGGCGCCCGCTCGCGGCTCCGCACCGGCTCGCAGCCGACGGTGTCGTCGGGACCGGCACGCCTCCCACGGGCGAGGTGCCGTCGGCCGAGCGACCTCTGCAGCGACCCGCCTGGACCACCCACCCACCGCTCGCGCCGGTCGCGGCCCCGCAGTCGGGGACGACGGCACAGGTGCTCGTGCTGGGCGACCCCCGCCGTGCCGCACGGATCCTGGAGGTCCTCCAGCACGCGGGGCTCCCGGCGTACGGCGGGGGACCCGAGCCCAACGGCCATCGTGCCCACCTGGTGGTGGTCGTGCAGGGCGGGACGGTGACCGAGGAGCTCGGCCGCTGGCAGGGCCTCGCTGCGGGCCTGCGGGGCACGGAGGGAGACGCGCCCCTCGTGCTGCAGGTGACGCGTGGTGCCGAGCCGGTCCTCGGGCACGAGGTGGTCGACCCGTCCGCGACGGCCGCGACCGGGCTGCCCCGAGTGCTGGCCCAGGAGGTGGAGGGGCTGCGGTGGCGCACCCTGGACCTCGCCCCCGGGGGTGAGGACAGGGCCCCGGGCGCGGACCCGCACGAGGACTCCGCGGTGGCCGCCGAGGTGCGTGCGCTGCTCGGTCCCGTGTCGCAGCAGCCGCCGCTCGCGCGGCACGTCGCACTGCGGGGGCGCCGGCGGTGGCTGCGCAGCTGGGTGGCGTGGTCTCCCCCGTCGGGGACCCGGGGTCCGGTGGGAGACGAGCAGACAGCGGACGGGTCGCGTCGATGGCTCGTGACCGGCGGCTTCGGCAGCCTCGGGCTCGCCCTCGCCGAGCGCCTCGTCTCCGAGGGCACGCCCGGCTGCCGGATCGCGCTGCTCGGGCGCAGCCTCCCCGCGGGCACCGGTCCGCGTGCCGCGCGGTGGCGGCGGCTGGTCGCAACGGGTGTGCGCGGGTACGCCGTCGACGTCGCGGACGCCGAGGCCCTGGCGCGGGTGGTGCGCGACGAGACGGCCAGGTCGGCGCCGGACGTCGTCGTGCACGCTCCGGTGGTCGTCGACCTCGCTCCTCTCGCCGACCTCGACGGGACCGCCGTGTCGGCGGCCCTCGACCCGAAGGTCCGAGGAGCCGAGAACCTGCGCGTCGCTCTCGCGCAGGCTGCCGACGCGCGCCCCGCCGACCGCCCGGCTCCGACGGTGCTGCTGATGTCCTCGGCGGCCGGGACGGTCGGTGGCTTCGGCCTGGGGGCGTACGTCGCCGCGGGCCGCTACCTCGACGGCCTCGCCGCCCGCGAGGGGTGGCTGGCCGTCGACTGGGACCGGCTCCGTCTCGGCACCGAGGCGGAGGCGGGGTCGGCGTCCGAGATCAGCATGCGCAACGCCCTCGACCTCGACGACGCCGTCAGCCAGCTGCTCCTGCTCGCGGGCGCCCGCTCCCACGGGCTGGAGGGCTACCTGGCCGCGTCCCCGTCGGAGCTGGACAGCCGCTCGCGCCACCTCGCACGGCGGACGGCACGACACCTGGCGACCGCCGGGACACCGGCGGCGGGCCCCGACGTCCTCGGGGCCGACGAGCACGTGGTGGCCCAGGTGTGGAGCTCGGTGCTCGGTCGCCCCGTCGAGCACCCCGACGACGACTTCTTCGCGCTCGGTGGGCACTCGCTGCTCGCCACCCGCGTGCTGGCCGTGCTGCGGGACGAGCACGGCGTCGAGCTGCGGCTGCGTGACCTGCTGACGTCCCCGACCGTGCGCCGGTGCGCGGAGCTCCTCGCCGCGGCCCGGTCGACGTCGGCCGGGCCGGCCGCGCCGTCCGGTCCCCGGGCGACCGAGCACGTGCTCACCGGCTTCGGGCTGACCAGGGTGCAGCACGCCTACTGGCTGGGCCGCCACCAGGGCGTGGACCCGTCGGCCCACGCCCCGGGCAGCAAGGGCGTCGGATGCCACTTCTTCCTCGAGTACGACGCGCCCGATCTCGATGTCGAGCGCTACGCGCGGGCGTGGCGCCACGTGGTGGCGCGCCACCCGATGCTGCGCACCGTCGTGGACCGTGACGGCACCCATCGCCTGCTCGACCCGGAGCCGACGCACGTCCTGCCGGTGCGCGACCTCCGGCAGTGGACGGCGCTCGAGGCGGAACGAGAGCTGGCAGAGCTGCGCGAACGGCTCTCGACCCGGGTGGCCGACCCGGCTCGTTGGCCGCTCGTGCACCCCGAGGTCGTGCTGCTGCCCGGCGGCGGCGCGAGGGTGCTCCTGTCCGTCGACGTCCTCGTGTGCGACTCGGCCAGCTGGATGATCGTCGACCGCGAGGTGCGACGGCTCTACGAGGAGCCGGATGCCGTGCTGCCCGAGCTCGAGGTCACGTTCGGTGACTGCGTGCTCGCTCTCGAGGAGCGGGCCGGGTCCGACGAGCACCGACGCGCGGCCGCGTGGTGGCGCGAGCGGGTGCCCGCGCTGCCGCCCGCTCCCGACGTACGCGCGGTCGACGCGCCGGCTGCTGCCGAGCCGCGGTTCGAACGGCTCTCCGCCCGGGTGGCGGCCGGACGGTGGGCCGCGCTGGTGGCCGAGGCGACCCGGCGGCGCCTGACGCCCACGGCGCTCGTGCTGACGACCTACGTCGACACGCTGCGACGGTGGTCGGGACAGGACGCGTGCTCGGTGACCCTCACGGTCTTCGACCGACCCGACCTGCCGGGGGTCGACGCGGTCGTGGGGGAGTTCTCCTCCCTGCTCGTGCACGAGGCCCCGGTGGTCGTGGGGCCCGACACCGACAGGTGGGCGCGCGTCGCGGCGGCGCAGGAGCGGATCGCCGAGGACCTCGACCACCGCGCCTACGGCGGGCTCGAGGTGCTGGCGGCCTGGAGCCGGCACCGGGGACGTCCGGTCAACGTGCCGGTCGTGCTCACGTCCATGCTGGGTCTCGACCGCTGGTCGGGCCAGCACGAGCACCGCCACGACTGGCTGGGGACCTACGTCGGCGGGGTCAGCCAGACCCCCCAGGTGTGGCTCGACCACCAGGCTTTCGAGGACGGCGGCGACCTCGTGCTGCAGTGGGACGTCTGCACCCCGGTCGTGCACCTCGACGAGGCCCGCACCTGGTTCGCGGCCTACGTGGCGTCGTACGACGTGGCCGAGCCGTCGGCCGAGCCGGCGGCTGCGGAGATCGAGACGCAGGTCGTCGGCGTGTGGGCCGAGCTGCTGGGCGTCGCCGCGGCCGACGTGGGCGACAGCACGTTCCTGGCGCTCGGCGGCGACTCCCTGCTCGCGGTCCGCATGGCCGCCCAGGTGCGGCGACTCACCGGCGTGGCGCTGCCGTTGCACGAGGTGCGTGCCGACGTGACCGTCGCCGACGTCGTGGGTCTCGTGGCTGCGGGCAGGGAGTCCGGGCAGGAGACCGTCCTCGTGCGGCGCCCGGACGCCTCGGCGCCGTTCGACCTGCTCCCGCTGCAGCAGGCGTACTTCGTCGGGCAGAGCGGTGGGTGGGACATCTCGTACGCCACGGCGCACGTCAGCACCGACGTCGCCCTCACCGGCGTGCGCGCCGACGGCCTCGCACCGGCGCTGCGCCGCGCCGTCGACGCCGTCACGGCACGACACCCCATGCTCCGTGCTCGGGTGCTCGACGACGGGACGCAGCAGCTGCGGGCCCCGGACGACCCGCGGGGCGAGGTGCCGGTCGTCCTCCACGACCTGCGGGAGGACCCGGACCCCGGGGCGGCGCTGCGGCACCTGCGCGAGGGATGGGCGACGGCGGGGCCCGACCCGCGGACGGGGAGCGGGATGCGCGTCGCCGTGGTCCTGCTCCCGCACGGTCGGGGCCGCCTGCACCTCGCGAGCAGCCTCCTCGTCGTCGATGGCTGGTCGTCGAGCATCGTGCACCGCGACCTCATGGCGCACCTCGCGGACCCCAACGCGGTGCTGCCTCCGCTCGGGCTGGACTTCGGTGACTACGTCGCCACGATGACGGCGCCCGAGGCTCGCCGGCAGGCCGCCGCGGACCTCGCCTGGTGGCAGGAGCGCCTGCCGCAGCTGCCGCCCGCCCCGCGCCTGCCGCGTCGCACGGACGTCGACACCGCGGCGGCGGCCCCGACCATGACCATGCGCGAGGCGCGCGTCGACGCCCAGCGGTGGGAGCGCTTCCGCTCGGCGTGCGCCCGCCACGGTCTGACGCCCGCGACGGTGCTGCTGGCGTGCTACGGGATCGCGCTGCGCGAGGTCACGGCGCAGCCGGAGCTGCTGCTGGCCACCCTGCAGCACAACCGCGTGGCCGTCCACGAGGACGTCGAGGCAGTGGTCGGGGCGTTCTCCCGCACCGCGCTGGTTCCGCTGTCGGTCGACGGGTCCAGCCTCCTCGAGGTCGCGCGCGCCGCGGAGGAGTCCTCCCGCGTCCACGCCGAGCACCACCGGGTGAGCGCGGTGGAGGTCGGGCGGATGGCCACCCGGGGTCGTGGCGTCACGGGCTCCCTGGCGCCCGTGGTCTTCCAGTCGACGCTGGGGATGGACGCGGCGCTCGGAGGGGACCTGCCGACCGACGGGGGACCTCTCGGCCGTCTGGAGCCGAGCGACTACCACCAGGACCTGCGGACGCCCCAGGTCCAGATGGAGCTGCGCGTCTTCGAGCTGGCGGGATCGCTCGTGCTCTCCGCCGCGTCGGTGGACGCCCTGTTCGCGGACGGCCTGGCCGCCCACCTGCTCGAGTCCGTGCACCGGCGCGTGCTGGCCCTCGCCGACGACCCCTCCGTCGTCGGCGCGCAGCTCGAGGTGCCCGACCCCCAGCGCTGGGTCGGCGACGACGTGGTGCTCGGCGAGCCGGACCCGGGGGTGAGCGCGGACGCGGGAGACGGCCCGGTCTCCCCCGGGGAGGCCGTGGCACCTGCCGACCTCGTCGCCCGCATCGCGTCGGCCTGGCAGGACGTGCTGGAGCTGCCCGAGCTCCCCGCTCCCGAGGACGACTTCTTCGCCGCCGGCGGGGACTCGCTGCTCGCCGTACGCCTGCTCGCCCGCCTACGCCGCGACGTCGGCGTCGTCGTGGAGCCGCGTGCCTTCCTCCACTCATCCACCCTCGACGCTCTCGTGTCCCTCGCTGCGACGGCCACGTCCGCCGCGGAGCCGGCGCTCGGGGCCCTCGGCGGACCGGGCCGGGATCCGCGGGCGGGCGGGCTCGTGGCACTGGAGCGGCTGCGCCCGTCGCTCGTCGAGCTGCGGGCGGGGACGGGACGGCCGGTCTTCCTCCTGCACCCCTCGGGCGGCGACGTGCTCTGCTACGTCGATCTCGCCCGCCGTCTGGAGACCGCGCGGCCCGTCCTGGCGCTCAGCGACCCGGCCCTCGACGGTGCGGAGCCGTTCGGCTCGATCGCCGAGATGGCCGAGACCTACCGCCTGCTGCTGCGCGACCACCAGCCCCGTGGGCCGTGGACGCTGGGAGGCTGGTCGATGGGAGGGACGGTCGCCCACGAGGTCGCGCGCCGGATGCAGGTCGCGGGTGAGGACGTGGACCTGCTGCTGATGATCGACTCCAACAGTCCCGAGCGCATCGTCGCGCGTGCCGGGCTCGACCGCGCCGCCACCCACGAGCTGCAGCTCCTGCGGCAGGTGCGCTCGGCGGAGGCGTTCCTCGGCCTGGATCTCGGATCCCACGCCGACGGTCGCGCCCTGGCGGAGGCGCTGGTCGAGGCCGGGGGAGCGCCGACGGTGCAGTCCCTGCTCGACCGCACGCACGTCTTCGCGGCACATCTCGACGCCCTCTCCGGGCACGTCGCCGGCACGCTCCCCGCCGCGGTCCGGACGGTGCTCGTGCGGGCGACGCAGCCGTCGCCGCGCAACAGCGGAGAGGGGATGGGCGTCGACGACGCTCCGGAGCACGACCTGGGGTGGACGCCGTGGGTGCCCGGTGGTCTCGAGGTCGTCGACGTCGAGGCGCACCACTACTCCATCGTGCGGGGTCCGGCGGTCGTCGAGGTGGCGCGTGCGCTGTCGCAGGCGCTCGCCGGATGGTCGGTCTGAGCTCGGCCCGGGCGGGGCGGTGTCCCCCAGGACCGGCCCCGCCCGGGGCCTGTGGGACGGGTCAGCCCAGGAAGAGGTGCTGCTCGATGAAGACGGCCGACCGCTGTCCGTCGGCGACGGCGGCGGCGACGAACGCCATCGGTGCGGCTGCGCCCCGCTCCAGCGCGGCGTCCCCCGCGGCCCAGACGAGGGGGACGTCGCTGGCCATCTGCGCGTCGACGAGCACCTCGCCTCCCGGTGCGGTGCCGCAGCCGAGGGCGGCGACGAGATCGGCCGCGGCGGTCGACGGCCGGTGGAAGACGACCTCGGCCGGTAGCGAACGCTCGCCGTCGAGGTCGACCGAGGGCGCACCCCGGGGCCCGGACAGTCCCAGCACCGGCGCCTCCTCGACCTGCACCCCGGCCGCGCGCACGCGTTCGGCGAGCTCGGCCGGTAGCTCCGACCCGCCGGTGGCGAGCACCACGTCCCTGGTGAACCGGTCGGCGACGTACGCGGCCAGCATCGCGTCGGCGGGGGTGCGGCTGACGACCACGACGCGCCGGCCGGCGGCCTCGTGGCCGTGGCAGTAGGCGCAGTGCACGACGTCGCCGCCCCACCGCTCGGCGAGACCCGGCAGGTGGTCCAGGACATCGCGGACGCCCGAGGCGACGAGCAGGGCCCGGGCCCGCACGGTCGTGGGCCCGCCGTCGCGCGTGACCACGGTCGCGGTGACGACGCCGCTCCCGACGGTCGCCGTGTCCACGCGGCCGGCCTCGAGCGTCACCCCGGGGTGGGCGGTCGCCTCGGCGTGGGCGGCGGACCGGAAGTCGGCGGGAGCCGCTCCGTCGCGGGTGAGGTACATGTGCATCGACGCGGCCCGGGCGTTGCGCGGCCGGTCGTCGTCGACGACGAGCACGCGACGCTGCTGGCGGCCCAGGACGAGTGCCGCGGTCGCGCCGGCAGGCCCCGCACCGACGATGAGGACGTCGACGTCCGCAGGCGTGGCGGGTGGGGTGGGAAGGGCGGTCACGGCGAGGCCTCCTGGTCGGCGGGCGGGTCGGTCGGGTGGGTCGGTCGGCCGGCCGAGCCGGCGTCGACGAGGCGTCGAAAGGGTCCGCTGGAGCTCAGCAGGGCCTCGGGTGCTCCTCGCTGCACGACGCGACCTTCGTCGACCACGACGACCTGGTCGGCGAGGAGTGCCTCGTCGAGCCGGTGTGCGACCACGACGACGGTCGCACGGCCGCGCAGGCCCTCGAGGGTGGCGACGACGCGCCTGCGGGCGGCGGGATCGAGGCTGGAGGTGGGCTCGTCGAGCAGCAGCAGCGGGGCGCGCCGCACCAGCGCGCGGGCCAGACCGATGCGTTGCGCCTCGCCGCCGGACACCAGCGCGGCGTTCTCCCCGACCGGCGACTGCAGCCCCAGGTCCAGGGCCCCGACGGTCTCGGCGAGGCCGGCGGCATCCAGCGCGGCGCGGACCTCCGCCTCGCTCGCCGTCGGGCGGCCGAGGCGGACGTTCGCGAGGAGCGTGTCGTCGAGCACCGCGCTCTCCTGCGTCGCGAGCCCCAGGCCGCGGCGTACCTCCTCGCTGCCGAGGTCGCGCAGGTCGACCCCGTCGTGGAGCACGGCGCCCCGCGTCGGGTCGTCAGCGCGCGCGAGCAGACGCAGGAGCGTGCTCTTGCCGGCCCCCGAGGTGCCGACCAGGACCGTGAGCGTCCCCGGGGCGAGGTCGAGGTCCACCCCGCGCAGTGCCGGTGTGCCGTCCCGGTGGCGGTAGTCCAACGCCCGCACGGTCACCGCGGTGCCTCGGGGGTCGACGCCCGGCCGCGGGGCGGGCGTCACCGGCTCCGGGAGCACCGCGGTGCCGAACAGCTCCTGCAGGCGGGCGAGCGCTCCCCGGGCGCTGCGCGTGGCCGCCCCGAGCTCGGCAGCGGAACGCAACGCACCGGCGTACGCCGCCAGGAGCGCGACCGCCGTCGCGACGCCGGCCGCCGACGGCCCCCCGGGGCTCCCCGCGCGGAGGACGAGCACCGTGACGAGGGCCACGAGGACGATCTGGACGGCCGCGCCGAAGGCCGACAACCCAGGCACGACCGAGCGGACGAGGGTGGCGCTGCGCGCGTGCACCTCCCGCAGGGCCGCCCGGGTGAGGTCGTCGGCGGCCTCCGGGTGCGGTGTCAGGCGCACCACGCGCTGGAGGCCGACGTGGTCGAGCAGGCGGGCCGTCGCGTCGGCGCGGGCCCGGGACAGTGCCGCGTCGCCTGCAGCGACCCAGCGCACCGACCAGCGGGCGACCGCCACGAGTGCCGGGAGCGCGAGGAGGGCCGCGAGGCCCAGCAGCGGATCGATCACCGCCAGGGCGGCGGCGAGCGCCGCCGGGGTCGCCGTGCTGCGCAGCGCGGGCAGCATCAGGTGGCCGGGGTAGGCCATCACGTCCATCACCTGGCTCCCGGCGGCACGGCTCACCTCGCCGGCCCGAGATGCGTCGAACCAGGTCGAGGGCAGGCGGAGCAGATGGGACGCCACGCGCTCGTGCAGGTCGAACGACAGCCCGTAGCCGCTCGCCCGCCCCACGACGGTGGCTGCCGTGAGGCACACGGCCCAGGCCGCACCGAGCGCCAGGGTGAGGCCCGCGCCCGTGGGGACGTCCCCCTCGAGCACCTGGGCGAGCGGGACCACCAGGCTGAGCAGCGAGGCCGCCTCGAACAGGGAGGCGAGCAGGCCCAGCAACGCGGCACCCAGCAGGCGTCGTCGGGCCGTGCGGCCGACCAGTGGCGCCAGGGCGCGGATCATGCCGGACCGCCCGGGGCTGCGGTCGCCGGGGCTGCGGCCAGGAGAGCGGCGAACTGACCGCCCCGCGCGCGCAGCTCGGCGGGCGCGCCCTCCTCGACGACACGGCCGCGCGTCAGGACGACGACGTGGTCCGCGGCGAGGGCGACACCGAGCCGATGGTCGGACCGCACGACGGTGCACCGACCGCGCAACGACGCGACGCAGGCGTCGAGGCGGGCAGCGGTGGCGCGGTCGACCCACGAGGTGGGTTCGTCCAGCAGCAGGAACCGCGGTCGTGCCGCGAGCGCGCGGGCGAGGGCGAGCCGCTGCCGCTCGCCGCCCGAGAGGGCGACGCCGTCCCCCAGGACCGTGTGGATGCCCTGGGGCAGACGATCCACCCGCGACGCCAGGCCCGCGGAGGCCAGCGCGGCGTGGCATGCGTCCACGGAGAGGTCGGGACGGCCGAGCCGGACGTTGTCGAGGACACTCGCGCGCAGGGTCCCCGGCGACTGGACCACCGCGGCGACGTGGCGGGTCCAGCCGGTTCCGGCCGGCCGGGGCGCCCCGGCGACCAGCACCTCGCCCTCGTGCGCGGGCACCAACCCCGCGAGGCACTCCAGCGCGGTCGACTTGCCGGAGCCGCTCGCACCCACGACCACGGTCACGAGGCCGACCGGGACGTCGAAGCTCGCGGCATCGAGCACTCGGCGACCGTCCCGCAGGACCGTCAGTCCACGCGCCTCGACGCGGGGCGCCTCGCGACCGTTCCAGGCGCTGGCCGGTGACGACGGCCGGGCCGGGCTCGCGGGCACGGGTGCGGGCACGTCCACGAGCGTCTCGAGACGTCGGGCGGCTGCGGTGCCGAGAGCCAGGTCCTGGGTCGCGAAGGCCAGGGACCACAGGGGCGAGGTGACCGCAGGTGTCACCGCCACGACCACCAGGACGGCCGTGACACCGTCCACACCCGCGACGCCGCCGACCAGGAGGGCGACGGCGACCACCGCGACCACCCCCGCGCCGGAGAGCAACACCTGCTGGGCGGCCATGGTCGGGGTCATCGCCGCCGCCCAGGAGCGCACGAAGGCGGACCAGGTGCGGGCCGCGTCGAGGAAGGGTCGACGCACCTGACCGGGCACGGCGGTCGTGGCGTGGGGTTCCACGTCGTAGACGCGCAGCGACGGCGCCACGCGGACCAGCTCGACGGCGGCCCGGTCGACCTCGGCGCTGGCGGCGGCGTACCGCTCCATCTGCTCGACCGAGCGACGGGTCTGGCGCCGCTGGAGCAGGACGGCGACGAGCGCGGGTGCGAGCGCGGCGACGGCCAGGGGCGGTGACGTCTGCAGGAGCACCACCGTTCCGACCACGAGCAGCACGACCGACCCGGTGGCGTCGGCGAGGGCGTGCCCGACGAGGTGGTGGAGGGCGTCGACGTCGTCGCCCACCGACCGCTTGAGGCCCACGGCGCCCTCGCGGTCGAGCTCCTCCAACGGGCGGGTGGCGCAGGTGGCGAGCACCCGTTCGCGCAGCTCGAGCTGCAGCCGGTTGTCGGCGACGTGCAGCAGCCAGGACGCCGCTCCGTGCCCCACCACGTGCACCGTCGCGCCGACGAGGGCGACCACGGCGGTGCCGGGCGAGGGGGGATCGCCGAGGAGCGCGGCTCGGGCCGCCGCGACGGCTGCGAGCACGGGGACCAGCAGCGCGGCCGCCGCGAGCGCCTCGACGAGCAGCGCCGTCGCGACGAGCGCCCGTACGGGTCGGAGGAGGCGCTGGACGGTGGCCGCGGACGTGGTCATCACGCCACATGATATTCATAACCATTCTCAATTGGGCAGGGGGAGGACGCCATGGACGCGAGGACGATCCCCGACCGGGTCGGTGCCGACGACGCGACGCCGGCGGACGGAACGCTGGTCGCCACCGTGCTGGCCGAGCAGCTCGGCAGACCCGTCGAGGCGGACGAGCACCAGGTACCCCTCGCAGCGCTCGGCGTCGACTCGCTGGTCACCCTGCGCTGGCGCGGCGCGCTGGAGCGGATGACGGGCGTCGCGCTGCCCCTCGTGGCGATGACGGGCGAGCGCACCCTCGACGAGGTGACGGCGGCCTGGCACGCGGCATCCGCCGCGACGTCGACCCCGGCGTCCCCGCCCTCAGGTGGCACCTCGACGGCGGAGGACCAACGGGTGGGGGCCGCGACCGTGCACCCCGGGCTCACCGAGGTGCAGGCCGCCTACTGGGCCGGCCGTGCCGACGGTCAGCCCCTCGGCGGCGTCGGGACCTGGTGGTACCACGAGTACGTGCGGGGGCCGGCGGAGCGCGACGGCCGTGACCTCGACGACGACCTCGACAGGCTGGAGCGTGGCTGGCGGCGAGTCGTCGCCCGGCACGCCATGCTCCGCACCGTCGTCGGGCGCGATGCCGCACCCCGCGTGGTGACCCACGACGTCCGCGACCTGCGGCTGCGTCGGATCGACCTGCGCGAGGTGCCCCCGGGCGCCGAGCTCGACCGGCGGCTGGCCGCGCTGCGGGACGACCTGTCCCACCAGGTGCGCGTCCCCGAGTCCTGGCCCCTCTGCGAGGTCGTGCTGGTCCTGCTGCCGGGCGACGTGGTCCGCGTGTGCGTGGGCCTGGACGCGCTCGTCGTCGACTTCGCCGGCTGGGGAGTGGTGCTGCGTGACTGGGGCACCGTGGTCGCCGATCCCCGGGCGCGCCTCCCCGAGCCGCCGACCACGTTCGCGGCGCTTCTCGAGCAGCGCGACGCCGATGTCGTGCGCCGGCAGGCAGCCGTCCGCGCGCGTGAGTGGTGGGCGGCGCAGGACCTGCCGGCAGGCCCGTCGCTCGCGCGCAGCGAGCCGGCGCCGGGACCTCCCCGGTTCCGTCGGCTGCGCCACGTCGTGGAGGCGTCGACGTGGGCCGCGGTCCGGGCCGAGGCGGCAGCCCGGGGTGTCTCCACCACCAGCCTCGTGCTGACGGCCTTCGCCCTGCTGCTCCAACGGCGTTCGACCGGAGGACGTGACCTCGGTCTGACCCTGACGGTCTACGACCGGCCCGACGCGCCCGGGGCCGACGAGGTCGTGGGGGACTTCTCGGGCACCGCCCTGCTGCCGGTCCGCGGCGCGGACGGGGTCGACGCCCACGGCCCCGCGCCGTTCGTCGAGCAGGCCCGGTCGCTGAACCGGGTGCTCTGGGACGTCCTCGACCACCGTGCCCATCCGGGCGTCGCCGTGGTGCGTGAGCGCACGGAGCCGGGAGCGGAGCCACGCTGGCCGGTCGTGTTCACCTCGGGCCTCGGCCAGGACTCGGCCGAGCAGGACCGCTGGCTCGGGGACCGGGTCTTCGGCGTCTCGCAGACCCCGCAGGTGCTCCTGGACCACCTCGTGTGGGAGGAGCACGGTGCTCTGGTGCTGGTCCACGACGTCGTCGAGGGCGCCTATCCCGACGGACTCGTCGAGGGCCTCGCCGCCGCGGAGCACGCGTTCGTCGCCAGCCTCGCCGATCCTGGCCGCTGGGACGAGCGCGGTGTCGTGTGGGACCCCTCGGGTCTGGCCGTCGACCCCGTGCCGCCGGGTCCACCGGGGGCGGGTCCGTTGCTGCACGATCCCTGGCGCGCCTGGCTGGCCGGACCGCCCGTGCACCGGCGGGCCCCCGCCGTGCTCGGTGGAGCAGGCTCCCTCGACCACGGCACGTTGCACCGCCGGGCGGAGGCGGTGGCGCTCGCGCTCGCCGACACGGGCGTCGCGCCCGGCGACCTCGTCATGGTCGCCCTTCCACGCGGGCACGCGCAGGTGGTCACCGTGCTCGGGATCGCGCTCGCGGGAGCGGGCTACGTGCCGGTCGACCCCGGTTGGCCGGCACGGCGCCTCGAGGCCGCGGCCCGCAAGAGCGCCTTGCGGCACGCCGTCGTGCTCGCCGGGCAGGAGCTCCACCTGCCGGCCGGTGTCCACGGCCTCGTGGTCGACGCCGGCGGTGAGCCGACGACGAGGCCGTCTGCCACCAGCACAGCGACCGACCCGCGGGTGGACGACCTGGCGTACGTCATCTTCACCTCGGGGTCGACGGGTGAGCCCAAGGGGGTGGCGATCGAGCACCGTCAGGCACGGACCACGATCGACGACGTCAACGACCGCTTCGGCATCGGCCCCGACGACCGGGTGCTCGGCGTGTCGGCCCTGTCCTTCGACCTGTCGGTGCACGACCTGTTCGGCGTCCTCGGTGCCGGGGGAGCGGTCGTCCTGCCGGATGCCGAGCGCGCTCGCGACCCGCAGCACTGGCTCGACCTGATGGCCCGCCACGACGTGACGGTGTGGAACTCCGCCCCGCCGCTGATGGAGATGCTGGTCGAGTACGCCGAGTTCGACCCCGACGCGGCTCGCGCGGCGCTGGGCGGGCTCCGCGTGTGCCTGCTGTCGGGCGACTGGATCCCCGTGACCCTGCCCGACCGCCTGCGCGCCCTCGCCCCCCAGGTGGAGGTGCACAGCCTGGGCGGCGCCACCGAGGCGTCGATCTGGTCCGTCACGCATCCCGTGAGGGAGGTCGACCCGCGCTGGCCCAGCATCCCCTACGGCCGGCCGCTGCGCGGGCAGTCGTTCCTCGTGCTCGACGAGGAGGGCTCGCCGACGTCGGTCGGGATCGCGGGCGAGCTGGCGATCGGCGGCGCCGGGGTCGCGCGGGGCTACGTCGGGGACCCGACCATCACGGCCGACCGCTTCGTCGTGCACCCGGCGCTCGGCACGAGGCTCTACCGCACGGGCGACCTCGGCCGGTGGCGCACCGACGGGACGTTGGAGTTCCTCGGCCGCGCCGATCGCCAGGTGAAGATCGGTGGCCACCGGATCGAGCTCGGTGAGGTCGAGGTGGCCATCCTGCGTCATCCCGACGTGCGTCAGGCCGTCGTGTCGTCGATGCCCGGGCCGGACGGGCGCGGGCGTCTCGTCGCCCACGTCGCCCGCCACGGCGGCCGCACCGACGACGGGCCGCGCTTCACGGCCGCGCTCCTCGAGGCGCTCGGCGACGAGGTGCCCACCTACATGGTGCCCGCCCGGGTGGTGGTCCTCCCGTCGCTGCCGATGAGCGCCAACGGCAAGATCGACGTCGCGTCGCTCACGAACCCCTTCGACCGCCAGGGCGCGGTGGTCCCGCCAGCGGCCGAACCGGAGACCGAGCCCGTGGCGTCGCACCAGGCGCCCCACGCCGGACCGCACGCAGGACCGGTTGCAGCGCTGCTCGCGGACCTGCTGGGACCGGACGCCGACCTCGACGTCCCCGCGACGGCTGCGGGTCTGACGAGCCTCCAGCTCGTCAGGATCGCCAACGCCGTGGAGGACTCCGGCCGACCTCGCCCCGCGCTGGCCGAGCTGCTCGGTGCGCCGTCCCTGACGGCCCTCGCCCTCCGCCTCGACACCGTGGCCGATGTCGCCCGGGGCGTCGACCCCGACGCGGGGGACAGCGGGTCGCCCGACGGTCCGTGCGGGGGGTCCCGGCCGGAGCCCGTGGTCACCGCCCTCGCGTCCCCGGCCCACCAGGTCGAGCCGCCCGCGGCGGCCGTGGTGCCGGCACGCGAGCGCAGCGGCGCCGCCGATGTCGTGGCGCGGCTCCGCGCGCTCGCTGATGCGTTGGAGGCCGCGGCGGACGCCGCCCTCGACCTGGGCCTCGACCTCGACCTGGGCCTGGGCCCGGGCCTGGGCCTGGGCCCGGAGCTGCGGGCGCCCGCCGGATCCGCGAATGCAGGACGAGCGCCGGCCACCAGCGGCCGCGCCGAGGCCGCGGCGGTCGACGCCGACGACGATGCGCCGCTGACGGAGATGCAGCTCGCCTACCTCGTGGGACGCGCCCCCGAGCCGGACGGGCGACGCGTCGCGCCTCACTACTACACCGAGGCGCTGGTCGAGGACCTCGACGTCGGGCGCCTGCAGGACGCGTGGCGCACCGTCGTCGCCCGGCACCCGATGCTGCGAGCCGTGATCACCTCCACGACGACGCAGCGGGTGCTGCCCGATGCCGCGCACGAGGTCGAGGTCGCCGACCACCGGGTGCTGAGCCCCGCGGAGCGGCAACGCGAGCGGGAACGGATCCGCGCCGAGCGCTCGCACCGACTCCTGGCGACCGACTCCGCACCGATGGCCCGGCTCCTGGCCGTGCGCCTGGGCGACACCACCTGGCGACTGCACCTCGATCTCGACCTGCTGTTCTGCGATGCCCGCAGCGCGTGCACGTGGGTCTCCGAGATGGCGGCGGAGTACGCCCGCCCGGGCTCCCTGCCCGCTCGCCCCGCCCCTGACTTCCTCGCCTGGGCCCGCCGGACGGTCGAACCGTCGACGACCGCCCTCGCCTGGGCGGACTCGATGATCGCCCGGCTGCCGCCGGCGCCGGTCGTCCCGCGCGTCCTCGACCCGTCGGGCCCGGCCGCCGTGGTGCGCCGCCGGACTGGTTGGGAACCCGCACGCTGGGCGCGCGTGCGTCGGGCCGCCCAGCAGAGCGGCGTCACCGTCACCGCTCTGCTGCTGGACGCTCTCGGTGACGCCCTCACCGACGACGACGCACCCCGCGCCACCGTCGTCCTGACCGTCGACAGCCGTCCGGCCGAGCACGACGGCGTGGTCGGCGACTACACCTCGACCCTGCTGCTGGAGATCGGTCGCCGCCGGCCGGGCAGCGCCAACCGCGTCCAGGAACGGCTGGTGGAGGCGCTCGACCACGGGACCGGCTCCGGCGGCGTCCACGGCAACGCCCTCATCCGCCGGCTGCGGGCCTCGGGACGCTCGGCGACCCTGCCGGTCGCGGTCTCCGCTGCCCTCGAGCCGGGTGACGTCGACCCGTCGCAGCTGCTGGACCTGCTCGGACGCACGGAGTACGCGGTGAGCCAGACGCCCCAGGTCCTCGTGGACGTCCAGCTGTTCGACGTCGACGGTCGCCTGGAGGTGGTCCTGGACGCCGACGAGTCTCGTGTCGACCCGACCTGGGTCGACACGGTCTTCGGTCACTTCACCCAGGCGGTCGCCCGCCTCGTCGACGACACCGTGGCCGACGCGAGCGCCTCCGTGCTGCGGCGTGCGGTCGACCGGACCCGCGTGGAGGGCGACCTCGCAGCCGCGTTCGCGGAGCTCGGTGTGCTCGACCCCGGTGATCGGCGCAGCTGGTTCGACCTGGGAGCCACGTCGCTCACCCTGGTGACGGCGCACCGGCGGCTGCGGGAGCGAGGCCACGCCCTGGACGTCGTGGACCTGTTCGCCCATCCCTCACCCGCGGCCACGATGGCTCACCTGGTCGGTGTCGCTGCGACCCACCCGGCGCCGATCGACCGGACGGTCGAACCGTCGGCCGGCCCCTCCGCCGCTCCGTCCCGTGACCCCGGACCGGCCGAGACGGCGCGCTCCGGTCGGCTCCGCAGGCGACGCGACGCTCGCCACCTGCCTCCCCAGCGGTAGCGACGTCGGAGCGCGTTCACAGCGATCGCGAGATGCCGGCGGCGGCGGTGCGCAGCGAGGCCAGCAGCCGCGGTCGGTCCCGCTTGAGCGAGGGCACGACCACGCCGAGCGCGGCCACCACGGGGGCGTCGGGGGTGCTGCCGCGGCGTACCGGCACCGCCAGCGAGCACGCTCCCGGCGAGACCTCCTCGACAGTCGTCGCGTAGCCGTCGCGACGGGCCGCCGCCAGCTGGTGGAGCAGGGTGCCGGGCTGCACGACGGTGTAGGCCGTCAGCCGTCGCAGGGGCGCGCCGACGACCTCCTCGACGACCGCGGGCGGCGCGTGGGCCAGCAGCACCTTGCCGACGCCGGTCGCGTGGGCCGGCAGCCGGCTGCCCACCGTGGAGATGATGGGCACCGACGCCCGTCCGGAGAGCCGCTCGACGTAGAGCACCTCGGTGCCCTCCCGCACGGCGAGGTGCACGGTGGCGAGCGTGGCGGCGTAGATGTCGTGGAGGAACGGTGCGGCCGCGGCCCGCAGGTCGGTCTGGACGGCGGCCAGGAGGCCGAGGTCCCACACGCGCCGGCCCACGGCGTAGGTCCCGTCGCCGCGACGCTCCAGCAGGCCGCCGGCGACCAGCTCCGCAGCGAGCCGGTGCGCCGTCGGGGGCGCGAGGCCCGCGCGTTCGGCGAGGTGGGTCAGCGACAGCCGACGGTGGTGCTCGTCGAAGGCGCCGAGCAGGGCGACGATCCGTTGGGTCACCGTCGTGCCGGGTGTCCGCGTGTTGCCCGCCATCTCCGACCGCTTTCCGCTGGGTGGAATCTCCCGGGCGCCGAGCGTACGCCGTCCGCCGTAGCGTCCGCGGCGTGACCACCGAGACCCAGGCGGACCTCTCCGCCGAGATGGCGACGATCGCGCAGGACTACACCGCGTCCGTCGCCGCCGGTGCGCCCGTCGAGACCCGCCCCCGGCTCGACTACCCGCCCTACCGCAGCAGCATCCTGCGGCACCCGACGAAGTCGTTGCACCACGCCGATCCCGAGGAGGTCGAGCTCTGGGCGCCGGCCTTCGGCCCGACGGACGTCGACCCCCTCGAGGCTGACCTCACCATCCAGCACGGCGGCGAGCCCATCGGGGAGCGGATGGTCGTCACGGGCCGGGTGCTCGACGGCGAGGGGCGCCCCGTGCGCCACCAGCTCGTCGAGCTGTGGCAGGCCAACGCGGCCGGCCGCTACGTGCACAAGCGCGACCAGCACCCCGCGCCCGTCGACCCCCACTTCACCGGTGCCGGTCGCTGCCTCACCGACGGTGACGGCTGGTACCGCTTCACCACGATCAAGCCCGGCCCCTACCCGTGGCGGAACCACCGCAACGCCTGGCGGCCCGCGCACCTCCACTTCAGCCTGTTCGGCACGGAGTTCACCCAGCGCCTCGTCACGCAGATGTACTTCCCGGGCGACCCGCTCTTCGACCTCGACCCGATCTACCAGTCCATCGTCGACCCCGCGGCGCGCGACCGGCTCGTCGCGACCTACGACCACACCGTGACCACGCACGAGTGGGCGACGGGCTACCGGTGGGACATCGTGCTCACCGGCTCCCACCGCACCGTGCGCGAGTCCGACGTCGAGCACCTCTGAGAGGACGACCATGACCTCCGCCGCCCCGACGCCCGGCCAGACCGTCGGACCCTTCTTCCACTACGCGCTGCCGTACGCCGGCGACCGCGACCTCGTGCCCCCCGGGGCCCCGGGCGCGATCCGCCTGCACGGCCGCGTGACCGACGGCGCCGGTGCGCCGGTGCCGGACGCCCTGCTGGAGATCTGGCAGGCCGACCCGAGCGGCGCGGTCCCGCGGGCCGAGGGCAGCCTGCGCCGCGACGGCTTCACCTTCACCGGCTTCGGTCGCGCCTCGACGGACCGCCGCGGCGCCTACTCCTTCTCGACGCTCACCCCGGGGCCGACCCGGCCGGGGGCGGCGCCGTTCTTCGCCGTGACGGTCTTCGCGCGCGGACAGCTGGACCGGCTCCTCACCCGGGCGTACCTCCCCGCCGGCTCGCCCGGTGTCGACGAGCAGACGCTGGACGCCGACCGCCTGCTGGCCTCGCTGCCCGCCGAGCGGCGCTCGACGCTGGTCGCGACGGCCGACGGTCGGGGATACGTCTTCGACGTGCGCCTGCAGGGGGACGACGAGACGGTCTTCCTCGCCTTCGACGGCCGCGGTGCGTCGGCCGGGGGAGACTGACCGGGTGCCCGACCTGTTGTGGCCCGGCGACGAGCGCGCCGGCGACCTCCTCGACGACACCCGCCTGCTGGGGTCGATGGTGCGGATCGAGCAGGCCTGGCTGGACGGTCTCGTGGCAGCGGGCGTCGCGCCCGCCGCCGCGAAGGCGGACCTCCCTGCGGTGGACGCCGCCGACGCGGCCGGTCTCGCGCTGGGTGCCGAGGGGGGAGGCAACCCCGTGGTCGGGCTGGTCCGGTTGCTGCGGGAGCGGCTCCGCGCCGCAGGAGCCGCGGACGCGGCGACCTGGCTGCACCGCGGGCTGACCAGCCAGGACGTCGTCGACACCGCCCTGGTCCTGGCGCTGGTCGACGCCCTCGACCGCGTCGACGCGGCCCTCGGCCGCGCGGCCGACGCGCTCGCCGACCTGGCGCGCGAGCACGCCACGACGGTGATGGTGGGGCGCACGCTCACGCAGCACGCGGTGCCCACCACCTTCGGGCTGAAGGCGGCCGGCTGGCTCCGGGGCATCCTCGGAGCCGCCGACGAGGTACGCCGCGCCCGTGCCCTCCTGCCCGTGCAGGCCGGTGGGGCCGCGGGCACGTTGTCGGCCCTCGGCGAGCTGGTGTCCCTCGCGGCGGCCGGCAGCGCCGGCGCGGCGGCCGACCCCCTCGCGATCACCGACGCCCTGGCCGACGCGCTCGGGCTCGCCCGCTCCGTGCCCTGGCACAGCGATCGCACCCCCATCACCCGCGCCGGGGATGCGCTGGGCACGGCGACCCAGGCCTGCGGCCGGATCGCCGCCGACGTGCTCACCCTGACGCGGCCCGAGATCGCGGAGCTCGGTGAACCTGCCGACGAGGGTCGCGGCGGCTCGTCGACGATGCCCCAGAAGCAGAACCCCGTGCTGTCGGTGCTCGTGCGCCGTGCCGCGATCACCACGCCGGGCCTCGTCGCGACCCTGCACGCCGCCGCGGCGCTCGCCGACGACGAGCGGCCCACCGGCTCGTGGCACGCCGAGTGGGCCACGCTGCGCGACCTCGGGCGCCGCAGCGTCGTGGCCGTCGACCAGACCGCCGAGCTCGTGGCCGGGCTGCGGGTCCACGCGGACGCCATGGCCGAGCAGGCGGCGCACGCCGCGGCCACCGGGGGTCTCCTGGCCGAGCGCGACGCCGTGCGCGCGGTCGCCGGCGCTGCCGCGACCGAGGACCTCGATCCGTCGACGTACCTCGGTGTGGCGGACGAGATCGTCCGGCGGGTCGTCGAGCGGGCCGACCGCCTCCGCGACGAGACCAGGAGACACCCGTGAGCGTCCCCGACATCCGCACCGTCGACCTCGGCGGCCGCGGTCCCGTGCTGCTGCTCGGTCCCTCGCTCGGGACGACGGCGACCGCCTTGTGGGAGACGACGGCCGTGGGCCTCACGATCGACCACCGCGTCCTCGCCTGGGACCTGCCGGGCCACGGGGCCAGCCCCGCGCCGTCGGAGCCGTTCGACCTGGGCGAGCTGGCAGCGGGTGTGCTGACGGCGCTCGACGCCGCGCTCGCCCCCGAGGGGCGGAGCGGCGAGCGCGTGCTCTACGCGGGCGTGTCCGTCGGGGGCGCCGTCGGCCTCCAGCTCCTGCTCGACGCGCCCGAGCGGGTCGCCGCTGCCGCCCTGCTCTGCACCGGAGCGCGCATCGGCGAGGCTGCCGGCTGGCACGACCGAGCCGCCCTCGTGCGGGCGTCCGGCACGGCGGGCGTCGTCGACGGGTCGCGGCGGCGCTGGTTCGCCCCGGGGTTCGTCGACCGCGACCCCGCACGGGCCGGGCTGCTCCTCGACGCACTCGTGGCGACCGATGCGGTGGGCTACGCGCAGACCTGCTCCGCCCTCGCCGCCTTCGACGTGCGCGACCGCCTCGCCGCGATCACGACGCCGGTCCTGGCGGTCGCCGGGGCCGCCGACGAGGCCACCCCGCCCGCCGACCTCGCGACGATCGCCGACGGGGTCCGCGACGGGCGTCTCCTGGTCCTCGACGACGTCGCCCACCTGGCGCCGGCCGAGGCCCCCGGCCGGGTGGCCGCCGCCCTGGTGCCGTTCCTCCGGGCGCACCACGGCACGACCGGCGCCCCGACAGACCGGCGGGGGGTGCCGTCGTCGGCGACGGTCGAGGAGCAGCGCGCCGCCGGGCTGACGGTGCGGCGGGCCGTGCTCGGGGATGCGCACGTCGACCGGGCCTCCGCCGCGGCGACGGGGTTCACGGAGGGGTTCCAGGACTTCATCACGCAGTACGCGTGGGGCGGGATCTGGACCCGTCCCGGCCTCGCCCGGCACGCCCGGTCGCTGATCACCCTGACCGCGCTCGTCGCCCGCGGCCACCACGAGGAGCTGGCGATGCACGTGCGCGCCGCCATCGGCAACGGCGTCACCGTGGACGAGCTCGAGGAGCTCTTCCTGCAGACGGCGATCTACTGCGGCGTACCGGATGCCAACACCGCGTTCCGCATCGCGCAGCGGACCCTGACCGAGATGGGGATCGACCTCGGGTGAACCGCGGCCCTACCCCCGGCCGTCGAGGCCGGGGTCGGGTGCGCCCGCCCGCTCGGCCTCCCGTCGCTCGAGCAGCTCGACGTAGACCGCCCGCACGCCGATGGCCCGCTCGAGCTCGCCGAGCACCCCGGAGAAGAACTGGCCGCGGAAGGTGTCGTCGGTGACGGCGACGACGGTGAAGTAGAGCCCGGAGAACGCGGCGAGGAACACCGAGACGGCGAGCAGCTCCGCGCTCAGCCCGGGCAGGCCGGGCACGGAGGTCACCGGGTCGGCCGTCCACGCCTCGGCCACCTCCGGGCGCATGGTCAGCACGCCGAACAGCACGAAGAAGGCGAAGACGGTCGCGGCCACGACGAGCACCTGCACGCCCTGCACGACCAGGAGCACGAGCAGCAGGTTCCAGCGCTCGAACCGCGTCAGCTCCGTGTGCCGCGTCGGCGGCGGCCCGTCGTCCTCCACGAGCCGCTGCGCGTCGGCCTCGAGCGGGGTGCCCCGGCACGCCTGGAGGAGCAGCGCCTCGTCGACGTGGTCGTCAACCCGGTCGACCTCCTCGGGCAGGCGGACGAGCAGGAACGCGACCGCCATCGCCCCGAAGAGCAGCACCGTCAGCCACAGGAAGCCGGTGGGCAGGCTCGCCGCCATCTGCCACACCTCGGCGTTGATGAAGAGGAACGTGACGAACACGAGCAGCAGCGGCAGGGCGCGGGTCACGGTCGGCAGCAGCTGACGCAGGCTCCCGAACGTCCGCCCCACGGCCCAGGTCACCATGGGCCGCGCCCCGAGGGCGACCACGGCGTACGTCGCCACGGCCGCCCCCGCGGCCGTGAGCACGGTCGCCGGGGCGAGGGCGTTGTCGGAGCCGAGCCACGCCAGCGCGACGCCCACCAGCGCGGCGGCGGCGACGACGAGCACCAAGCGCGGCACGACGCGTGCGGGCCGCAGCGCCCTGCGCGCCCGGGCGCGTCCCGACGCGACGAAGTACGGCAGGCCGTGGGCCGCGAACCAGCGCTCGGTGGCGTCGAGGCGAGCGGACTCGGGAGGGCGCGGATGCATCGGACCAGCCTGCCACCCCGCGTCGGCTCGTCAGCCCGCTCGTGGCCCCAACGCCCCGGAAAGCGACGCGCTGAGGCCACGACCCCTGCGGATGGACGGCGACTCGACCGCGGGGGCGAACTATTGGCCATCGGGTAGGGCGCCCTGCCGTCCCGCCCATGACCGACGACGGCACGGCAGCGCCCCGAGCGACCCATCTCTGCGAGCTCACCGGGCGCACCGCCCTCGTGACGGGCGGTGGCCGGGGGATCGGGCGCATGTGCATCGAGGGACTGCTGCGGGCGGGGGTGCGGGTGCTCATCGCCTCGCGCCGTCTGGACGACTGCCGCTGGACGGCGGACGAGCTCCGGCACCTCGGCGAGGTCGTCCCGCTGCAGGCCGACCTCGCGACGTACCCGGAGACGGGCTGGGACAAGGTGCTCGCCGTCAACCTGAGCGGGCCCTTCTTCCTCGTGCAGGCGCTCCTGCCGGAGAGCACCTACGCCTGCTCGGCGAGCTGGGCGACCGGGGGGGGTGTCACGGAGAAGTGTCCATGGAGAACTTGACGGTCGCGGGGGAGCCGACCGCCGAGGCGCGTGCCGCCCTCGACGCGCTGGGCGTGACCTACGTGCCGGTGGTGGCCGAGGTCTGACCGACCGTCGTCCGGCGCATCACCCGCTCGCCCTCAGAGCGGACGGGGGTGTCCGACCTCACCGCAGCACGACCACCACCTCGCCCCCCTCCGCCCGCTCGCCGTCGGCGACCCGGACTGCGTCGATCGTGCCGTCGCGCGGTGCCGTCAGGGGAGCGTCCAGCTTCATCGCCTCGACCGTGGCGAGGGTCGAGCCCGCGGTGACCTCGTCGCCGACGGAGACGTGCACCGTCACCGTGCCGGCGAACGGAGCCCGAAGCGACGTCCCCGGCTTCGTCGCTTCCCCGGCGGTAGCGACGTGCCGCCGGCTGGGCAGCCACGCTTCCAGCAGCGGCCCATTGCCTGCGCGGGCCGTCCCCACGGCGGACGCCTCCTCGACCAGGCGGCCCGGGAGGCCGATGTCCCACGCGGTGCGCGCCATGCGGCGTGTCGCCCCCGCTGCCCGCCAGCCGCCCTGCGCGACCGATGCTGCCAACGCTCGGGCACGCGGGCGCGGATCGTTGTCGACGAGCTCGGTGACCAGGCCCCAATCGAGGGCCTCCGTCCCTTCGAGCACCTTGCCGCCGATCAGCATCGCCGCGGTCCGTTGGCTGCCGACCGCACGCGGGAGCAGCCAGCTGGCTCCACCGTCCGGGGTGAGGCCGATGCGGCTCCAGGCCGGGATGAACCGGGTGGCCGGCGTCGCCACCACGAGATCGGCGAGGAGGACGAGGGAGAAGCCGGCGCCCGCCGCCGCACCCTGCACGGCAGCGACGACCACGCGGTCCGCCTCGTGGAGGGCCAGCACCGCTTCGTGCACTGTGGTCGCGACCTCGGAGCACCAGGACGGCGGCTCCTCCGCCATGGCTCGCACGTCGCCGCCCACGCAGAAGTGGTCGCCCGCGGCCTCGACGAGCACGACGCGCACCTCGGGATCGGCCACGAGGGAGCGCGCAGCCGACGACAGCTCGCGGGCGCTCGCGAGATCGATGGCGTTGCCCACCGCGGGACGGGACAGCTCGAGGACGCCGATCCCGTCCTCGACAACGACTTGGATGTGATTCATGATTCACTAGCATCGTTCACGGCGCCGAGTTCGGCAACGAGTTCGCCCAAACGGCTAGCGGAGTGAATGGAGATTCGCTTAGTGTGGCGCCCGTCACCCCGAGGAGGAACCATGGACCAGCTCGCCCCCGAGTTCGACGTCGTCTCCCTGTTCGACCGCCGTGCCGACCAGCGCTGGAACCGCGTGAGCGTCGCCGACATCGTGGAGCGCCTGACCTGGAGCGTCCCGGAGAAGGAGGCGCTGGTGGGCGCCGAGGGCGCCTACGGCGACCCGGCCTTCGCCCGGTTGACCTTCCGGGCGCTCGACATGCTCATGAACCGCGTCGGCCACGCCCTGCGGGCCGCCGGGCTCGAGCGCGGCGACCGCGTGCTGATGATCTGCGAGAACAGCGTCGAGGGCTACGCCTTCAAGCTGGGCGCCGCCAAGGTCGGCGTCGTGGTGGCACCGCTCAACCCCAACCTGGCCCCCGACGTCGTGGCCCACCTCGTCGAGCGCCTCGAGCCGCGTCTCCTCGTGGCGGACGCCGAGCTGTGGCCCAAGGTGGCCCCGGCCTTCCCCGACGGTCATGCGCCGGACGTGACGATCGAGGTCGGCGGCGGCCGCGTCGGCGACAGCCGGACGTTCAGCGAGCTCGTCGCCGACCAGCCGACCGACGAGCCCGTCGCCCGTGTCCACGGTGACGACATCTGGGAGATCCTCTTCACGTCGGGCACGACGGCGATGCCCAAGGGCGTCATGGAGTCGCACACGACGGTGACGCTGGCGGCGCACGGCTTCGCGCTGAGCCTGACGCGCGGCCTGCGGTTCGAGTCCGACGTCAAGGTCGCGACCTTCCTGCCGATGATGTACCACGTCGGCCACTACGTCTTCGCCCTCGCCGCGATGGTCGCCGGCGGGTCCGTCGTGCTCGGGCGCAGGCCGGACCCGGCGAGCATCGCCGCCGCTGTCGAGGGCGAGCGGGCCACCGCCCTGTGGGGTGGGGCGCCCGCGATGCTCAAGGCCCTGCTCGCGGAGGTCGACGAGCGTCCCCGCGACCTCTCGAGCCTGACCGTCGCGGTCTACGGCTGGGCGGCCCTCCCGCCGACCGTGCTCAAGGGCCTCCGGCACCACGCCCCCGACCTCCAGGTGGTGGAGATCTTCGGGCAGACCGAGTCGATCGCGTGCCACCGGTTCTGGCCGGACATGCACCCCGACGTCTACGAGGCCACCGCCCCCCAGCAGAACTACGTCGGGCTGCCCAGCCCGCTGCTCGCCTCGCGCGTCGTCGACATCGAGGGCCAGCCGCTCGACGGGCTCCCGGGGGTGGCCGGTGAGGCGGTCTACCGGTCGCCGGTCATCGCGGCGGGCTACTACAAGGACGAGGCCGCCACCCGCGAGGCGTTCCGGGACGGCTGGTTCCACTCCGGCGACAGCTGTCTCTACGACAACCAGGGCCTGCGCGTCATGGTCGACCGCTACAAGGACCTGGTGAAGTCGGGCGGCGAGAACGTCTCGACGATCCGCGTCGAGGCCGTGGTCGCCCTCCACCCGGCCGTCGCCAAGGTGGCCGTCGTCGGTCTCCACGACGAGCGGTGGGGCGAGGCCGTCACCGCGGTGGTCGTCCCGGTGGACGACTCCGGGACCTCGCCGACCCTGGAGGCGGAGATCATCGCGTTCGCCCGGGAGCGCCTGGCCGGGTTCGAGACGCCCAAGCGCATCGTCTTCCAGAGCGCCCTGCCGGAGACCGTGGGCGGCAAGGTCATGAAGTACAAGCTGCGCCAGGCCCTACAGGCCTGAGCGCGCTCTCCCTCTCCCATCTCCCCGTGGCGCAGGTCGCCACCGCCCGACCCGAGGACAACCCATGAACTTCGAAGAGAGCTACGAGCACGCCAGCCTCCGCAAGACCGTCGCCCAGGTGTGCGCGGGCTTCGGTGACGACTACCTCCGGCGCGTCATCGCCGAGGACGGCCGCACGCACGAGCTGTGGTCCGCCCTCGGCGAGGCGGGGCTCCTCGGCGTCAACCTCCCGGAGGAGTACGGCGGGGGCGGCGCCGGCATCGCGGAGCTCGCCATCGTCGTGGAGGAGGCAGCGGCCTCGGGCAACCCGCTGCTCCTGCTCCTCGTCTCGGCCGCCATCTCCGGCGAGGTGCTGAAGGACGTCGGCACGGACGAGCAGAAGGCGCGGTGGCTGCCCGCGATGGCCGACGGCTCCGACAAGATGGTCTTCGCGATCACGGAGCCCGACGCGGGCTCCAACAGCCACCAGATCAGCACCAAGGCCGTGCGGGACGGCGACGACTGGGTGCTCTCGGGCACCAAGTACTACATCTCCGGCGTCGACGAGGCCTCCAACCTCCTCGTCGTGGCGCGCACCGGGACGAGCCCGTCGGGTCGGGGCGAGATGACGCTGTTCGTCGTCCCGACCGACGACGAGCGGCTCCACCGGGCCCTCATCCCCGTCGAGGTGCGGGCGCCCGAGAAGCAGTACACGCTCACCTTCGACGGCGTCCGGGTCGGCGACGACCGACGGGTCGGCGAGGTGGGGCGCGGCATGGACGTCGTCTTCCGGGGGCTCAACCCCGAGCGCATCACGGGCGCGGCCATCGAGACGGGCATCGCGCGGTACGCGCTGGGCAAGGCCGCGGCGTACGCGCGCGAGCGCACGGTGTGGGGCGGCACGCCCATCGGTGCCCACCAGGGGGTGGCCCACCCGCTGGCCGCCGCCGCGATCGACGTCGAGCTGGCGCGCCTCATGACGTCGCGGGGCCGCGTGGCTGCACGACAACGGCCTGCCGGCGGGGGAGTCGTCGAACATGGCGAAGTACGCCGCGGCGGACGCGGCCCTCAAGGCGCTCGACGCCGCGATCCAGGCCCACGGCGGCAACGGCCTCGCCACGGAGTACGGCCTCGCCCACCTGTGGGGGACGGCGCGCCTCCTCAAGGTCGCCCCCGTCAGTCGCGAGATGGTGCTGAACTTCGTCGCGACCCACACCCTCGGTCTGCCCCGGTCCTACTGACGTGGGCGTCGCGCCCCGGCCGCTGACGGTCGTGACGAGCGGCCCGGAGCAGCTCTTCGGCGTCTCGCCCGTCGCGCAGGAGGGAGCCGAGCTCGTCGCGACCATGCCGCTCGGCCCGGGCACGCGCGTGGGCGGCCGCCCCCAGGCCGCCGCGCTCGGGGTGCTCGTCGACGACGTGCTCGGCTACGCGGTCAACACCCTCGCCGCGGGCTGGTCGGTGAGCACCGAGGTGTCGATGGACCTGCTCACCCCGCTGCCCGCCGACGGGTGGGCGGAGTGCCGGGCGCGGGTCGTGCACGCGGACGCGACGGGAGCCGTCACCGAGGGCGTGGTGACCGTGGGCGGGGACGTCGTGGCGCGGGCGGTGCTGCGGGGCCGGTTCCGTGACCACGAGCCCGATCCCGCGGTGCTCGCCGCGGGGCGCACCGTCGACCTCGGTCCGGTCGACCGCACCGACCTCGACACCGTGCTGGGCGGCGGGGTCGCCCAGCGGGCCCGCGGCCTCACGGTGCGGACGTCGTCGCGCTTCGCCAACCCCCTGGGCAACCTCCACGGGGGCATGCACGTCTGCTTCCACGAGCGCGCGGCGGCACTGGCCGCCCCGACGCTGCCGTCGACGGCCTCGGTGCGGGTGCAGCTCGTCCGCGGCGTACCGACCGGGGTCGACCTCGAGCTCGTCCCGCGCGTGCTGCACGCCGGCCGCACCCTCGCCGTCGTCGGCGTCGAGGCGCGGGACGGCGACGGCCGGCTCTGCAGCGCGGCCACCGTGGTGCGCCACCACGGGACCTGACGTCGCGGGTCCGCACCGGCAGCGCCGTACGGCGTTGCTAGGGTCCGGGTCCGGAAGTGGTCGGCACCGCGGAGCGAGGGGGTGGGTCTGGTGGCGCAACGCACCCGCGACCCGGACCGTCGGGAGAAGATCCTCGAGGCAGCTGCCGGCCTCCTCGCCGACAACGGCTACCACGCCGTGTCCATGGCCGAGATCGGCGAGCGCGCCGGCATCGTCGGCTCGGGCATCTACCGCCACTTCGGCTCCAAGGCCGCGATCCTCGTCGAGCTCTTCGAGCGCGTCATCGACGACCTGCTCGAGCAGGGGCGGGCAGCGGTGGAGGGCACCACCGACCTGGCGGCGGCCCTCGACGAGCTGGTGCGCGGCCAGGTCGGCTTCGTCGTGCACAAGCGGCACCTCGCGCAGATCTACCACAACGAGATCTCCAACCTCCCGCGCGAGGACCAGGTGCGCCTGCGCCGCAAGCAGCGCCTGTACCTCGAGGAGTGGGTGCACGTGCTGGCCGAGCTCGAGCAGACGAGCGAGCCGGTCACCCGCACGCGGGTGAACGTCGCCATCGGAGCCATCCAGGCGGTGCTCTTCCACCAGGTCGTCCTGCCGGACGACGAGCTGACCGCGATGCTGACGAAGTCGGCGCACGCGATCCTGACACTCGCCTGACCGCCCGGGACCGGGTGTCCCGCGCGGCGTCGCGCTCGACCGCATTAGTGAACGGTCGTTAACCTCCCTGCCTCGTCGGGCGGCTCGGTCGGTCACGGCGCGCCCGCCCTGGCGTCCTTGCATGAGGCAACTGCGCTAGTCCACCCACCTCTAGTGAATGACAAATCACGAAATCCTTGTGAATCCAGGTTCACTCGTGCCACGCTGTGCGCCACGTCACACAGATGGAGGAGCGGCATGGAACGGTGGGTTGGTGGACGCGTCGTCAGGACGCGTCGGTGCTGGGTCGGGGGTGTGGCGGCGATGTCGGTCGTCGCCCTCGCCGGTTGCGGATCGGCGGGCCCGGCGGCCTCGGGTCCGCAGGGCGGCGACGGTCTGCCCGACACGGTGCGGCTGATGGTGAGCGCCCCGCTCACCGGGCCGGCGGCGTTCGCGGGCACGGAGGCCGAGAAGGGCTACGAGCTGGCCGTCGAGGAGATCAACGAGTCCGGCTTCCTCGGCGAGGGCGTGACCCTGGAGATCGACGTCAAGGACACCCAGGCCTCCGTGCAGAAGGCCGCGAGCGACTTCACGGCGGCGGTCTCGGACCCCGAGGTGTCGGCGGTCCTCGGTTCGCTGAGCAGCGGTGAGGCCGTGGCGCAGTCGCCGATCGCCGAGAACCAGAAGATGCCGACGGTCTACATCCAGGCCGGCTCGCCCGGTGTCGTCCTCGGCGACTACACCTACCGGTTCCCGACGCCGATGAGCGAGTACTACGACGTCCTCTCGACCTACGTCGAGGAGGAGGGCTGGGACTCGGTGGGCGTCGTCTACGCCCCGTGGATCCCCACGCTGAAGGACGTCGGCGAGGTCGCCCTGCCGGCCATGGCCGAGGAGCTCGGCATGGAGGTCACGGCGTCCGTCGCGACGCAGCAGACGACGCAGGACTTCAGCGCGCCGATCGAGCAGGTGCTCGCGAGCGACCCCGACGTGGTCTCGATCCTCCAGATCGGCCCGGCGAACGCCACCGCGATGCAGCAGCTGCGGCAGGCCGGCTACGACGGCCCCGTCCTCGGCAACTCGTCGGCGGGCGCGGGCACGCTCGCCCCGGCGGGAGCGGCCGGTGCCGGCATGGTCTGGCCGGTCGACTTCGCCCCTGGCGCGGACGACCCGGCGGTGCAGGAGTTCGTCGAGCTCTACCGCGAGGCCAACGACGGGGAGGACCCGTACCCCTACGCCGCCGAGGCCTACGACGCCGTGTGGTTCGTCGCCCGTGCGCTCAAGGAGGCCGACAGCGCCGGCCGCGAGGAGCTCAAGGACGCGATGGCCACCATCGCCGCCGAGCCCTGGACCGGTGCGCTCGGCACGGACCACACCTTCGAGGACAACAGCCTCGTCGTCGGTGGCGTGGCCGTCGAGTGGGACGGCTCGCAGGAGAACGTCCTCTACAGCGCCGAGCGCTGAGCGCGTCCGCGGCCCCGCGGCCGCGGAGCGCCGGCGGGGTCGGGGACCGGCGCGTCCGGTCCCCGACCCCGCCCTCGCCCACGGTCCCGACGGACCGGACCACCGTCACCAGAGAGGGGACGCCTGCTGTGCAGGAACTCGTCGCCATCGCGAGCCTCGGCTCCGTCTACCTGCTCTTCGCGCTCGGCCTGAGCACCGCGTGGGGCACCATCGGCATCCTGAACTTCGCCCACGGGGCGATCTTCGTCTCGGCGGCCTACGGCTGCTACGAGCTGCTCGAGGTGCGGCAGCTGCCCGTGCTCGTGCTCGCCGTCGTGGCGGTGCTCATCGGCGCCGCCATGTCGCTCCTCATGCAGGTGCTCGTCTTCGACCAGGTGCGACGTCGCGCCTCGAGCGAGCGCGCCGCCGAGACGCGCATCCTGATCGGGGGGATCGGCGTGGCGATGCTGCCCATCGCCCTGGCCTCGCACCAGACCAAGAACATGGCGTTCGGTCTCTCGGCCTCGGGCTTCGAGGCCAGCGTCTGGACCATCGGCGGCGTCCGCGTCAGCTCGGTCCAGGTCGCCACGGTGGTCTGCGCCGTCGGGGCGGCCGCCGCGCTGGCGTGGTACCTGCGCCGTACCCGCGCCGGGCTCGCGCTCCGGTCGCTCGGTGTCGACGACCAGGTGGCCGCGCTGATGGGCATCGACCGACGCCGCTACGCGTGGGCGACCATGGCGGTCGCCGGGGGCCTGGCCGGCCTGGCGGGGGTGCTGCTCACGCTCAACCTGGGCGCGATCTCCGCCGAGAGCGGCGACGCGCTCCTCATCAAGGCCTTCGCCTGCGTCGTGCTCGGCGGGGTCGGCAGCACGCTCGGCGTCGTCGTCGGCTGCTTCACGCTCGCCGCCTCCGAGGTGTGGGTGCTGACGCAGACCAGCGGCATGTGGGTCGAGGCGGTGTCCTTCGGGATCATCTTCGCCGTCCTCCTGCTGCGCCCCCAGGGCATCTTCGGCCGCCAGGAGGTGCGACGGGTATGAGCGCCTTCTACGCCTCCAACCTGGTGCTCGTCCAGGCCACCCTCGTCGCGATCCTGCTCGCGCTCAGCATCCAGGTGCCGCTCCGCCTCGGCGTGTTCTCGCTCGCCGGTGTCGGGTCCTACGGCATCGGTGCCTACGTCTCCGCCAACCTCGTGCTGCGCGAGGAGATGGGCGCGGTCCCCACGATGCTCGTGTCCGGCCTGGTGGCTGCGGCGGTCGGCCTGGTGCTCGGCGTCGTCATCTACCGGCTCGCGGGGCTCTACCTGGCGATGGCCACCATCGCCTTCGACCTGACGGTCGGCGTGGTGGCGCTGAACGGCGGGGAGTGGACGGGCGGACCCGTCGGCCTCTTCGGGGTCTTCGCCGACCTCACCATGGGCCTGCTGTTCGGCACGGTGGTGCTCGTGCTCGTGCTGGTGCACCTCACCGAGGTGGGCCGGCTGGCGCGCCGCATCACGACCGTCCGGGAGGATCCGGAGCTGGCCGCCTCCATGGGGGTGAACGTCCGGGCCTACCGCCTGACCGCGTTCGTCGTCAGCGGCTTCCTCGGCGGGCTCGCCGGCTGCCTCAACACCCTGACCCGCTCGGCCGTCGGCCTGCAGGACGTCAGCTTCCACCTCGTCGTCGTCGCGCTCACCACGATCATCGTGGGCGGTGCCCTGTCGTGGCGTGGCGCCGTGATCGGCGCGGTGCTCTTCACGTGGCTGCCGAGCGTCCTCGAGGTCGTCGGCGAGTGGCAGGAGTTCGTCTACGGGCTCATCGTCGTGCTCGCGGCCATCTTCCTCCCCACCGGCCTCTACGGCCTGTGGTGCTCGGCCCGCCGGCGGGTCGTGGAGCGGTTCCGGCCGCCCGTGCGCCCGCGGCGGCCGGACGAGCCCGACGTACCGGCCGCCACGGTGGCCCCCGAGCACGAGGTGGCAGCCCGATGAGCAGCGCGAGCACCCGGCACGGCACGGTCCCTGCTGGACCGGCGGGCCCCGTCGGCGTCCCGGGCACCGGGACCGCGGTCCTCGAGATCCGGGACCTGGCCGTGCACTACGGCGGCGTGAAGGCCGTCGACGGCATCACGATGACGCTCGCCGAGGGCGGGATCTCCGGCATCATCGGCCCGAACGGGTCCGGCAAGAGCACGCTGGTGGCGGCGCTGACGCGGTTGACCCGCCTCACCCGCGGCGAGCTCACGGTCGGGGGCACCCGCTACGAGCGGGTCCGCCCGGGCCGGGTCCCAGGACTGGGGATCGCGCGCACGTTCCAGACGGTGCGGCTCCTGGGCGACCTGTCGGTCGCCGCCAACGTCCAGTTGGGGTACGACGCCCGGTCGCGCGCCGAGCGACGCGCGCCGCTGCGGGGCCTCCCCGGCCCGGTGGCCGAGGCGCTCGAGCGCACCGGCCTGACCGACGTCGCCCGGGCCCGCCCGTCCGAGCTGTCCTACGGCACGCAGCGCCGGGTCGAGATCGCGCGCGCGATCGTGATGGACCCGCGGCTGCTCCTCCTCGACGAGCCGACGGCGGGCATGAACGCCGCCGAGCGGGTCGAGATCTCCGCGCTGATGCGGCAGCTGCGCTCGGAGGGGCTCTCGCAGCTGCTCATCGAGCACGACGTCCAGATGATGCTCGACACCTGCGACCACCTGTTCGCGATGGCGCAGGGTCGCCTGCTGACCGAGGGGCGGCCGGCCGACGTGGTCGCCGACCCACGGGTCCAGGAGGCATACCTCGGGAAGGGGTGGAAGGCCGATGCTGCAGATCAGTGACCTGCACGTGAGCTACGGGCACGTGGAGGCCGTCGCCGGGATCGACCTCGAGGTCCGGCCCGGCCAGGTCTCGCTCGTCCTCGGGCCCAACGGCGCGGGCAAGAGCACCACGCTCAACGCCGTCGCCGGGGTGGTGCGACCGGCCCGGGGATCGGTCCGGGTCGGCGACCTCGACACCACGGGCCTCCCGGCCCACCGGGTCGTGGGAGCCGGGGTCGCGCTCGTCCCCGAGGGCCGTCGCGTCTTCGCGCCGATGACGGTCGAGGAGAACCTCCGCCTGGGGGGCCACACGACGGCGCCGGGCCGGGCGCGCGAGGTGCTGGAGCGGATCTGGGAGATGTTCCCCGTGCTCCACGAGCGGCGCCGGGGGGCAGCCGGGCTGCTGAGCGGCGGGGAGCAGCAGATGCTGGCCTTCGGGCGTGCGCTGATGTCCGACCCGGCGTTCGTGCTGCTCGACGAGCCGTCGATGGGTCTCGCCCCCGCCATGGTCGACGTCGTCGTCGAGAAGGTCGGGCTCATGGCCGAGAGCGGGATCGGCGTGCTGATGGTCGAGCAGAACGCGGAGGCCGGTCTCGGCATCGCCTCCGACGTGACGGTGGTGAACCGCGGGCAGGTCGCCTTCCGCGGCACCAGCGCCGAGGTGCGTGCCGACGCGTCGGTGCTGCGCGCCTTCCTGGGGGAGTCCGCGCTCGCCGAGGGCTGAGCCCCGCGCCGTACGAAAGCCACGACGGGACCTTGACAGGACCCGTCCGCCAAGTAATAGTGAATTCACTTTCACTAAAGAAGGAACGACGATGACACGCAACGTGGTGAGGGTCGGCAACGGCCAAGGTTTCTGGGGCGACTCCGCCCGCGGTCCGCTGCAGCTGGTGCAGGGCGGGGGCATCGACTACCTGACGATGGACTTCCTCGCCGAGGTGACGATGAGCATCATGCAGAAGCTCCGCTCGCGGAACCCGCAGGCGGGCTACGCGACCGACTTCGTCGCCCAGCTCGAGCGGATCCTGCCCCACTGCAAGGAGCACGGGATCAAGGTCATCGCCAACGCCGGCGGGGTCAACCCGGAGGCGTGCGCGGCGGCCGTCGACGACGTGGTGCGCCGGTTGGGGCTCGACGTCGTCGTCGCCACCGTCGGCGGGGACGACGTCATGGCGGACCTGCCGCGCCTCCTCGAGAGCGGTCACGGACTGACCAACATGACGACCGGGGCCCCGCTCGCGGACGAGCTCGACCGGGTGCAGAGCGCGAACGTCTACCTCGGGGCGTTCCCGATCGCCGAGGCGCTCGCCGCCGGTGCCGACGTCGTCATCACCGGGCGGGTCACGGACCCGTCGCTCACGCTGGCGCCGCTCATCCACGAGTTCGGCTGGACCGAGGACGACCACGACCTCCTCGCAGCGGGCACGGTCGCCGGACACATCCTCGAGTGCGGCACGCAGTGCACGGGCGGCAACTACGACCGCTGGGAGTCGGTGCCCGACCTGGCCGGCATCGGCTACCCCCTCGTGGAGGTCGCCGCGGACGGGACGTTCGTCGTGACGAAGAAGGCCGGCACCGGCGGACTCGTCGACGTCGGCACGGTCACCGCCCAGCTGCTCTACGAGCTGGGGGAGCCCGAGCGCTACCTGACCCCCGACGTCGTCGCCGACTTCACCTCCATCCGCCTCGAGCAGGACGGCCCCGACCGGGTGCGGGTGCACGGGGTGCGCGGCAGCGCGCCCACCGACACCTACAAGGTGTCGATCAGCACCCTCGACGGGTGGCGCACGACGGCCCAGCTGACGGTCGGCGGACCGGATGCCGCGGCCAAGGCCCGCCTCACCGCCGAGATCCTGCTCGCCCGCCTCGCCGAGGAGGGCGTCGTCTTCCCGGCCGAGGACTGCCTCGTCGAGGTCGTCGGCACCAACGTGCTCTACGCGGACATGCTCCCCGAGCCGGCGACCGCCCCCTCCGAGGTCGTGCTGCGCGTCTCCGTGCGCTCGACCGACAAGGCGGCCGTCAACAGGCTCGGCGCCGAGCTGGCCTCGCTGCTCACCTCCGGCCCCCCGGGTCTCACGGGCTTCGCCGGAGGACGCCCCAAGGCGAGCGAGATCGTCGGCTTCTGGCCGGCCCTGATCGAGAAGTCGGCCGTCGAGGCCCGCGTGCAGGTGAAGGAGGTCGTGGCATGAGCACGACGACCGTTCCGCTGGGCCGGGTGGCCTCGGCCCGCTCGGGAGACAAGGGCGCCGACGCCAACATCGGGCTCTGGACCGACGACGAGCGCGTCTTCGAGGTGCTGCGGGAGCAGGTGACCCCCGCGCGGGTGGAGGCGCACTTCCGCGCGCTCTGCCGCGGCGGGGTCGAGCGCCACGAGCTGCCCAACCTGAAGGCGCTGAACTTCCTGCTCCACGACGCCCTCGACGGCGGGGGCGCGGCGTCGCTGCGCACCGACGCGCAGGGGAAGACGCTGTCGCTCGGCCTGCTGCAGATGACCGTCGAGGTGCCCACCGAGCTGCTGGGATGACCGTCCGGATCGGGCTCGCCGACGCGCAGGACGCCCGCGTCCAGGAGGCAGCGGCCCGCCTCGTGGCCGCCGGTCGGGTCGTGCCGGTCCTCGTCGGGACCGCCGGCGACGACGCACCGCCCGGTGCCGAGCGGGTCACCGCGCCGGCGGGCACGAGCCCGGTCGACCACCTCGCCCGGCTGGTGGCCGAGGGCATCGTGGCCGCCGGTGTGGGCGGCAGCCTCACCTCCAGCGCCGAGATGGTCCGCGCCGGCATCCGCCGGTTGCGGCGCGGTCGCCTCGTCTCGGCCTGCTTCGCGATCGGGGGCCCCGAGGGCCGTTGGACGACGTACGCCGACTGCGTCGTCGTCCCCGACCCCGACGCCGCGCAGCTGGCCGAGATCGCGGTGACGGCGGCCGAGCACCACGAACGCACGTTCGCGGAGCGCGCCCGCGTCGCCATGCTCTCGTTCTCGACGGCCGGCAGTGCGGCCCACCCGCGGGTGCTGCTCGTGCAGGAGGCCACGCGCCGGGTGCGGGAGGAGCGACCCGACCTGCTCGTCGAGGGCGAGGTGCAGTTCGACGTCGCCGTGGACCCGCGGGTGGCCGCCCGCAAGGCGCCCGGGTCCCAGGTCGCCGGGGCCGCGAACGTGCTGGTCTTCCCGTCGCTCGAGGCCGCCAACATCGCCTACAAGGTGGCCGAACGGGTCGGGGGCGCCACCGCCCTCGGGTCGTTCGTGCTCGGGCTGGACCGCCCGTGGGTCGACCTCTCCCGCGGCTGCTCCACCGACGACATCGTCGCCACCGTCGACCTGCTCGCCCGCGCCGAGAGCGCCCACCGGGCATCGGACCCGATGGCGGGCTGAGCCCGCCCGGAAAGGAAGAGAACGATGAAGGTCCTCACCTCCACCTTCGACCTCGGCTCGGACGTCGCCGTCGCGAACCGCGAGGGCAACCTGGAGCGGATCGCGGAGCTCGACCGGCAGCTCGACCTCGCCATCGCGGGAGGCGGGGAGCGGTACGTCGCCCGCCACCGCGAGCGTGGTCGGCTGCTCGCCCGCGAGCGCATCGAGCTGCTCGTCGACCGTGACGCACCGTTCCTCGAGCTCGGCAACGTCGCCGCCTGGGGGACCGAGTTCCCCGTCGGGGCGAGCTGCGTGACGGGCATCGGCGTCGTGAGCGGCGTCGAGTGCATGATCGTCGCCCACGACCCGACCGTGCGGGGCGGCGCCTCGAACCCCTACACGTGGAAGAAGGTGCTCCGGGCCATGCAGGTCGCCCGCGAGAACCGGCTCCCCACCATCAGCCTCGTCGAGTCCGGCGGCGGCGACCTGCAGCGGCAGGCCGAGCTGTTCGTGCCCGCGGGCAGGCTCTTCCACGAGCTGACCGCGCTCTCGGCGGCCGGTGTCCCGACCATCGCGCTCGTGTTCGGCAACTCGACGGCGGGCGGCGCCTACGTGCCGGGCATGTGCGACTACGCCGTGATGGTGCAGAACCAGGCGAAGGTGTTCCTCGGCGGTCCGCCGCTGGTCAAGATGGCGACCGGCGAGGACGCCGACGACGAGAGCCTCGGCGGCGGCGACATGCACGCACGCACCTCCGGCCTGGCGGACTACCTGGCCGCCGACGAGGAGGAGTGCATCGCGATCGGCCGCGACATCGTCGAGCACCTCAACTGGCGCAAGCACGGCACGCCCGCCGCCGCGGAGGTCGACGCACCCGTGCACGACCCCGAGGACCTGCTCGCCATCGCCTCGGTCGACCTGAAGGTGCCCTTCGACCCGCGCGAGGTGATCGCCCGGGTCGTCGACGGCTCGCGCTTCGAGGAGTACAAGCCGCTCTACGGCACGGCCCTCGTCACCGGCTGGGCGACGGTCCACGGCTACCCGGTGGGCATCCTCGCCAACGCGCGCGGCGTGCTGTTCAACGAGGAGGCCAAGAAGGGCGCGGAGTTCATCCTGCTCTGCAACCAGACGGACACCCCGTTGATCTTCCTGCAGAACACGACGGGCTTCATGGTCGGCACGCAGTACGAGCAGAACGGCATGATCAAGGACGGCTCGAAGATGATCAACGCCGTCACGAACTCGAAGGTCCCGCACATCACGATCAACCTGGCGGCCTCGTACGGCGCCGGCAACTACGGCATGTCGGGCCGCTCCTACGACCCCCGTCTGCTCTTCACCTGGCCGAGCTCGAAGACGGCGATCATGGGGCCCGAGCAGCTCGCCGGCGTCATGTCGATCGTCGCCCGCCAGGCCGCGGAGAACGCCGGCCGGCCCTTCGACGAGGAGGCCGACGCGGAGCGTCGCGCGGCGCTCGAGGAGCGCATCGAGGCCGAGTCGCTCGCCCTCTACATGAGCGGCCAGTGCTACGACGACGGCGTCATCGACCCCCGGGACACCCGTGACGTGCTCGGGATGGCCCTGTCGATGTGCCACAACAACGAGGTGACCGGGACCCGTGGGTTCGCGGTCTTCCGGATGTGAGGAAGAGATGATCACCAAGGTCCTGGTCGCCAACCGCGGGGAGATCGCACGACGCGTCTTCCGCACCTGCCGCGAGATGGGCATCGCGACGGTCGCCGTCTACTCGGACGCGGACGCGCAGGCGCCGTTCGTGCTGGAGGCCGACGAGGCGGTGCCCCTGGGGGGCGCCACCCCCGCCGAGTCCTACCTCCGCGCCGACGCCGTCCTCGAGGCGGCGGAGCGGGTGGGCGCCGACGCCGTGCACCCCGGCTACGGCTTCCTCTCGGAGAACGCCGACTTCGCGCGCCGCTGCGAGAAGGCGGGCATCACGTTCATCGGTCCGGGCGTCGAGGCCATCGAGGCGATGGGCTCGAAGCTGACCGCCCGCGACATGATGGAGGCGGCGGGCGTGCCCGTGCTGCCGGGCCGCGACCTGACCGGCGTGCCGGACGACGAGGTGCTCGCGGTCGCCGAGGCGATCGGCTGGCCGGTCCTGGTCAAGGCGTCGTTCGGTGGCGGCGGCCGCGGCATGCGGGTCGTGCGCGCCGAGTCCGAGCTCCTGGAGGCCATCGCCTCGGCCCGGCGCGAGGCGGGGTCCGCGTTCGGCAACGACACCGTGTTCCTCGAGCACTATGTCGACGAGCCGCGCCACGTCGAGATCCAGATCTTCGGCGACACGCACGGAGCGATCGTGCACCTCAACGAGCGGGAGTGCTCGATCCAGCGGCGCCACCAGAAGATCATCGAGGAGTCGCCCTCGCCGGTCGTGACTCCGGAGCTGCGCGAGCGCATGGGCGCGGCGGCCGTCGAGGCCGGTCGCGCGCTGGGGTACGTCGGAGCGGGGACCGTCGAGTTCCTGCTGGCACCGGGCGGGGACTTCTACTTCCTGGAGGTCAACACGCGCCTGCAGGTCGAGCACCCGGTGACCGAGCTCGTCACGGGTCTCGACCTCGTGCGGCTGCAGATCGACGTGGCCGCCGGTCTCCCGCTGCCCCCGGAGGCCTTCGCCCCCACGATCACGGGGCACGCCATCGAGGCGCGCCTCTACGCGGAGGACGCGCTCAACGGGTTCCTGCCGGCCGCGGGCACGCTCCACCGCTTCGAGATCCCCGAGGTGCCGGGGCTGCGGGTGGACGGCGGCGTCGAGTCGGGCGACGTGGTGAGCACCAACTACGACCCGATGCTCGCGAAGGTGATCGGCTACGGGCGCACCCGCGAGGAGGCGTCCGCCCGGCTCGTCCGTGCCCTCCGGGGGGCCCGGGTCCTGGGCGTCACGACCAACCGCACGCTGCTCGTCGGGATCCTCGAGCACGAGGAGTTCGTGGCCGGCCGCATCGACACGCACTTCCTCGACCGGCTCGACCCGCGCGACCTGGCGCCCACCCCGACGCCGGCGGTGGAGGGCGCGGCGGTCCTCGCCGTCGCCCTCGCGGACCAGGCCCTCGAGCGGGACGGCAGCCGCGTCGTACGGCACGTCGCGTCCGGCTTCCGCAACGTCCGCTCGCAGCTCCAGCACCGCGCGTACGCCGTCGGCGACCGCCGGTTCGACGTCGGCTACGACCTCGGGCGGCGTCCCCGCTTCGAGGTCGACGGGACGGCGCTCGACGTGGTGCTGCACCGGGTGGACCCCGACGGTGTCGACCTGGTGGTCGACGGAGTACGACGCCGGTTCGACGTCGTGCGGGCGCAGGGAGCGGCGTACGTGTCCTGGGCGGACGGCACGCTCGACCTCACGGTGGTCCCGCGGTTCGTCGACAAGGCGGGTGCCCTCGAGGCCGGTTCGCTCCTGGCACCCATGCCGGGCACCGTCGTGCGGGTCAACGTCGCCCCCGGCGACCGGGTCGTCGCGGGACAGACCGTGCTGGTGCTCGAGGCCATGAAGATGGAGCACGCGATCAAGGCGGCCGCCGACGCGGTCGTCGCGAGCGTGCCGGTCAGCACGGGGGGCGCCGTCGACACGGGCACCGTCCTCATCGTGCTGGAGGAGACCGAGGAGGACGAGGCATGAGCGCCACCGGCACGGAAGCCGACACCGACACCGAGGCGGTCCTCTACGAGGTCGTCGACGGCGCCGCCTGGATCACGATCAACCGGCCCGAGGCGCGCAACGCGCTCAACCTGGCGGTGCGGACGGGCCTCAAGGAGCTGCTGCTGCGGGCGGAGGCCGACGACGCCGTGCAGGTGGTCGTGCTCACCGGAGCCGGCGACAAGGCGTTCTGCGCGGGCGGGGACCTCAAGGAGATGGCGAGCACGCGTCTCACGATCCCGCCGCCGGACTTCGTGCCGCAGCCGGGTCGCACCGTGGAGGTCACCAAGCCGGTCATCGCCGCCGTGAACGGGGGCGCGTTCGGCGGCGGCTTCCTCCTCGCCCAGTCGGCCGACCTCGTCGTCGCGGCGGACACCGCGACGTTCGCGGTCTCGGAGGCCAAGGTGGGGCGGGGATCGCCGTGGGCGGCCCCGCTGCCCTGGCTGGTGCCGCCGCGCGCCGCGATGGAGATCCTCCTCACCGGCGACCGGGTGGACGCCCGGCGCGCCCACGAGATCGGCCTCGTCAACCGCGTGGTCCCCGCGGCCGAGCTGCGCGCGGCCACCAGCGCCCTCGTGGCCACGATCGTCGCGAACGCACCGCTGTCGGTGCGGGCGGCCAAGCGCATGGTCTACGCGGTCGCGGAGCACGGGCGCACGCCCGCGTTCGAGGTGGCCGAGGAGATCTGGGCTCCCGTCTACCTGAGCGAGGACGCGCAGGAGGGGCCGCGCGCCTTCGCGGAGAAGCGCCGTCCCCGCTGGCAGGGGCGATGAGCACGCCGGCGGCGGTCGTCGCCGGCCTGGTCGAGGACCTCCGCGCCGAGCGCGACGCGCTGCTCGCCCTGCTGCGCGAGCAGCCCGCGCACGTGTGGTCCCTGCCGACGCCCGCGGCGGGGTGGTCGGTGCACGACGAGATGGCCCACCTCGCGTTCTTCGACGGCGTGACCCGCACGTGCATCGCCGATCCCCCGGCGTTCGTCCGCTTCCGCGACGAGGAGATGGGTGACCTGCAGAGGTACGTCGACGGGGTGGGCCCGCAGCACGCCCACCTGTCGGGCACCGAGGTGCTCGACTGGTGGGAGCGCGAGTCCGAGGGGCTGCTCGTCGCCGCGGCGGCCGCGGACCCGAGCACCCGGGTCCCGTGGTTCGGCCCGTCCATGAGCCTGGCGTCCAAGCTGACCGCCCGCATCATGGAGACCTGGGCGCACGGTCAGGACGTGGTCGACGCCCTGGGGGCCCGTCGCGAGCCCACCGACCGGCTGCGGCACGTCGCCCGGATCGGGGTGCTGGCCTTCCCCAACAGCTACCGCACGCGGGGGCTGGCCGTCCCGGACGTGCCGGTGCGCGTCGACCTCGAGGCACCCGACGGCGCCCGGTGGTCGTGGGGCGACCCGACGGCGGTCCAGGTGGTGCGGGGCCCGGCCGAGGACTTCTGCCTGGTCGTGACCCAGCGGCGCCACGTGGCCGACACCGCGCTCGAGACCGAGGGCGACGTCGCCGCGGAGTGGATGACGGTGGCGCAGGCGTTCGCCGGCCCGCCGGGAGCGGGCCGGGAGCCCGGGCAGTTCCCCGGGGCCGCGCGCCTCCCCGCGTCCGCGGTCGCGACCACGGGAGACGCGTGAGCACCGCGGGGTCCGTCGGCCCGGCCCGGATGCGGGACGGGGCGTTGCGGATCCAGGCGTTCGAGGACTGGCTGCTGCGCGACGCGCTCGGCGCACCCACGTCGGGCGAGCGACCGCACGGTGCGTGGACCGTCGTCGGGTCGTTCCGGGGCATGGGGGAGGGCCTCGACGGCCTCTTCCGGATGCTGGGCGCCGGCACCGACGACGGCGTCATGTTCGGCGAGTGCCGCATCGAGCAGGTCCGGCCGCTGGAGCACGAGCGGGAGTACGTGGTGCGGTGCGAGGTGCTCGGCGCCACCCGGCGCACGGGGCGACGGGTGCCGGTGTTCGACGTGGTCGAGTACGTCACCGAGATCGTCGAGCAGTCCGCGGGCCCCGACGGGACGGCGACCGAGGTCGTCGCGGTGCGGTGCCACGCCTCGATGATCGTCCCGCGGCCGGAGGCGGCGGCGTGAGGCCCCCCGCCGCCCCTGCCGTCACCGCCGAGGCGGTGGGCGACGACCTCCCCGACCTGGCCGTGACCGTCCGGGCCGAGGCGATGAAGCCGACGGCGCTCCTGCTGCGCGACCCGAACCCGATCCACCTCGACCCCGCGGTGGTCCGGGGCCTCGGCCTCGGCGACCGCGTCATCAACCAGGGTCCGCTCAACGTGGGCTACCTGTGGGAGATGCTGGCGCGCTGGACCGGTGACGCCGGGCTCGTGCGCAGCCTCGACGTCCGGTTCACCAGCAACGCCTTCGCCGGCGAGGTGCTCGTGGCGGGCGGCGTCATCGAGGACGTGGCGGATCCGGCGGACGGCGACCGCATCGCCACCTGCGCGGTGTGGTTGTGCGCCGAGGACGGTCGCGACGTCGTCCGCGGCACCGCGCGCGTCGTGCTCCCGCCCCGCCCGACGACACCTGACGACGGAGGAGACCCCCGGTGAAGATCGACCTCTACCCGGGCTTCGGCCTGGAGCTGGGCACCGCTGCCTCGGTGGCGCGGACCGCCGTGGAGCAGGGCTATGACGGGCTGTGGGCGCTCGAGGCGCCGCGCGAGCCGTTCTCCCCGCTCGCCGTGGCGGCCCTGGCCGCTCCGGGCCTGCAGCTCCGCACCTCCGTGGCGGTCGCCTTCGCCCGCAACCCGATGGTGACCGCGGGACTGGCCCACGAGCTCGCCCGGGTCACGGGCGGGGGCTTCGTGCTGGGGCTCGGCACCCAGGTGCGCGCCCACGTCGAGCGGCGGTTCAGCGAGACGTGGTCGGAGCCCGTGCAACGGATGGCCGACTACGTCGCCGCCCTGCGCGCGATCTGGGCGTGCTGGAACGAGGGGGTCCCGCTCGAGCACGTCGGCAGCCACTACCGGCACACCCTGATGACCCCGATGTTCGACCCCGGTCCGTCGGGCGTCGGCGCACCGCCCGTGCACCTCGCGGCGGTCGGGCCGGCGATGGTCGCCATGGCCACGGAGGTCGCCGACGGCCTCGTGCTGCACCCGCTCACCTCGCCCCGGACCTACGAGGAGCGCGTGGCCCCCGCCGTCGGCGACCGCCGGCGCTCCGGCGGGTTCGAGCTCACGTGCCCGGTCCTCGTCGCGACGGGCACGACGGACGAGGAGGTCGACGTCGCGCGCCACGCCGTGCGCAAGCAGATCGCCTTCTACGCCTCGACCCCGGCGTACCGCTGGGTCCTCGACCTGTACGGCGAGGGCGAGCGCGCCGACCGCCTGCGGCAGATGTCGCGCGAGGGTCGCTGGGACGACATGACGGCCCTGGTGACCGACGAGCTCCTCGACGAGTTCGCCGTGACCGCGAGGCAGGAGGACGTGCCTGCCGCCCTCGAGGCGCGGTGGGGCGCGGTCCTCGACCGCGCCGGCGTCTACCAGCCCTACTAGCCCGCCCACCCGGACACCCGGACACCCGGACACCCGGCTCCGGTCGGAGGAGGACCCCGTGCCCCAGCACCACACCACGAGCCCGACCGCGGGCGACGAGCGGACCGCCTCGGTCCCCAGGACGCTGCTCGAGGCGGCCACCACGCACCCGGACGCCCCGTGCGTCCGGTTCATCGACGGCCCGTCCCTCACCTACGCCGCGCTGCTGAGCGAGGTGCGCGCCGTCGCGGGCGCCCTCGCCGCCGACGGGGTGCGCCCGGGCGACCGCGTCGTCCTCATGGTCGGCAACCGGGTCGAGTTCCTGACGGTGGCCCTCGCGACGGCGTGGTTGGGCGCGGTCTCGGTGCCGCTCAACACCGCCCTGCGGGGCGACGCGCTCACCGCGATGCTCGACCTCGTCGGACCGTGCCGGCTCGTCGCCGACGGTGACGTGCTGGTCGACGTGGCCGGCGCCCTCGAGCGCTCCGGCGCCCTCACGCGCACCTGGGTGCTCCCCGCCACGGGGGACGAGGCAGCGCCGTACCGGCTCTCGGGTCTGCCCCCGTGGGCCGAGCCCTTCTCCGCCCTCCGCGACGGCGGTGCACCGCCGGTCCACGACCCGCACCCGGCCGTCGACTCCGACCTGCTCGCCATCCTCTTCACCTCGGGCACGACCGGGCCCTCGAAGGGGGTGATGTGGTCGCACCGCACGGCGCTGGCGTTCGCGGAGAACACCGAGTGGGTCATGGGCTACACGGCCGACGACGTCATCTACACCTGCCTGCCGCTGTTCCACATCAACGCGATGTACACCGCGTTCCTCCCGGGGGTGCGCAACCGGGCGCCGGTCGTGGTGTCCCCCCGCTTCAGCGCCAGCCGCTACTGGACCGAGATCGCCGCGTCGGGCGCGACCGTCACCAACATGCTGGGCGCGATCGGGGCGCTGCTGTGGAAGCAGCCCGAGCAGCCCGACGAGCGTGCGCACCGGTTGCGGCTCGCGATGGTGGTGCCGTTCCCCGTCGGGCACGACGCGGAGTTCGCGGCCCGCTTCGGCACGGACCTGACCGAGCTCTACGGCTCCACCGACTCGGGCATCCCCCTCGGGGTGCCCCACGGGGAGCGCCGTCCCGGGCGGTGCGGGGTGCCGGCGCCCGGGTGGGAGGTGGTGGTGGCCGACGAGCACGACCGTCCGGTCCCCGACGGCACGCCCGGGGAGCTGCTGACGCGTCCGACGCGGCCGTTCGTCGGTCAGCTCGGCTACTGGCGTCAGCCCGACAAGACGTGGGAGGCGCACCGCAACGCCTGGTTCCACACGGGCGACCAGGTGGTGCGCCACGAGGACGGCTCGTTCTCCTTCCGCGACCGTCTGAAGGACGCCCTGCGGGTCTCGGGGGAGAACGTGAGCGCCTTCGAGGTCGAGCACGTGCTCACGGGGCATCCGGCGGTGGCCGAGGCAGCCGTCTTCGCGGTGCCGGGCGAGCTCGGCGAGGATGCGGTGATGGCCAGCGTGGTCCCGGAGGAGGGCCACGACCTGGACCCCGCGACGCTCGTCGCGGAGGTCGCGGACCGGCTTGCCTACTTCGCCGTCCCGCGGTACGTCGACGTCGTCGACGCGCTGCCCAAGACGTCGACGCAGAAGGTGCGCAAGGCCGAGCTGCGCGAGCGGGGCATCACCGGCACCACGTGGGACGGGGGCCAGCGCCGGCGGTCCCGCTGACGACGGCCGGACGCCGACCCTCCGCCCTCACCCCGGGCGGTCCGTTACCGGGGCCCCTCCTAGGCTCCGTGCATGAGTGACGAACGCACCGGGGCGAAGGTCGACAAAGCAGCGGCGGCACTCGGTGTCGAGGAGCCGACGGCGTGGCAGCGGGAGGCGATCTCCGCGGTCGTCGAGGGGCGCGACACCGTCGTGCTGGCCCCGACCGGCTCGGGCAAGTCGCTCGTCTACCTCGCCGCGGCGCGTCTCACCCCGGGCTGGACGCTCGTGGTGTCGCCCCTCATCGCCCTCCAGCGCGACCAGGTCGCGCACCTCGACGGCACGGGCACCCGGGTGGAGGCCCTCGACTCGACCCTCGGCAAGCGCCGTCGCGCCGAGCTCCTCGACGCAGTCGGCCGCTGCGAGGTCGACCTCCTCTTCCTGGCCCCCGAGCAGCTCGCGAACCCCGCGGTCGCGGAGGCGCTCGCCGCCTGCCCGCCCGGGCTCGTCGCCGTCGACGAGGCGCACTGCGTCTCGGAGTGGGGTCACGACTTCCGGCCCGACTACCTGCGGCTCGGCGCCCTCCTGGACCGGCTGGACGACACCGAGGCCCGCGCGGTGCGGGTGGCGACGACCGCGACCGCCGCCGCCCCCGTCCTGGAGTCGCTCACGACCCGGCTCCGGCTCGCCGACCCCACGGTCGTCACCGCCGACCTCGCCCGACCCAACCTGGCCCTCGTCGTCGAGCAGGCGGCCGACGGCGACCGCCTCGACGCGCGCGTGCTCGAGCTCGCCCGGGAGGACCGGGGCGGCGTGACCCTCGTCTACGTCCGCACCCGCGCCCACGCCGAGGAGCTCGCGGCCACGCTCGGCTCCGACGGGCGCCGCGCCGCGGCGTACCACGCCGGCATGAAGCGCGCCGCCCGCGAGGAGGTGCACCGCCGCTTCGACGCCGACGAGCTCGACGTGCTCGTGGCGACCTCGGCCTTCGGCATGGGGATCGACAAGCCCGACGTACGGCGCGTGGTCCACGCGGGTGCCCCGGCCTCGGTCGACGACTACTTCCAGGAGATCGGCCGGGCCGGCCGTGACGGGGAACCGGCGGAGGTCGTGCTCGTGCACCGCCCCGAGGACCGTGCCCTCGGCCGCTTCTTCGCGGCCGGGGTGCCCCGCCGGTCGACGGTCCGCGCCGTGCTCGCCGCGGTGGGTCGGGTCGGCGCCGAGGAGCCGCGCGAGGTCGCCCGCGCGGCGGACGTCGGTACGGCGGCGGCGACGCGCGTGCTGAACCTCGTCGAGCTGGCCGGGGTCGACGCCGACGTCGAGGCCGTGCGCGAGGTCGCCCGGGAGCGGAAGCGGCTCGAGCAGTCGCGCGTCGAGATGATGCTGGAGTACGCCGGCACGGGGCGCTGCCGCGCGGCCTGGCTGCTGGGCTACTACGGCCAGGCGTCCGACGACTGCACGCAGTGCGACAACTGCACGAGCGGCCGCGCCGGCGAGGCGCCCCGGGTGGACGACGAGCGCCGCGGGGAGCGCGTCGTGCACGGCTCGTTCGGGACGGGCGTCGTCGTCGACGCCGACGAGCGTCAGCTCACCGTGCTCTTCGAGGAGACCGGCTACAAGACGCTCGCCACCGAGGTGGTCGACGACCAGGAGCTGCTCAAGCCGGCGTGAGCCTCAGACCCGGCCGCGCAGGATGCGTCGGAAGTAGACCTGCGGAAGGCCGTACCGGTCCACCAGCCACGTCGACCGCCGCGGTCGCGCCAGGTCCGGGAAGGGCACCGTGGGGGCCGGCCGGCCGTCGCGGTCGATCTCGACGAGCATGAGGCGGCGACGGTCGAGCGTGATGGGCATGACCGTGTACCCGTCGTAGCGCGGACCGTCGTCCGCGACAGGACTCCCGGTCAGCCGGTCGGTCAGCCGGTCGGTCAGCAGGTCGGCCAGCACCGCGACCTGACGGCGCAGCGCGCCGCCGGACGGGCGGGTGCGGAGGTCCGCCACGTCGCCGAGGGCCCACACGGCCGGGTGGTGCCGGTGCCGCATCGTCCCCGGGTCGACGTCGACGAGACCGGCCGCGGTGTCCCCGGCCAGCCCCGCGTCGGTGATCCAGCGCGGGGCCCGGTAGTGCGGCACCACGTGGGCGAACGCCAGGTCGTCGGCCACCTCGGTGCCCCCGGGTGACGTGACCGTGACCGACCGGTCGGCGAGGCGCTCGACCCGCGCACCGCGCACCACCCGCACCCCGTACGACGCGAACGCGTCCTCGAGGTGGCGGTCGGGGCCGGCGACGCCGAGCGCCGCGTCGTACGGGAGCACGAGGGTCAGGTCGAGCCGCTGCAGGACGCCCCGACGGCGCCAGTGGTCGCACGCCATGAGCAGCGGCTTGAGCGCGGTGGGTGCGCAGGGCGCGGGCTCCGGCGGCACCGAGAAGAGGAGACGACCGGTCTCGAGGTCGCGCAGTGCCGGCCAGACCCGGGTGGCGGACTCGCCGACGAACGTCGAGGCGGCCCACCCGTCCGCGTACGCCGCGGCGAGGCCCGGCGTCGCGTCCCAGTCCTCCTCCAGGCCGGGGCACAGCACCAGCGTGCGAGCGCGCAGCCGGCGTCCGCCCGCCGTGCGCACGGCGGCGGGGGCGTCGGGACCCCCGGGGTCCACCGCCGTGACGCGGTCCGGCACGAGGGTGCACCCGTCGGGCACGAGGCTGCGGGTCGGGCGCTCCACCGACGACATCGGTGCGAGCCCCGCGCCGACGTAGCTGAGCAGCGGTCGGTAGTGGTGCCGCTCGCGGGGCTCGACCACGGCGACGTCGCGGACGCCGCGTCGGAGGAGGCGGGCGGCCAGCGAGATGCCCGCGTTGCCGCCGCCCACGACGACCACGTCGTGGTCGGCCCCGCTGCCCACGGTCACGCGTCCGGCAGCCGTCGCGTGCGGACCACCTCGGCCGCGCGAGGTCGCGCAGCTTCGTGTTCGTCGTCTGCGAGGTGCGGGCCAGCGCGGCGAACGCGGCGTCGGCCGGCAGGTCGTAGGTCGCCATGAGCAACCCCGTCGCCTGGCCGATGAGGGTGCGCGTGTCCAGGGCGTCCCCCAGCTGCTCGACCTGGGTCGCCGCCGCGATTGCGACACTCACGTGGGCGGCGAAGGTGGCGACCAGCTCGATGTCGTCGCTGCCGAAGGCGGCGGTGCGCGCGCCGTACACCTTGAGGACGCCCAGCACCTTGCCCCCGGAGCGCAGCGGGTGGCTCACCACGCTGTGCATCCCCAGCTCGCGCACCGCGGTCGGCGCCCAGCCGGCCCACCGCTCCTCGGCCGCCATGTCGGGGCTGTGGACGGTCTCGAGCACGGTCATGGCCTCGTGGCACGGGCCCTGCCGGATCTCGTACTGCAGGTCGTCGACGAGCTGGACGCCGCTGCGGGCACTCCGGTCGTCGCCGGGCTCGGGGTGGACGGGAGCACCCGCCGACGCCGGGGAGCAGACCACGTTGTCGAGGCCGTCGCGGGTCAGGACCGAGATGGCGGCGATGTCGCAGCCGGGGACCAGGTGGCGCACCGCGTCGGCGGCGACCTGCACGGTCTCGGCGCGACCGCGACCGGCCTGCATGTCCTGGGCGGCGTCGGCCACGGCACGACGCAGCGCGTCTGGGGGCATCACGGCCCCGATTATTCGTCACGCTCCACGTGCTCGCGCTCCTGCGGGTCGAACTCGACCTCGATGCGCTGGAAGCCCTTGAGGGCCTGGGCCTTCGCCATCTCCTCGTAGGTCTGCTCGTCCGCCTCGGTCAGCACCACGTCGTCGGTGAACGGCGTGAGGAGGGACCGCGGGTAGAGCCGCTCGGCGAGCACCACGTTGAGCTCGATGGCGACGACGACCAGGACGGCCGCGAGGTAGAGGAAGGCGAGCAGGCCCAGGACCACGGCGAAGACGCCGTTCGTGACGGAGCTCGACGCGACGTACCGGCCGACGTAGGCGACGCCGACGTACTGCAGCGCGAGCCACGCCAGGGCGGCGAGCACGGAACCGGGGAGCACCGTGCGCCAGTCGAGGCTGCGTGCCGCCGACAGCCGGAACACGCTCGCGAAGGTCGCGACGTGCACCGCGAGGGTGGTGGCCAGCACGAGCACGCTGCCGAGCGGGCCGAGGAAGGCGGCCGAGCCGATGAGGCCGGCCACCACCGTCGTGCCGACGACGTTGAGACCGATGAGGGCGGCCAGGCCCGCGCTGCGCACCCGGGACGTGACCGGGTTGGGCCGCAGGTGGCGCGGCACGTTCCACGCCGTGTTGGAGGCGTTCTGCACGGCCTGGCCCACGCCGGAGGCGCCGTACAACGCACCGAGGACGCCGATGACCACGCCGGCGACGCCGCCCCCGAGCCCCTCGGGCTGGGCGAGGTCCTGCTGGAGCCCCGGCACCTGGGCCATGGCGGACTCGATGATGCGGGCCTGCAGCTCGGGGTTCCCGTCGAGCACGATGCCCAGGACCGTCGACCCGAGCAGCAGGAGCGGGAAGAGCGAGATGAACCCGTAGTAGGTGATGAGGGCCGCGAGGTGGGGGCCGGTGTCGTCGACGAACTTGTAGACGACGCCCAGCGGCAGGCCCACGGCCCGGCGTCGGCGCTGGAAGGCGTCGATGCGGGCGACCAACGGTGCCATGGTGCGGTCCTCTCGTCGGGTGCGGGGAGCGACGAAGCGGGCCGGGCGGCCCCGAGGCCGCCCGACCCGCCCGTCAGGACCCTGTCAGGTCAGCCCTTGAAGGCGTCCTTGACGTTCTCGCCGGCCTGCTTGGCGGACGACTTGGTCTGGTCGGCCTTGCCCTCGGCCTTCAGCTCGTCGTTGCCGGTGACGTCACCGACGACCTCCTTGGCCTTGCCCTTGAGGTCCTCGGCGGCGTTCTTGGCCTTGTCAGCGATACCCATGGTGGTTCTCCTCTCAGGTGGTGCGTGATGGTTGTCGCCGCGCTCGAGCGCGGACGTGGGTGGAGGTCCTGTCCCGCGTCAGCGGACCCGGACCCGGTCGTCGCCCCCGCCGAGCCGGCGGCGTCGCGGGGACTCGAGGACGACGCGGAAGCGCACGTCGTCGTCGGGGAAGGCCGCCGCCACCTCGCGGGTGCAGGTCGCGGTCGCCTCGGCCAGCGCGTCGGCGTCGGCGGCGGGGTCGACGTGGCCGTGGACCACGAGGAGCGCGTGCCGGCCGCGCTGCTCGGTCGTGCCGCGGGCGTGGGCCACGGGGGCCAGCTCGGCGAAGCGCTCGGCGACGGCCGAGGCCGCCGACCGGAGGTCGACCTCGAGGCGGCCCGTGGGGTCGCTGGCGTCGAGACGCTCGCTGCCCGGGCCGGGGCGGCGCAGGTGCGCCACCAGCCAGGCGAGGGCGAGCAGGGCCAGCACGAGCGCGCCGGCGGCGAACGCCCACGGCCACCAGCTGCTCTCGACCACGTCGACGGCGGCGGTGGTGCTGAGCGCGTCGGCGTAGGTCCCGACCACGCCGTAGCGCCAGTCGAAGGCCAGCAGGGCGATCGCGACGAGCGCCAGGCCCAGCAGCAGGCAGACGGTGCGGTCGAGGAGGCGGAGACGAGGGGTCATCGCGGCAGCTCCTTCGTGACGACGTCGATGCGTGCGGTGGACAGGGAGCCGACGGCCTCCCGGGCGGCCGTGGTGGCCGCCTCGCGGACGGGGCCGGCGTCCCGCTGGGTCGTGACGGCGATGCGGATGCGGCGTCGGGACACGCGCACCGTCTCGGCGGCGACGACGCCCGGGGCGCGATCGGCGGCGTTGCGGGCCACCGCGGCGACGGCCGCGGGGGACACCCAGAGGTCGAGGGCGGCGCCGTCGACCCGGGCGGCGCTGCGCACGTGGGACGTGCGGGCCGGTGCGAAGGACAGCACGGCCAGCAGCAGGCCGACCACGCCGAGCACGGCGGCCGCGACGAGCACGGCGACGCTGGCCGTCAGTCCGTCCAGCGCCTCCACGGCCGGGGTCAGCCAGCTGTCCTGGCCGGAGATCCAGCCCTGGCGCGCGGCGAGGTAGTGGCCGGCGACGACGGCCAGGGCCACCAGCGCCAGTGCGACGAGGACCGCCACGATGCTGGACGCGGGCAGCGAGCGCGGCGCCGCCTTCACCGGGGTCGGCAGGGATCCTGTCGTGCTCACTCCACCCTCCTTCGCGGTTGGTCGGTGTCGCCGGGGGCGACGATGTGCACGGTCACGTCGACCGAGCTGATGTGGACGCCGGAGTAACGGGCGGCCAGGTCCCGGATGCGGTCACGCACCTCGACGGCGATCTGCGTGACGGCGCAGGGCCAGACGCAGGCGACGTCGGTGGTGACGCGGGCGCTGCGGCCGTGCATCTCGACGGAGGTGCGGCCCTGCCCGGTGAGACGGGCCAGGCCGGTGCGGTGGGCGACGGTGCCCGGCGTCTCGAGGGCCGCCTGCTCCACGAGGGTGCGGATGGCCTTGGTGCGGACCTCGAGCGTGCCCCGGTCGGCGGCGTCGACGGTGGTGGGGTCAGTCACGACGTCCTCGCAGGATGGCGCCGAGGTCGAACTGCCCGTCGACGTGGCCGCCGAGCAGGTAGCCGCCGCCGCCGAGGACGACGGCGAGGAGCAGGCCGAGGAAGCCGCCGGTGGTGACAGCGAGGGTCAGCAGCAGGCCGGCGACGAGGCCGAGGCTCGAGGTGGTCATGGTGGGTACTCCTCAGGGTGGAAGGGTCGGGTGGTCAGAGCCGCCCGTAGCGCCGGGCGCCGGGGACGGATCGCGGCAGTCGCTGCCGCGCGAGGGCGAGGACGGTGCGCCCCCGACGTCGCAGCGGGCCGGCGGACCGGGCCCAGCCGGTGCGGACGACGGTGACCGGAGGCGGGCGGACCGAGGTGCGGTCCGCCCGCCCGGCCTCCCCGCGACCGGTGCCGTCCGGACCCGCGGCGCGGGGGAGCCGAGGGTCGAGCCGGGCCATGACGCGGGCGAACACCTCCGGGTCGCCGCCCCGGTCGGGGTGGTGACGGAGTGCCGCCGCTCGTCGCAGCGCGCGCAGCTGGTCGGGGTCCGGTCGGTCGGGAGACGGAGGCATGGTCATCGCGGGTCGCTCAGGGTGCTGCCGGGTCCACGACGTCACCCACGGTCACATCGACGGGACCCGGCACCACCGCGCGGACGGCCGCACGCACGGCGTCGGTGGTGGCCGCGAGGGGAGCCGGGTACTGCAGCACCACGTGCACCTCGCACCGCTCGTCGGCGACCCGGACGCCGGCGACGCGTCGACCGGGGAGGTAGGTCGCGATCTCCCCGAACGCGCCCGGGTGCAGGGCGTGGACGCCCGGCACCGCGAGCACGGCCGCGGCGACCTGGTCGGCGACGTCGACCTCGGGTTCCCCCGCGGTCTCCGGCGCTTCGTGGGTCACGCCGCGCTCACTCGACGCGCGGGGCGGTGGGCTCGGTGTCCTCGTCCGAGCCCTCGATGTAGACGTCGTGCACCGTGATGTTGACCTCGGTGACCTCGAGCCCGGTCATGCGCTCGACGGACGCGATCACGTTGCGGCGCACGGCGGCAGCGAGGTCGGCGATCGCGACGCCGTACTCGGCGACGATGTCGAGGTCGACGGCGGCCTGGCGCTCGCCCACCTCCACGGCGACACCCTGCGACAGGTTCGTGCGCGAGCCGGGGATGCGCTCGCGGAGGGCGCCGACGACGCGGGCGGCGCCGCCACCGAGGTCGTGGACGCCGCTGATCTCGCGGGTCGCGATGCCGGCGATCTTCGCGACGACGGTGTCGGCGATCGACGTGCGGCCGTCCTCGGAGGCGAGGGTGCCGGTGCCGCGCTGCTCGAGGGCGGTGGTGCTGGGAGCCTTGGGGGCCTGCTTCTCGGTCATGTGAGTTCCTCTCGTTCAAGGTCGGACATGGGTTGGTCGCGTCGTGCAGGTGATTCGTCACGGCGGATTGTTGTGACCTGAGTCACGTCTATTGACAATGGCTGGGAGGTGTGGAAGCGGGCACCGGCAGTCCGCTTTGGGTGGCCCCGTCAGGCTGCCTGAGGTGAGCACCCACGGCCCGCAGCGAAGCGGGGCTTCCGACGACGCGCTGCTCCGGGCTGCGCGCCTGGGGGACGAGGAGGCGTTCGGCTTGCTCGCCGATCGGCACGGCCCCGGGATGTACCGCTACGCGCTGCGACTGGTGAGCGGCAGCGACGCCGACGCCAAGGAGGTCACGCAGGAGGCGCTGATCTCCGCGTGGAAGGGGATCGGGACGTTCGCCGGGCGGTCGAGCTTCCGCACCTGGCTGTTCCGACTGGTCCACCGCCGCGCCGCCGACCTCAACCGGCACCGTCGTCCGACCCCCATCGACGACGACCTGCTGTCGGCCATGGCGCGGCCCTCCGAGGACAACCCGTTGCGCCACGTCGAGCGCGTCGAGCTCCTCCGGGCGTTGCAGGCTGCGCTCGACGAACTACCGTGGCACCAGCGCGCCGCCTGGCTGCTCCGGGAGATCGAGGGCATGTCGTACGACGAGATCGCGGTGGCGCTGGACACGACGGTCGGAGCGGTACGCGGTCACCTGCACCGCGGCCGCCGCACGCTGGCGGAGAGGATGGAGCGGTGGCGCTAGAGCACCTGGAGCACAAGGACGCGCTCGACCTCGCTGCCGACGCCGCGCGCCAGGAGGCGGCGGAGGGCGCTCCCGAGGGATGGAGCGAGGTGGCCGCGACCGTCCGCGGACGCCTGCGGTCCGTGCTCGACCCCGCGGTCCCGATCCTCGTCCACGACGCGCGGGGGCGTGTCGACCACGACGACGAGGGCTCGCGCACGTGGGTCACCGACCGCGTCGTCAGGACGGCCCTGCGCCGTGCTCTGCAGACCAGTCCCACCCACGCCCCGTCGGCGATCCGCCTCGTGGTGGACGAGGGCCGCCTGGACCGTCTCGAGCTGGACCTCGTCGCGGCGTACGGGGTGGAGCTGCGGCCGCTGGCCGACGCGGTGCGCGCCGTCGTGCTGCAGGAGCTGGGTGCCCTGCTCGGACCCGACCCCGCCTTCGGGCCGGCCCAGGTCGCGATCGCGTTCGTCGACGTCGTGCCGGGAGATCCGCGGGTGGTCTGAGCCCCCGCGGACGCGAGACGGGGCGGACGCTGGATGCGTCCGCCCCGTCGGCGTTCCCGGGTGTGCCCGGCCGCAGCGCGGCCGGGCACACCGGATCAGAGAAGGAAGATCAGCAGCAGGATCACGGCGATCACGAGCGCGGCGATGGCGATGGTGCGAGTGTTCATGGGTTCCTCCTGGGTGGGGGTTGAGGGGAATCGTGCGGGTGCTGCGGTGCTGCTGGTTCCTGCGGGGGTGCGGCGTGCCGATCAGATGTCGGTGCGGGTCTCGCGGACCTGCTGCACGCCGTTCGGGTCGGTGACCGTCGTGCGCGAGCGCGCCCGACCGCCACGGTTGAGGGTGACGGCCGTGAGCAGCAGCACGACGACGCCGACCGCCGCCATGATCCAGCCGACCATGACGAGGTCGACCTCGTTGATGCTGTCGCGCACTGCGAGGGCGAGCACCAGGCCGACGACGACCAGGAACCCTCCGAATCCGTATCCCATGACGCACCTTCTCTCGGGTGATGAAACAGGGACTTGACAGCCTGCCCGGTACTCAGGCCGTTCTCAAGGACGGTGGTACCCAGCCTGCGCGCGCGCAGTCCCGGGGCGGGGCCTACCGTGGCGTCGGTGAGCTCGGAACGCGTCGTCGGTCGGTGGCCCTGGGTGTTCCTCGTGGCGCTCGTCCTGCTGGCGCTCAACCTGCGGTCGCCGTTCGTCGGCGTCTCGGCCGTGACCGACGAGCTGCGGTCGGCGCTCGACGTGGGCAACGGCGCCGTCGGCCTCCTCACGAGCCTGCCGGTGCTCTGCTTCGCGCTCGCCGCACCGGTCGCGCTCGCCCTGGTCCGCCGGTACGGCGCGGAGTCGGCGGTCCTCGCCTGCCTGGGCCTCGTGCTGGTGGGGTCCCTGGTGCGGTCGAGCGGATCCTTCGCGGTGGCGGTCCTCGGCACGGTCGTCATCGGGCTCGGCATCACCATCGGCAACGTCGTCGTGCCGGTGCTCATCCGGAGCCGCGTCGCGCCGGAGCGGGTGGGCACGGTGACGGGCCTCTACACGGCCGTCATGAACGTCGGCTCGATGATCGTGCTCATCGGCAGCGGCCCGCTCGCGTCCGCGTCCGGGTGGCGGGCGGCCCTCCTGGCGCCGGCGGTGCTGAGCGTGGTCGCCGCGCTGGTCTGGTGGCGCGTCGTGGGCACCTCGCGGCGCGCGGCGCCGGGTCCGGCGGAGGGGGCGACGTCGGGCGCGGCGGACGCGCCGGACGTGGCGACCGCGGTCCCGTCCGGCCCGGTCTGGCGCGACCCGGTGGCCGTGCTGCTCGTGGTGGCGTTCGCGGGGCAGTCCACGTCCTTCTACTCGCTGACGGCCTGGCTGCCCTCGATCCTGGCCGACGAGGCCGGAGCGGGCAGTGCCGCTGGTGCGTTGGCGTCCGTCTTCCAGGTCTCCGCCGTCGTCGGCGCGCTCGGCGTCCCGCTGCTGGCCCTGCGGCTGCGGGAGCCCGTCGCCGCGGGCGTCGTCGGCCTGCTCTGGATGGCGATGCCGGCCCAGCTGCTGCTCGCGCCCTCGGCGTACCTCGTCGGCAGCGTCCTCGGCGGCATCGCGCAGGGCGGTGGCTTCGCCCTGATCCTCACGATCGTCGCCCGCCGGGCGCGGTCCGACCGGGAGAGCGCGGGGATGTCGACCCTCGTGCAGAGCGTGGGCTACGCGTTCGCGGCCGTCGGACCGACGCTGCTGGGCGCGGTCCACGACGCGACCGGGTCGTGGACCGCGCCCCTGCTCGTGGTCCTCGGCACCACCGCCCTCTTCCTCGTGAGCACGGTGACCGCCTCGGTCAGTGCGCGGCGTCCGCGAGATCGAGGTCGCGCGGCGTGAGCCGGTGCACGACGAGCGCGGCGAGCAGCAGCAACAGGCCGCCGGCCAGGCCCGTCCAGGTGAGCCCCTCGGTGAACGCCGCGGTGGCGTCCGCGACGAGCGCGGCGCTCCCGTGCTGCTCCGCGACCTCGAGCGCCCCGGCCAGGGACTCGCGGGCCACGTCGCCGCTCGCGGCGTCGAGACCGTACGCCGATCCGTCGAGCCCGAACCGGTAGACCGCACTGGCCATCGAACCGAGTACGGCGATGCCGAGCACGGCGCCGATCTCGTAGCTGCTCTCCTCGATCGCCGCGGCGCTGCCGGCCTTGCTGGTCGGCGCGCCCGCCATGATGACCGCGGAGGCGACGGCGAGCGAGGTCATGCCGATGCCGACGAGCAGCAGCGCGACGGCGAGCACGGGGTAGTGGAGCTCGCCGGGCGCCAGCCCCAGCACGAGGAAGCCGGTGCCGGCGACCGCGAGCCCACCGGCCAGCACGGTGCGGGCCCCGATCCGGGCCGCCACCGCCGGGGCGAACGGCGAGCCGATGAGCCCGCCGACCGCGAGGGGCAGCAGGGCGAGGCCGGCCTCCAGCGGTGAGAAGCCCTCGACGAGCTGCAGCCACTGCGCGCCGAGCAGCAGGAGCGCCGACATCGCGACGCTCGTGGTGAGGGCGGTGAGCACGCCGGCGCTGAAGGCCCGGCCACGGAACAGGCGCACCTCGAGCATGGGCTCGGGCGTGCGCAGGCAGCGCCGCACGAAGAGCGTGAGGGCGACGGTGGCCACGACCGCGGTGACGCCGCCCTGCAGGTCGAGGCCGTGCTTGGCGAGGTGCTTGATCGCGTAGACGAGCCCCGCCATGCCGACGACGGAGAGCGCCACGCCCGCGACGTCGATGCGGGGCGGACGTGCCGAACGGCTCTCGGGGAGCAGGACGAGGGCGGCCACGATCGCGACCGCCATGACGGGGACGTTCACGAGGAAGGCCGCGTGCCACGAGAAGTGCTCGAGGAGCAGGCCGCCGACGACGGGACCGAGGGCACCGCCCAGCGCCGCCATCGCTCCCCACACGCCGAGCGCGGTCGCCCGTTCGCGGGGGTCGGAGAAGAGGGCGCGGATCATGGAGAGCGTCGACGGCATGATGAGGGCGCCGCCGACGCCGAGCAGCACCCGCACACCGATGACGTGCGCGGGGGTCGTCGCGACGAGCGCACCGAGCGACGCGACGGCGAACAGCGTGAAGCCCGTGACGAGGGCGCGGCGCCGACCGAACCGGTCCGCGAGGGCGCTGGCCGGCACGAGGAGGCCGGCGAGCACCAGCGCGTAGGCGTCGACGATCCACAGCAGCTCCACCGACGTGGGGCGGAGGTCGGCCGTCAGCGCGGGCAGGGCGACGTTGAGGATCGTCATGTCCATGACGACGACGAGCAGGCTGGCGGAGAGCACCGCCAGCCCGGCCCAGCGGCGCGGGTCCCGGGTGGTCGCGGGACGGGGGGTCGGGATCGAGGTGGTCATGCGGAGACTCCGTGCAGGAAGGTGGAGAGGACGAGGTCGGGGACATCGCGACGCGCGACGTCGCCGTGGCGCAGGGCCTCGCGACAGGCGACGAGCACGCCGTACGACGCGTGCGCGACCCATCGCGGCGTGAGGCCGGGGCGGAGGACGCCGGCGTCGAGGGCTGCGGCCCAGAACGCGACCTCGAGCTCGAACAGCTCCTCGGTGCGGGCGTTGATCTCCGGCAGCGCGTAGAGGTACTCGTCGACGAGGGCGAAGGCGAAGTCGTCCGCACTGACCACCAGCTGTCGGAGCATCTCCTCGGCGCAGGCGCGCAGGCGTGCCGCGTCGCGCGACGACGTCGCGGCCACCATCCCGGTCGACTCCTGCACCCCGGTCCAGTGCTCCAGCGAGCGCAGCCCGATCTCGCGCAGGAGGTCGTCGCGGCTCGCGAAGTGACGGTGCAGCGTGGCGCGGCTGATGCCCGCCGCTGCGGCGATCTCGGCCGTCGACGCGGTGGGGTGCACGTTGAGGTGGCGCAGGGCGGCCGTGACGATGTCGTCGCGGGAGGTCATGGGAGTCCTTCGGGTGAGATACGACTGAGACAAGTATGTCTCAAGTGAGACATCGATGCCAATTACGTGTCCTGATCACCCGCTGCGGGGGCGGCTCCCGCTGGCGTCGTTGCGCCGTCGTCACCGACGCGTTGCACAGACTTCACCGGTTTCGTGAGATTGGGGCTGTGGACGGATGACGCTCCTTGGGGAGGACTTGATACGCTCACGCTCGCAACAGGTGCAAGGTTCCAGCAGGTACAGCCGGCGGAGTTTGTGATCCAACGGCGCTTTTTTCTCGTGGGAAGACCACTCACGTGAGTCGGAGCGACGTGTCACCGCATCTGGTGTGGGCCGTCGAAGTGACGGCTCTCGCCCCGACACAAGGAGAAGTGAGTCACCATGACTCTGGGCACCGTGAAGTGGTTCAACGCTGAGAAGGGCTTCGGCTTCATCGCGCAGGAGGACGGCGGCGACGACGTCTTCGTGCACTACTCGGCCATCCAGACGCAGGGCTACAAGTCCCTCGACGAGAACCAGAAGGTCGAGTTCGACGTCACGCAGGGCCCCAAGGGCCCGCAGGCGGAGAACGTCCGCCCCGTCTGATCGCGGCGGACGTGACCTTCGGGTCACCTCCTCCGAAAGGCCCCTCCCGCTCCGGCGGGAGGGGCCTTTCCTCGTTCCCGGTCGGTGCGGGACGAGGCGACACTTTCCCCGGTCGACCGGGGAAAGTGTCACTTAAACCATCAATGTTGATGGTCTAAGCGGCGTGTTCCCCGGTCGACCGGGGAAAGTGCCACGGCCCTCGACGCTAGGCTCGGGGCTCGTGACCGACTCGTCGACGCTGCCCCACCGTCTCCGTGATGCCCTGCTGGCGGCGGGGTTCACGTACGACGCCGTCGCGGACCTCCTCGGGGGCACGGCGCACGCAGCCCTCGCCCGCAACCAGACCGCTCCCGGCCTCGCGCGCACGGCCGACGGCTCGCCGCTGGCGACGCTCACGCGCCTCTTCCTCCTGCAGACCGCCGTCACCCGTGCCGAGGCCGAGGCCGCGCTGCCCGACCTCGTCGACCGGCTCGCGGTGGAAGGCTTCCTCGAGACGTCCGTCGGCGAGGTGCGGGCCCGTCTCGACTGCCGCCCCTACGCGGCACCGGACGCCGCGGGCGACCACGACCTCTGGGTGGCCAGCGACCTCACGCCGGGGCTCGACGGCCTGCCGAACCGCGTGAGTGCCGACCATGTGCTGGGGATCAGCTCGGCCTCGACGTCGCTGGCGCAGCTGACCCTGCGCGACGACGTGGTGAGCGCCCTCGACCTCGGCACCGGGTGCGGCGTCCAGGCGCTGCACCTCGCCACCCACGCTGCCCGCGTGGTGGCGACCGACGTCAACGCGCGGGCGCTGCGCCTGGCGCGGTTCAACGCCGCGCTCAACGACCTCACGGGGATCGAGGTGCGGGACGGTTCCTACTTCGAGCCGGTGCGCGACGAGCAGTTCGACCTGATCGCCACGAACCCGCCGTTCGTCATCTCGCCCGGCACGGGCGAGCGTCTCGTCTACCGCGACTCCGGCCTGCCCGGCGACCGGGTCGTCGAGGACATCGTGCGCGCCGCGCCACGCCACCTCACGCCGGGCGGGTGGTGCCAGGTGCTCGCCAACTGGGTGATCACGCAGGGCACCCCCTGGGACGAGCGGCTCGCCGGCTGGCTGGGACCGACCGACGAGGGCATCGTCAGCGACGCGTTCGTCGTGCAGCGCGAGGTGCTCGACCCCGCGGCGTACGTCGAGCTGTGGCTCGCCGACGAAGGGGCGACGGGCACGCCCGAGTACCTCCGCCGCTACGACACCTGGCTCTCGTGGTTCGCCGACCAGGGGATCGAGGGAGTGGGCTTCGGCTGGATCAACCTGCGCCGGCGGCCCGACGGCGCCGCGGGTGACGCGACGCTGCGCCTCGAGGAGTGGCCCTACGAGGTCGAGCAGCCCATCGCCGGTGCGATCGGCGCCTGGGGCGACGCGGTCGACGACCTCGCCGGTCTCGACGACGAGGCGCTCCTGGGCGCCCGCCTGCGGGTGCGCTCCGACGTGCGCCAGGAGTCGTTCGGCGAACCCGGCGCGGCCGACCCCGAGGCGATCGTGCTCCGCCAGCAGCGGGGCTTCCGTCGCGGCCACGCGGCGGACACCGTGACGGCGGGTCTCGTCGGCGCGAGCGACGGCGACCTCACCGTGGGGCAGATCCTCGACGCCCTCGGCCAGCTCCTCGACGAGGACGCGGCCGAGCTGCGCCGCACCTACGTGCCGGTCGTGCGCGACCTCGTGGCCGACGGGTTCCTCGAGGTCTGAGGCGGCTCAGCGCGGCAGCACCCCGGGCCCCTAGGCGGCGTCGGCCGTCGGGTCGTGGGGCGCCTGCTCCCGTCGGACCCGTTCCAGCTCGGCCAGCGCCCGGTCACGGCTGCGCACGAGCTGGCGCCGCACGCGTCGGGTCAGGACCTCCGGTCGCCCGGTGGCGATCAGTCGCCCCCCGGTCCACGACGGCGGCGGGGTGGCCTCCGGCCAGGCGACGCCGAGCGCGCTGCGGACGGCCTGGCCGCCGCCCGTCAGCGGGGACGCCAGCCCGAGGAGGTCGCGGACCGTGGTCTGCGTGACCCCGCCGGTGAACAGCCCGTTGGCCCGGCCGACCAGCCAGCACACCCCGCCGGCCACCTGGAGCGCGGACAGCGCACCCGTCAGCAGGTCGGGCTCCTCGACGGCCACCAGGTCCACGACCTGCAGCAGCGTGGCCGCGACATCGTCGTCGAAGACCTCCTCGGCCACCGCCCCGACGAGGTCGCGCACGACGACGCGCCGCTCGGCGACGCCGGGCGTCAGGCCGGGCGGCGGCTCGGGGTCGACCACGGTCGGTCGCCCGTCGAGGGCCAGCAGTGACGCGCGGCCGCCGACGACCGTGTCGAGCCACGCCAGCACCTGCTCGTGGGGAGGAGGTGGCGCCACCGCGCTGGTGACCGGCGCGGCAGGCGGGCGCCGCTCGCGCTCGAGCGCCCGGGCGACCGGCTCCCACCGGGTGCCGGCCACGTCCGTCGTCCAGGCGTCGACGAGCCGGCCGTCGAGGAGCACGAGGTGCGTCACGCGCTCGCCCGGGCGGACGTCGCCGAAGGGGTGGTCCCCGAAGGGCTCGCGAAAGGGGTCCTCGTTCCAGTGGTGGGACAACGGTGGCTCCCGTGGTGTCGTCGTCCGGGTCTCTCCCGGGCGTCCCACGGTGCCGCCGCCGGGGACGGTTGTCGAACGTCTGTCCACAGGCTCGGCGGCTCCGCCCGCTCCGGTCGTCAGCGGACCGCGCTACTGTGACCCGCCGTGGGGGCACGGGAGCCGGTCCCGTCCGTCACCGATCGAGCTGGGAGTTGGGAAGAGTGGCACACAAGCTGGTGATCGTGGAGTCGCCGACGAAGGCGCGGAAGATCGCGGGCTACCTCGGCAAGGACTACGTCGTCGAGTCGTCGATCGGCCACATCCGCGACCTGCCCAACAACGCCGCCGACACCCCGGCCAAGATCAAGGACAAGCCGTGGGGCCGCCTCGCGGTGGACGTCGACAACGGCTTCCAGCCCTACTACGTGGTGCCCCGCGACAAGAAGGCGCACATCAGCAAGCTCAAGGGCCTGATGAAGGACGCCGACGAGCTCTTCCTCGCCACCGACGGTGACCGCGAGGGCGAGGCCATCGCGTGGCACCTGCTCGACGAGCTGAAGCCGAAGAACATCCCCGTCAAGCGCATGGTCTTCCACGAGATCACCGAGCAGGCGATCCTCGAGGCGGCGCAGAACCCGCGCGAGCTCGCGATGGACCTCGTCGAGGCGCAGGAGACCCGGCGCATCCTCGACCGCCTCTACGGCTACGAGGTGTCGCCCGTCCTCTGGCGCAAGGTGATGAGCGGACTGTCGGCCGGCCGCGTGCAGTCCGTGGCGACCCGTCTCGTGGTCGACCGCGAGGCCGAGCGGATGCGCTTCCGCGTGGCGTCCTACTGGGACCTCGAGGGCACCTTCGACGCCGGCTCCAAGCACGAGCAGCGGATGTTCCCGGCGAAGGTGCACTCCGTCGACGGGGCGCGCGTGGCGCGCGGCTCCGACTTCGGCCCCGACGGCCAGCTCAAGCAGGCCGCGGCGGGCAAGGTCGTGCACCTCGACCGCCCTCGCGCCGAGGCCCTCGTGAGCGCGCTCGGGGAGACGACGTTCGACGTCCGCTCGGTGGAGTCGAAGCCCTACAAGCGCTCGCCGTACGCGCCGTTCCGCACGACGACGCTCCAGCAGGAGGCGTCGCGCAAGCTCGGCATGAGCGCGAGCGTCACGATGTCCGTGGCGCAGCGGCTCTACGAGAACGGCTTCATCACCTACATGCGCACCGACTCCACCACGCTGTCGGACAGCGCGGTGCAGGCGGCCCGCGCTCAGGTGCGGGAGCTGTACGGCGCGGAGTACCTGCCGGACTCGCCCCGCGTCTACGCGAGCAAGGTCAAGAACGCGCAGGAGGCCCACGAGGCGATCCGCCCGGCGGGCGAGTCGTTCCGCACCCCGGCGCAGACGGGGCTCACCGGGGAGCAGTTCCGGCTCTACGAGCTGATCTGGATGCGCACCGTCGCCTCCCAGATGCGCGATGCCGTCGGGCAGACGGTGTCGATCCGCGTGGGCGGTGCCGCCGCCACGGGGGAGGACGTCGTCTTCTCCGCCTCCGGCCGGGTCATCACGTTCCACGGCTTCCTCAAGGCGTACGTCGAGGGCACCGACCACGGTGCCGCGTCCGACGACTCGGAGACGCGCCTGCCCCAGCTCACCGAGGGCGACGCCGTCTCGGCGGCCAGCCTCGCGGCGGCGGGCCACGAGACGAAGCCGCCGGCCCGCTACACCGAGGCCACCCTCATCAAGGAGCTCGAGGACCGGGAGATCGGCCGCCCGTCGACGTACGCGTCGATCATCGGCACGATCCTCAACCGGGGATACGTCTACAAGAAGGGCACGGCACTGGTGCCGGCCTGGCTGGCGTTCTCCGTCGTGCGGCTGCTGACCGAGCACTTCCCGCGCCAGATCGACTACGAGTTCACGGCCCAGATGGAGGACGTGCTCGACGAGATCGCGGCGGGTCGCTCCGACCGCAACACCGAGCTGGCGGAGTTCTACTTCGGTGCCGGCGACGTCGACGGCCTCAAGACGCTGGTCAACGAGCTGGGCGACATCGACGCCAAGGAGCTCGCGACGTTCCCCGTGCCGTTCGGCGGCACCGAGGACGGCGCGGACTCGGGCATCCACCTGCGGGTGGGCAAGTACGGGCCCTACCTCGAGGGTCCCGGCGACGACGGCACGCCCCTGGCGAAGCGTGCCAACGTGCCCGACGACCTGCCGCCCGACGAGCTGACGCTGGAGAAGGCGCAGGAGCTGCTGGCCAACCCCGCGGGGGAGGAGCGCGAGCTGGGGCGCCACCCGGAGACGGGCCTGGTCGTCGTCGCGAAGAACGGACGCTACGGGCCGTTCGTCACCGAGCTGCTGCCCGAGGACGCGCCGAAGAGCGCGAAGCCGCGCACGGGCTCGCTGCTCAGCTCGATGGCGCTCGACACGATCGGCATCGACGACGCGGTCAAGCTGCTCAGCCTGCCGCGGGTGGTCGGCACCGACGCCGAGGGCGTCGAGATCACGGCGCAGAACGGCCGCTACGGGCCCTACCTCAAGAAGGGCACCGACTCGCGGTCCCTGACGAGCGAGGACCAGATCTTCGACATCACGCTCGACGAGGCGCTGGCGATCTACGCGCAGCCCAAGCAGCGGGGCCGCGCCGCGGCCGCGCCGCCGCTCAAGGAGCTGGGCAACGACCCCGTCTCCGGGCAGCCGATCGTGGTCAAGGCGGGCCGCTTCGGGGAGTACGTGACGGACGGCGAGTACAACGCCACCCTCCGCAAGGACGACTCCGTCGAGGCCGTCACGCTGGAGCGCGCGGCCGAGCTCCTCGCCGAGCGCCGCGCCAAGGGCCCTGCGAAGAAGGCGGCCAAGAAGGGCGCGAAGAAGGCGCCGGCCAAGAAGGCCACGGCGAAGAAGGCGACCGCCAAGAAGACCGCGGCCAAGAAGACGACCGCCGCGACGAAGAAGGCTGCGGCTAAGAAGGCGTGAGGGATGCGCGAGGGGCGCTTCCGCGCCGGTCCGGACGGGGGCGGGACAGGGATGGCACTTGCCCGACCGAGTCTCACAACCCTGTGTCGGCTGGCTGTGCCGGCAGCCGCCAGCCTGGCCCAGCAGGCGGTGGAGCATGACGCGCCGAGATCGACGGCGCAGCAGCGGAGCCAGTCGAGGCCCCGTTGCCGCGCCGCGCGATCGCTCAGCCTCAGTCGAGGGCGATGTCCCAGCGCCGGTAGAGCGGGTGGACGACGGCGTACTCCGCGCACACGGACACGGTGATGCTGAGGACGACGGCCACGAGCGCGCCGGTCAGCGTCGCCCCGGGAGCGGCGGAAGCGAACACGAGCACGATCATCACCAGCAGCCAGCCGTGAAGCAGGAAGCCGAGTCCCATCACGACGGGGATCATCACGGCCGCCAAGACGAAGCTGCCCACGTCCCACCCGCCGTCGGGGTCCTCGGGCTCGTCGGGCTCCTCTGCGCTCCGCGACCGGACCCGAGCCGGCACGTACGCCCGGAGCGCGACGACCCCGAGCGCCGCGCCGATGCCGCTGGCCAGCCCCCACAGGGCAGCGTCACGGGGGTCGATGTCGGCCACGAGCAGGCAGCTCAGAACGACGGTGACGCTCACGTTCAGGAACATCATGCCGACCTCGACGGCGGCCTTGCGGCGTGCCTTCAACGGTTCTGCGCTGCCCTGCCGACGGCGGCTTCGGTAGCCGTCGGCGAGGCAGGTCGCGCTTTCCTCTACGGGGTGCATCGCGTCACGAGGTCCTGGATGCCGGACATCTTCGACACTTCCGTACCTAGCCGCTGAGCCACGTACTTCACCTTCGTCGACATCTTCATGCCCTTCAACCCCTTGAAAGTGTTGATCAGCGCCTTACGACTCTTGAAGACTCGCCAGAACTTCCCGGCGAGCGCGCTGTTCTCGGCGAGGAACACGGCTACAGCCGCGCCACACTTGGCGAAGAAGATGAGATCCGGGTCCGCGACGACCGGGAACGCTGTCGTGGAGTCCACGTCGACGACCTGCGTGAGGAGGTTGCCATCGACCTCGAAGTGCGTGGGGACCGCCTCCCCGTTGGCGTCGACCGCCCACGGAACATCGACGAAACCAAGGGCGACGTCGTCGGACGGGTGGTCCGCGTCGCCCGCACTCGACGGCTGCGGCGAGAGGAGCGTGACACTGCCGTCGGCTTCCAGGCGCGGGATGGCGCCGGTGATGTCGAACTCGTGCCGCCCGCTCGCCGCGCTGTCGGGGATGATGAGCTGGACGGATGCAGTCGCTTCAGTCACCGCAACTGCGAGGCTGGCTTCGCCGTCCGCGGTCGCCTCGAGCACCAGCAGGCCGGTGTCGGCGATCGCGGGGGACGCCAGAGCCGGAGAACCCGGTAGCCCAACCTGGATTCCAGCAGACGTGGAGAGCGACGCCCCGCCTCCGAGCGTGGACAGCACCGCGCCTTCCGTGGCCTGCTGTGGTCCGGCCGCCGATCCGTCGGTGGCAAGGTCGACCCAGTCCTCCTGTCTCGCTGCCGTCGAACCGTCGGGCGCTGCGTCCGCGACGACCTGGGCCAACGCGTTGACGCTCGGGGCCGCACGGCCGTCGGGCTCTTCATCGACCGAAGCGCCCGCAGTGTCGGTCATCGACAGCACCATCGCGAAGCTCACCATCGGCGCGCACCAGCGCACCGGACGGGACGACCCGAAGTTCCACATGTTTCCCCCGAGCGAATGAATGGTGGGCAGAACCCACCTCTATTCATTGGGTCTGTCGCGAGATGAGTGTGTCGCGATGTCTCGCACCCGAGACAAGGCGCGGGTTGGAACCCTGGCGGCGCCGCGGCCACGACCGTTCGATGGAGCCATGAGCTTCCCGCAGGTCGTCGTCGGCACCGGACCCCTCACACCCGAGGAGGTCGTCGCGGTCGCGCGCCACGGGGCCGGGGTGCGGCTGGGCGACGACGCGCTCGCCGCGATCGACCGGTCCCGCGGGGTGATCGAGAGCCTGGCGGCGGCACCCACCCCGTCGTACGGCGTCTCCACCGGCTTCGGCGCCCTGGCCACGCGCCACATCCCGGCGAGCCAGCGACGCGACCTGCAGCGCTCGCTGGTGCGCTCCCACGCGGCCGGGACGGGCCCGGAGGTCGAGCGCGAGGTGACGCGCGCGCTCATGCTGCTGCGGCTCTCGACGCTGGCGACCGGGCGCACCGGCGTACGCCGCGGGACCGCCGCCCTCCTGGCGGCGATGCTCGACGCGGGCATCACCCCGGTGGTCCACGAGTTCGGGTCCCTCGGCTGCTCCGGCGACCTGGCGCCGCTGTCGCACTGCGCGCTGGCGCTCATCGGCGAGGGCGACGTGCGGGACGCCGCCGGGCAGCTGCGCCCCGCGGCCGACGCGCTCGCCGCCGCGGGCCTCGCGCCGGTGGAGCTGGCCGAGAAGGAGGGCCTCGCCCTCATCAACGGCACCGACGGGATGCTCGGCATGCTGCTGCTGGCGATCGCCGACCTGCGCATGCTCCTCGCCACGGCGGACGTGGCAGCGGCGATGAGCGTCGAGGCGCAGCTGGGCACCGACCGGGTGTTCGCGGCCGACCTGCAGGCGCTCCGGCCCCACCCGGGCCAGGGCGCGTCGGCCGCCAACCTCCGCCGGCTGCTGGCGGACTCCCCGGTGGTCGCCTCCCACCGCGGGCCCGACTGCAACCGCGTCCAGGACGCCTACTCCCTGCGCTGCTCGCCCCAGGTGCACGGCGCCGCGCGCGACACCGTCGACCACGCGGCGCTCGTGGCGAGCCGTGAGCTGGCCTCCGCCATCGACAACCCGGTCGTGCTCGTCGACCCGGACGACCCCGACGGCGGCCGCGTCGAGTCCAACGGCAACTTCCACGGGGCGCCGGTCGCCCACGTCCTCGACTTCCTCGCGATCGCCGCAGCGGACGTCGCGGGGATCAGCGAGCGCCGTACGGACCGGTTCCTCGACCGGGCCCGCAACCACGGGCTGCCCCCGTTCCTCGCCCACGACCCGGGGGTGGACTCGGGGCTGATGATCGCGCAGTACACGCAGGCGGCGCTCGTCTCCGAGCTGAAGCGGATCGCGGTGCCGGCCTCCGTCGACTCGATCCCGTCGTCGGCGATGCAGGAGGACCACGTGTCGATGGGGTGGTCGGCCGCCCGCAAGCTGCGCCGTGCGGTGGACGCGCTGGCCCGCGTCGTGGCGATCGAGGCGATGACCGGCGCCCGGGCGCTCGACCTGCGGGTCGCCGAGCTGGGCGTCGCTCCGGCCCCGGGCACGGGGGCGGCCGTCGTGGCCCTGCGTGCGGCCGACGTCGCCGGACCCGGCCCCGACCGCCACCTCGCCCCCGAGATCGAGGCCGCCGTCGGCCTCGTCGCCTCGGGCGGGCTCCTCACCGCCGTCCAGCAGGAGATCGGAGAACTGGCATGAGCACGACGACCCCCCGCCCCGGCGCGGGACCCCGGCCCGTCCGCGCGCCGCGCGGCTCGGCGCTCACGGCGCGCTCGTGGCAGACCGAGGCGCCGCTGCGGATGCTGATGAACAACCTCGACCCGGAGAACGCGGAGCGCCCCGACGACCTCGTCGTCTACGGCGGCACGGGACGGGCGGCGCGCTCGTGGGAGGCGTACGACGCGATCGTCGCCTGCCTGACCGACCTCGCCGACGACGAGACGCTGCTCGTGCAGTCGGGCAAGCCGGTGGCGGTGATGCGGACGCACACCTGGGCTCCCCGCGTGCTGATCGCCAACGCGAACCTCGTGGGGGACTGGGCGAGCTGGGAGGAGTTCCGACGCCTGGAGGACCTCGGCCTGACGATGTACGGCCAGATGACCGCCGGCTCGTGGATCTACATCGGCACGCAGGGCATCCTCCAGGGCACCCACCTGACCTTCGCCGCGGTCGCCGACAAGCGGTTCGGGGGCACGCTCGCCGGCACCCTGACGGTGACCGCGGGCCTCGGCGGCATGGGCGGTGCGCAGCCCCTCGCGGTCACCATGAACGACGGCGTCGTCCTCTGCGTCGAGGTCGACGATGCGCGCATCGCCCGGCGCATCGAGCACCGCTACCTCGACGTCCGCGCCGACGACCTCGACCATGCGCTGGCGCTCGCGACCGCGGCCCGCGACGAGCGCCGGGCGCTCTCGATCGGGCTCCACGGCAACGCGGCCGAGGTGCTCCCGGAGATCGTGCGCCGCGGCGTACCCGTCGACGTGGTGACCGACCAGACCTCCGCGCACGACCCGCTGGCCTACCTGCCCGCGGGCGTGCCGTTCGCCGAGTGGGAGCAGCGCCGCGCGGCCGACCCGGAGGGCTTCGTCGCGCAGGCACGCGCCTCGATGGCGGAGCACGTGCGTGCCATGGTCGCGCTGCAGGACGCGGGCGCCGAGGTGTTCGACTACGGCAACTCGATCCGCGACGAGGCCCGCAAGGGCGGCTTCGAGGAGGCGTTCGCGTTCCCGGGGTTCGTGCCGGCCTACATCCGGCCGCTGTTCTGCGAGGGCATGGGGCCGTTCCGGTGGGCGGCGCTGTCGGGGGACCCCGCGGACATCGCCGCGACCGACCGCGCGATCCTCGAGCTGTTCCCGCGTGACGAGAAGCCGGAGTACGAGCGGCTCCACCGCTGGATCGAGATGGCCGGGGAGCGTGTGCACTTCCAGGGTCTGCCCGCCCGGATCTGCTGGCTGGGGTACGGCGAGCGCGCCCGCGCCGGCCTCCGCTTCAACGAGATGGTGGCCGCGGGCGAGCTCTCCGCGCCCGTCGTCATCGGCCGCGACCACCTCGACTGCGGCTCCGTGGCCTCGCCCTACCGCGAGACCGAGGCCATGCTCGACGGCTCCGACGCGATCGCCGACTGGGCACTGCTCAACGCGCTCG